>NZ_JAMYLU010000009.1:0-224847 GCF_040318135.1 Mesorhizobium sp. M1295
TCACCACCGTGCCATGGCCGCTCGCCCTTCAGAGCAAGCGCCGTTCTCTCTCCAAAACTTTTTGCAGAACCTTCAGGACACTATCACCTCGCTAGCCGCGAGCGAGACTGAACTAACTCGGAAGGTCAGTTGACTCTTCGCCGCAACGGCCCATCCTTGATTGTTGGCCTACCTTTCCGACCAACTTTTGAACAGGGAGGAAACAATGGAAGCCGTCAATCGTAGATCCACACTTGCACTCGGTCTTACACTGGCCGCAACGCCTCTGATCGCTTGGGGGACACCAGCATCCGCCCAGACTTACGGCCCCGATGAGGGCAAGGAGGTCTCACCCGGCGTCAGAGTTGTAGCGCTTGGTGAGCGCAAGTCGGTCATACCAGCCTATGCAACGGTGAAGCTGCGCGATGTTGTCATTCAGCCCGGAGCGAAGACGGCTGACAACATGATGAAGAACGACATGCTCTGCCACATGACTGAGGGAGAACTTTCGGTCGTTCACAACAAACAAAAGTTCACAGTCAAGAAGGGCGATGTTTGGGCCTGCGCTAATGGCGCTACGACAGAAGGCACCCAGAACACGAGCAGTGCGGTCGCGATCATGCGGGTCATCGATTTGATGCCCGCATAAGGGAAGCGGCCTGGTGGAAGTGCGGCAATGGCCGCCCTAAGAGGAAGCCCGGCGCGCATCTGTCGTATTAGGGAACGTCCAGCGAAGGGCCGCTTTCCATCCATCTCGGCCATCGACGACAGCCAGCTGAGTTGAGTTTGAACTCTAATGCCGCAGGATCTTGCTCAGAAAGGCGCGGCTGCGGTCGGTCTTCGGGTTGGAGAAGAACTCGTCCGGCGTGCCGCTCTCGACGATGGCGCCTGCGTCCATGAACACGACGCGCTGGGCGACCTTGCGGGCAAAGCCCATCTCGTGCGTCACCACCATCATGGTCATGCCTTCCTCGGCCACCGCAACCATGACGTCGAGGACTTCCGAGATCATCTCGGGGTCGAGCGCCGAGGTCGGCTCGTCGAACAGCATGATCTTGGGGCGCATGCCGAGGCAGCGCGCGATCGCCACGCGCTGCTGCTGGCCGCCTGAGAGCTGCGCCGGATAGGCATCGACCTTGTCGGCGAGGCCGACCTTGGCGAGCAGCTCGCGCCCGGCCTTCTCGGCCTCAGTCCGCGGGATCTTGCGGACATGGATCGGCGCCAGGGTGACGTTCTCGAGCGCCGTCTTGTGCGGATAGAGGTTGAACGACTGGAAGACGAAGCCGATCTCGGTGCGCAGTCGCGTCATGTTGGTGGCGGGGTCGCCGAGGCGCTGGCCGTCGACCGTTAGGTCGCCGTCGCGGATCGTCTCCAGCCCGTTGATGCAGCGGATCAAGGTGCTCTTGCCCGAGCCGCTCGGGCCGCAGACGACGACCACTTCGCGCGGCTCGACGCTCAGCGTAATGTCCTTCAGCACGTTGAGCTGGCCGAACCATTTGTTGACGCCGCGAAATTCGATCATGCCGGCACCATTCTTGCTGCTGAGGTTCGTCATAGCTGCACCTCGCCATGGGCTGCGCCCATGCGCTGCTCCAGCCGTCGGGCCAGCATGATCAGGGGGTAGCAGACGATGAAATAACCGACGCCGACGAGGAAGAAGACGAGCAGGCCGTTCGGCACACGCTGCACCACCAGCCACCCGACGCGGGTGAGATCGGTGAGCCCGATGGCCGAAACGACCGAGGAATCCTTGATCAGCAGCACATATTGCCCGACCAGCGGCGGCAGCACGATGCGCATCGCTTGCGGCAGCACCACCTGGCGCATGCGCTGCCAGCGCGACAGGCCGGACGCCAGCGCCGCCTCGACCTGGCCGGTCGGCACCGAGCGGATGCCGGCGACGACGATCTCGCAGATGAAGCAGGCGGCCAGATTGGTCAGCGCGATGATGCCGGCGGTGAAGGCGTCGAGCTCGATGCCGAGTTCCGGCAGGATGAAGAAGATCAGGAAAATCTGCACCAGGAACGGAGTGCCGCGGATCAGGTCGACCCAGCCGCCGATCGCGCTGCTGATCAGCCGGTTGCCGCCTGTGCGCAGGATGCCGAGGCCGAAGCCGAGCAAGGTGCCCAGCACCAGGCTGATCAACGACAGCACCACGGTCATGCCGAGGCCGCGCAAGGCGAGGGGATAGCTGCCGGCGATGCTTTGCAGTTGCTGCCAGATCATGTCCGTGCCCCCGCCAGGCCGAGCCAGCGCCCGGAGAGTGCCGCCAGTCCCTTCAGCCCGTAATAGAGCAGCAGGTAGAAGGCGGCGATGGTGATAAAACCTTCGGCCGGCATGAAGCGGTCGGAAGCGAGCAATTGTCCGGCGCGCGTCAGTTCGGCGACCGAGATCAGCGACAACAGCGCGGAATCCTTGACCAGCACGATCGCCTGGCCGAGCAGCGGCGGGATCGTCACCTTAAACGCCTGCGGCAGGATGACGAGGCGCATGCGCTGGACATAGGTCATGCCCGAAGCGACGCCGGCCTCCACCTGGCCGCGCGGGATCGACAGGATGCCGGCGCGGATGATCTCGGCGACATAGGCGCCGCTGTTCAGCGACAGGGCCAGGATGCCGACGACGAGCTCGGGCAGGACGAAGCCGAGCCGCGGCAGGCCGAAATAGAGGAAATAAAGCTGCGCCAGCAGCGGCGTGGCGCGCACTGCATCGATATAGGCCTTGGCCGGGACGCGGAACAGCCGGCCGCGCTGCAGGTTCATCGCGGCGAGTACGATGCCGACGGCGAGCGCGCCGGCAAAGGAGAGGACAGACAGCCACACGGTCGTGACGAGGCCCTGCCCGAACAGGGGCAGATATTCGACGATGGTGCGGAAGCTGAAGTTTTCGAGCATGGTGAGGCGGTGACTGGTGACTGGTGACTGGTGAATGGCGAGTAGCGAGTAGCGAGTAGCGAGTAGCGAGTAGCGAGTAGCGAGTAGCGAGTAGCGAGTAGCGAGTAGCGAGTAGCGAGTAGCGTTCCCTACTCCCTACTCCCTATTCCCTCTACTCAGTGATCCTTCTTCCAGGCGTCGGAATTGACCCAGTAATCGAGGTTCTTCTGCAGGCGGCCGTCGAGGCTGACCTGGTCGAGGAACAGGTTCATCCAGGTCAGCAGGTCCTGCTCGTCATAGCGCGTGGCGAAGGCCAGTGGCTCCTTCGACAGCATGTCCGGCATGATGATGAAGCTGCCGGCCGGATAAGCGGTTGACTGGCCCTTGACCGCCGAGACGTCGTTGACGCCGCAATCGGCCTGGCCGTTGTTGACGGCGTCGAGCAGCAGCGGGCCGCCGCCCTTGTAGCTCTTGATGTCGGCATCGGGAAAGGCGGCCTTGGCTTCCTTCTCGCCGGTGGCGCCGAGCAGCACCGCGATCTTGGTGCCCTTGGCCTTGCAGTCCTCGGTGGACTTGAAGGCGGTCCCAGCCTTGGTGAAGACGGTGCTGCCCGTGTACATGTAAGGCTTGGTGAAGGCGACCTTCATGCCACGCGCCAGTGTCGGCGTCATGTCGGCAACCAGAAGATCGGCCTTGCCCGACAGCAGCGCCGGGATCAGGCCGTCCCAGTCGAAGTCCAGGAAGGTGATCTTGACGCCCATTTCCTTGGCCATCAGTTCGGCGAGTTCGACCGAACTGCCGGTGCGTTCGCCGGCGGCGCCGACCAGCGAGAAGGGCGGTCCCTGCGTCTGCACGGCGACGCGCAACTCACCGCGCTTGGTAATCTCGTCGAGCGTTCCGGCACTGGCGGCAGCGGTGAGGCCGGCGAGCGCAAGTCCGGCGATGAAAAGCTTGGCAATCTTCATTTGGGCATTCCTCCTTGTTGTCGTTTGTTGTTCCACTTGTTGCTTCACCCCATCGAGGTGCTTTTTGAGCGGCAGCGCCGTTGCCGGCGGCAACCACCGTTCGAAAATCTTCAATCCCAGCTCACCGTTTCGGCAACCTTGATGCCGCGCCTGGCCAGCTCGTCGAGGAAGCGGCCTTCGGGCACATGCAGCAGCGGGTTGAGCAGGCCGGGCATGGCGATCTCACGCCGTGCCAGCATCTGCGCCACGATACTGGCGGGATAGCCGACGCCAAGGCTCATGCCGAACAGGCCGGAGGCGAGGTCGCGTTCGATGACCAGCTCCGAGGTCACCGTCTTGCGGCGGCCGCCTTCGCTGCCGACAAAGACGTTGCGCATCACGCAAAGGTCCTTCTCGTCGGCGCCATATTGCAGTTGCGGACCGAGCAGCCGGCCGAGGAATTCGCGTGGGCTGATGCTGGTGCCGGGCACCTTGTCCTCGGACAGGAAGCCGAGCTGCTTCAGCGGCGCCCAGAACGCCGACCAGCCGGGCCAGCGCAGCGAGTAGCGGCCGGAGCGCTGCAGCCCCTTGGCGGCGGCGAGCATGCCGGCATAATGCGGCGCGTCGCCATTGGGAAAGGCCTCCAGCCTGCCCAGCCCGGCGATTTCGATGTCGTGGATGAAACGATTGTCGTGCTGGCGGGCGGCCGGCACATCGACCCGGTTGCCGTCCTCGACCAGCACGCTGTCGCGGTTCTGGCTGACCAGAACCATGTCGAAATTCCAGCTCACCTTGTAGCGGAGCGGCTCGACCACCGCCTTCGGCTCGGGAATACCGCCGCAATAGGAATCGATCGCGGTGATGGTGTCGAACTGGCTTGCGGCGCGCGCGTAGAGCACAAGGTCGATGCCGGGATCGAGCCCGCATTCGGTGACGATCGAGACGCCGGCCTTTTCGGCCTCGGGCGCGAGATCGGCGATAGCCTTGCCGTAATTGGTGGTGACCAGCGGCGTGCGCGTCGCGATCGCCGCCTGCACCGCCTCGCGCATCAGTGGCTGCGGCAACAGGTCGATGACCGCGTCGACGTCCTTCATCACATCGGCCAGCACCGGACCGATCGCGCCCTCCGGCACGACAAAACGCACCCGGGCAAGGTCGGTCAGGCCGCCAAGCCGCGCCGCGCCGTCGGTTGCGGTGTCGAGGCAGACCACTTGCTCGACGCCGTCGCTGGCAACGAGATCGGCGATCGCTGCCCGGCCTTGCAGGCCGAGGCCGCCGAGAACCGCGATCTTCATGCAATTTCCTTTCGCGTCTCGTCCGACCAGCAGCCTTCCGGCAGGCTGACCCATTTGTTGCAGGACGCCATGACGACGAAGGTTTCGCTGCGCACGACCTCGCCCGGCTCGCCGGCGCCGGGGATCAGCTCGCTGGTGACGCGGTAGAGATCGGCGACATCGCCGGCCACCGTTACGTCGACGATGATGTCGAAGCGTCCGGTGACGACGGCGGCCGAGTTCACGAAAGGCAGTTCGGAGATGCGCTGCGCCAGTTCACGCGCCCGGCCGCGCCCTTGCGCGTTGATGCCGACGATGGCCGAGATCAGCTCGGGGCGTTCGGTCAGGTTAAGCAGTCCGACGATCTTGAGCAGGTTGCGGTCGAGCAGGTTGCGCAGCCGCATGCGCACCGTCGGCACCGAGATCGCCATCTTCTCCGCGAGGCGGTTGACGCCAAGCTGCGCATCCTGCGACAGCAGCTTGACCAGTCGCCGGTCGGTCTGATCGAGATGTTCCCGCAAACGCTCAGGCTTTCATAAAAGGAAATAAACGGTCGAATTTTCTTTCTGATATGAAAATACCTTATGAGAGATTTTTAACAACGGCAAGAGCCACGTCATCCGCGGTGCCCCTGTGCCTGTCGGCAGTTTCGTCGCAGATGCCACATTTTGTTCTTGCTTTGTGCCGGCAGCTATGCTACTAATTTGGGTATGGTGCTAATCGCGCCGCCGACCCGCCCTCCCGAGGCGGGTTTTTTGTTTTCCGGATACCCTTTGAAGGTTCAGCGCCGCCGGCTTGAGTTGGCGGTACAGCGCCGTTCGGGACGCGCTGTGTTCGAGGGTGAAAGAAGCAAGTGACGCAAGAGGTGCCTGGAATCCATAGCTTAGAAAGGAACGGTAGATCGACATGAAGAAGATTTCTCATCTGTTGGTGCTGACGGCAATCTGCACCATTACCGCCGTTATGCCGCCAGTTGGCGCCGCATATGCCCAGAACGCGCCTTACTGGCGAGCGGACTGGGAGGAGGGGCCTTGCACCGGAGCCTCGTGCTATACCGACTGGTCTTTCGTCCAGGCGGAGAATCCGGCGGAAGCCGATCCCAGCCTGAACGCAATTGTCAGCGGCCTGGTCTCGACCGGCGCAGGGAATGTATCCTCGCACGGCGGCAACAGCTTCGGAAAGTTCGAAACGACGCTGGCTGCCATCAATGCCGGGAAGCCCCACTCCAAAGTCTACAAGGAGTGGCTCTTTGCGGGCGGCCTGGCCAAGAACGACGCTTTCGGACGTCCGCTCCAGGCGATGTCGCCGTCAGGGATCGATGGAACTTATGTCGCGTGGTTTTTCATTCCCTCCGATTACCAATACGCGGGAAACGGCTGGACGAATATCTTCCAGTTCAAGGTGACCGAGCAATCGCCTTTCAAGCAGGATCCAACGTGGTGGGTCAACCTGACCGACAATCCGACTGACGATGTGGTGATGCTGCATGTGGAAAATGCGGCGGCCGGAGTCCACAATCCGGCTAACGATGTTCCCGCCCCGAAGGGCCGCTGGTTTCAGCTGCGCGCGGATCTCTATGAAGGGGTAGGCATCGATTGGTATCTGGATGGGGTGTTTTGGCAATCGTCGTCGAACGCAACCTGGCCGGTCGGGCGAGATTCCGACGGATCAGGTACACCTCAGTCATTCGTGTTTGGGGTGGGTCACTATGGTGGAGTTGGCAAACTCTACACTGATGATGCCTACATGATTGCAAAGTAGCCACTGACACATTGCCGAAGTGCATAAAATAACAAGCTGCTTCGGGTCCAACCGGGCGGCTATTTTTGCACCTAGAGCGCGTCGCATTGAACGGATCCTGCGACGCGCTTTAAGTTTTTGTTTTATGCATGTCGCAAAATCGCTGCGAGGCGCAACCTCAACTTATTGTGCCTTCACCTGATAGGCGGAGAGGCTCATCCGAGATATCGCCAAAAGCGGCTTCTCAATAAAACTATAGCTGGCCAGGGAGACGGCGATGCAAGCGGCGACAAGAACCGTGCCTGCGAGCCATGGTGATACATTGGCGCTTGCAACGACAGGAGCGGTCGCAAGCAGCACGATAGGATGTGTCAGATAGAGAGAGTAGGAAGCATCACCCAACCTTGCCAGCACGCGAGGAGCAAGAAGCCGGAAGTAGCTTTCCAGGCTTATGCAAGCCGCGACAAGGATCAACGCCGGGATTCCCTGAGCAAGGGTTCGCGGCAAGTTGAAGCCAAGGCCCATCACCAGCATGGACACGATGGCGAACACGAGTGCCGAGACACCCAGGACGGCAGGCAAACGCGCCAGCCTGCCGACCAGGTGGCCGAGAGCCATGCCGGCAAGGAACTCAAACAGGATTGGCGTGGTATAGAAAAACAGCACAGTATCGGCGGCGGGTTTGAAGATGATGCGCGCCGCTACGGCGATTGCAAAGACAACGCCGACCATGGCCATTTGCGTCAAGGTGCCAAGACCCATAGTCGCCGCGAACAGAATGTAAAACAGGATTTCCAGATTGAGCGTCCAACCCACGCCAAGCACTGGTTGGACATAACCTGTAACAGTGTCGAGATAGGGAATGAAAAGCAGGCTATTGGTGAGCTGCTCAAGAGACACTGCACGACCGGCAAACAACCAAAGTGCGGCGACCATGACGAAGGTCATAACCCAATAGAAGGGAACGACGCGCGTGAAGCGCTGCATCAAAAAAGCACGATGGTCGCGACGTCTGTTCTCCGTCGAGAGAACCATGACAAAACCGCTGATGATGAAAAACAGATCGACACCACTGTTTAGGATGGGAATACCCAGATCGAGCATGCCCAGTGCGGCCGGAAGATGATAGATAACAACCATGAGGGCTGCTAGCCCCCGCAGGATCTGTACCGATGTATACTGTTGAACCCGGCGCGGCGCAGCGTGATCATTCTCTGGAATGATGTTCATCGAAAAATGGTCCCCTGTGCGGGGAGCATTAACACACGGGGTCGTTGATGTGCTGATTAATTGCTGGTTTAATTAATGCGTAAAGTTTTAGATAAGTTTTACTGACACCAGCACGCGGCTATACTTTAGACCCGCCCGACTTTGGCCTGCCTCTCTGTCAAAACCTGGCATCTCCCCAGTGAAGAGGAGATTGGCTGTTTCCCCGCGCTAACGGCTGGTCTCGAAGATAGCGACGGCTGCCGCTGTCAGCGCGGCGTTACCGGGTGCTACTGTTCCATCAGGAAGCTCCTTGCCGTCTTCCAGCCCGACGCGCGTCGACCAACGGCGTTCCGCCGCCCGGTGCACGAAAGGCCAGACCGTGGCGTCGGCACCGTGCAGCAGGATCGCCCGGCGCATCCCGGCGCCGTCGAGCACGGCGGCGATATCGTCACTGACCTCCAGCGCCGCGTCCAGGGGCTGCTCGGAGATTTCGAGCAGGATGCGCAGCACCCGTTTGCCATGGTCGAGGCTCACCAGGCGTTCGGCGTCGGCGACGGAGGCAAGCCCCGCCTCGATGCCGATGCCGCGCTGGCGCAGACTCTCCATGACGGCGGGCGCGGCGTCTTCGCTCAGATTGACCGAGGCATAGTCGGGCAGCTCGCTCCAACCGGCGATCGCGGCCAGCGTCCGCTCGTCGTCGTTTTCGATCCAGGCGCCGGTCGACACGCCGATCAGCGTTCCCGGACAGGCACGGCGGAGCGCCATCACAGTCCGGTCCATAGCCGCAGGCGCGATGCTTTCGCGGCCGTCGAGTCCGCGCGCATGGACATGCAGCTCGGCCGCACCGGCGGCAATCGAGGCCGCACCGTCGCGCGCCATGGCTTCGGGATCAAGCGGCAGTCGCGGGTGGAAATCGGCGCTGCGCGCGCCATTGATGCAGGTCTGGACAATCATTGAGATGGCGGTCCCGTTGAAGTGGAACAAGTTTAGCGCACGACAACGAAATCGGAAATCGGATGATATCCATCCCGCGAAGCTCACCCGGCAAGAAACGGGTGGTCTGCGCGCGCTGTCTCACCCATCTCTGGTCGTAGAGAAGGAGGCGAAGCCATGACCATCCATTCGATAGGCGCGAAAGCGGCGATCAAATCGGCGGAGGCGCGCGTCGCCGCCTATGATTGGCCGAAACTCGCCGGCGAGCTGAGCGGCTATGGCTGCGCGGTGATGGAAAAGCTGCTGACGCCGCAGGAGTGCCGGCAGATCGCCGGGCTCTATCCGGACGAGAGCCATTTCCGCAGCCATGTCCACATGGCGCGGCACGGCTTCGGCAAGGGCGAGTACCGCTATTTCCGCTATCCCTTACCCGACTTGATCGGCGGCTTGCGCACCGCGCTCTTTCCGCGCCTGGCCGCGGTCGCCAACGACTGGAACGCGCGCATGGGTATCGCCCAGCGCTATCCCGACGAACACGCCGCGTTCCTCGAGCAATGCCACGAGCAGGGCCAGACGCGGCCTACGCCGCTGCTGCTGCAATACGTTCCCGGCGACTTCAATTGCCTGCACCAGGATCTCTACGGCGATCTTGCCTTCCCGTTGCAGGTGGCGATCCTGTTGTCCGAACCAGGCAAGGATTTCACCGGCGGCGAGTTCGTGCTGACCGAGCAGCGTCCGCGCATGCAAAGCCGCGTCGAGGTGGTGCCGCTGCGCCAGGGCGATGCGGTCGCCTTTGCGGTCCACAATCGACCGGTCCAGGGCACGCGGGGCAATTACCGCGTCAACCTCAGGCACGGCGTCAGCCGGCTTCGCTCCGGCATGCGCCACACTGTCGGTATCATCTTCCACGACGCCAAATAGCCGAGCCGCTCGGCCCGGCGACGAATTACCTGGAAAAATCGCTGCGCACGATGCCGTGGCGCTGGAGCTTGTCGTAGAAGGTCTTGCGCGGAATCCCCAACGCTTCGATCGTGCGCCTGACATCGCCCTCGTTGCGGCCAAGCGCCTCGCGGATGATGTCGGCCTCGTAGCGCTCCAGCCGCTCCGGCAGCTTCATGGCGGCGTTCGATTCGGTCGGGGCAGGGGGTTGTGCTTCGGCGCCTTCCTCCAATCCAAGCACGAACCGCTCGGCGAAATGTGCCAGTTCGCGCACATTGCCCGGCCAGTCATGGTCGCTCAGACGGCGATGTACCGTGGCCGGCACTGCCGGCACCGGACGATGGAAGCGGGCGGCGGCGCGCTCGGCGAAATAGAAGAACAGCAGGGCGACATCGTCGCGGCGCTCGCGCAGCGGCGGGATCGAGATCGTCACCACGTTGAGCCGGTAGTAAAGGTCCTCACGGAAAGCGCCGCGCTGGCGCGGATCGCCGAGGTCGACCTTGGCGGCGGCGACGACGCGCAGATCCACCGGCCGCACCTCGTTGGTGCCGAGCGGAGTGACCTCGCGCATTTCCAAGACGCGCAGCATCTGCACCTGTGTCGAGACCGGCATGCTTTCGATCTCGTCGAGGAACAGCGTGCCGCCGCTGGCATGCTCGATGCGGCCGATCCGTTTCTTCTGCGCGCCGGTGAAGGCCCCGGCCTCATGGCCGAACAATTCGCTCTCGATGACGGTCTCCGGCAGCGTGCCGCAATTCAGCGCGACGAAATTGCCCTTGGCGCGGCGGCTCCAGCGATGCAGAAGGCTTGCCACCACCTCCTTGCCGGAGCCGGTCTCGCCGGTCACCAGCACGTCGACATCGGTGTCGGCGATCTGGCGCAGTGTGCGGCGCAGCCTGTCCATCGCCGGTGTCTGGCCGATCAGCGGCAGGCCGTCCTGCGCCTCTCCGGCCGCCTCGCGCAAGGCGCGGTTCTCCATCACCAGGCGGCGCTTTTCCGCTGCGCGACGCACGCTCTGCACCAGCCGGTCGGCGGCGAAAGGCTTGGTGATGAAGTCGTAGGCGCCGTCCTTGATCGCCTTGACGGCCATGGCGATGTCGCCATGCCCGGTGACGAGGATGACGGGAATGTCGGCATCCAGCCGCAGGATGCGGTTGAAAAGCTGCAAGCCGTCGATCTGCGGCATGCGGATATCGGACACCACGACGCCGGCAAAATCGGCGTCGAGCCTGGCCAGCGCCTCGGCCGCCACCGCAGAGGCCGAGATCGAGAAGCCGGCAAGCTCCAGCGTCTGCGCGGTGGCCTTGAGGAGATCGCGATCGTCGTCGATCAAGATGACCGGCGCGGCATTGTCGTTCGTCATGATGGCTTACGCTGCTTTCATGAGATGGATGGAGAAGCGGGTGCCGCCGTCGTTGCTTGAAACCTCGATGCGGCCGCCATAATCGGCGACGATGTCCTTCGAGATGACGAGGCCAAGGCCGAGGCCTTTTTCCTTGGAGGTGTTGAACGGCGTGAACAGCGACTTGAGAATCCCGGGCGGAATGCCAGGTCCGTTATCGGACACGCCGACCGTCACGCCGTCCGCGGTCTCCTCGACCGATACCTGCACATAAGCGTCGTCGCGGCCGTCGAGTGCTTCGAGCGCGTTCTGGAAGAGGTTGATCAGCACCTGTTCGAGCCGGACCCGATTGCCCATGACTTTGAGGCTCGGCGGCGGCAGGTCGATGGCCAATGCGTCGAGCCGACCGGCAAAGCGGCTTCTCAACAGCATGACCGCGCCCTCGACAACACCACGTAATTCAACAGGCTCGGCGGCGGTGCGGCCCTTGCGGGCAAATGCCTTCAACTCCTCGGTGATTGAGCCGATGCGTTCGGTAAGTGCTGCAATGGCGCCGAGGTTTTCCTCGGCCGGCCCGGTCTGCTTGCGGTCGAGGAAGGTGCGGGCATTGTCGGCATAGGCGCGGATGGTGGCGACCGGCTGGTTGATCTCATGGGCGACACCGGCGGCGACCTGGCCGAGGATGGCGAGGCGGTTGGCCTGGACCAGATCCTGCTGCACGATTTGGAGCTTGGCTTCGGTGCTGCGGTGGCCTGCTATCTCGGCCTGCAGCCGGTCGCGGGCTTGGCTCAGATCCTCGGTGCGTTCGACGACGCGGCGTTCGAGTTCGGTGCGCGCCGCCTGTTCGGCGGCAATCCGCATCTGCGCCGACTGCCGCCGCCACAACAGATACGCGGCCAGGCCGAGCAGCGGGACGACGGCACCCAGTGCCAGAAGCCGCATTTCGCGGACGGCAGCGGCGATCGGCGCTTCGGCCGGGATCAGATAGTCGAGCTGCCATGGGGTCGAAGGGACCGGCGTGGAAAGGCTGAGATACTCCGCCTCACTGCCGCCGGGCGTCACCGCGTGGACGATCGACACATCCGGGCTGAGCGCCTGCCGGTGCATGATCGGCAGCGGAACCAGCGGCGCGTCGCCGAACTGTTGGCTGTCGCGGATCGCGGCTTGCTCAGGTCCGGCCAGCGGCGCGGTTGTCATGAAGCGCCAGGACGGCACGCTGGTGATCAGCACGACGCCCTTCTCGTCGCTGACATAGGCCGGGCGGTTGGCCTCGCGCCAGTCGGCTTCGAGCTGGTCGAACTCGGCCTTGACGACGACGACGCCGAGCGGTGCGGCGGCATCGCCGACGCGCCGCGAAATGTAGAGGCCGGGACGCTTGCTGACATTGCCGAGCGCAAAATACTCGGCGGTTCCGGCCTGCATCGCGCCGGAGAAATAATCGCGAAAACGGTAGTCATTGCCGACGAAGCTGATCGGCTCGCGCCAGTTGCTGGAGGCGATCGCCAGTCCGTCGGTGCCGACGACATAGAGCACCGAGGCCTTGGTGCCGGAGACCAGCCCCTCGAGCTTGCGGTTCAGAACATCGATTGCCGCGGCATTTTTCTGCGACAGCGCGTCACGCACTTGCTGGTCCGCGGACAAAAGCAGCGGCAGGGCGCGCGGGCTTTCGAGCACGGCGCGCAGCAGCGCGACCTTCAGATTGGCGTCGGTACGCCCCTGTGCCGCCAGGGTCCCGACCTCGGCGGTGCGGCCGTAGAGGCCGGCGCCGTAGAGCGTTGCGGTGAGGATCAGCAGGGCGACGGCCGTAAACAGCAGCCAGGCTCGGCGCGCCCGCCTGGCGAGTTGCTCGGGCGTCGAAGACAAGGCACCGGCGGGGCGTTGCAGCATCGCCCATTTGTGCATGAACTCGCACAAAACACAATTCGACCTATGCGGAGATTCGCACTTGTCTGTGTGTCCAGCAGTGCGGACGTTTGCGAATGCTCAACAAAATCAATGATGAAAAGCTCTTCTGCGTATCTGGCACGGCTGTTGCAAACACGAATTCAGCAGTCGCGAGGCTGCTGGTCAAAACAACTGCCCCGGGGAGTCGAGCTTTCGATCGGGGCGCCATGGAGGACGTCATGCAGACAACAATCGCTGCCGCCGAGCCGCGCGGCAAACTTCCCTTATACCGGCATCTTTATGTGCAGGTGCTGGCGGCGATCGCCGCCGGTGTGCTGCTCGGCCATTTCTATCCGGAAACCGGCGAGGCGATGAAGCCGTTCGGCGATGCCTTCATCAAGCTGGTGAAGATGGTGATCGCGCCGGTGATCTTCCTGACGGTGGCGACCGGCATCGCCGGTGTTTCCGACCTGCAGAAGGTCGGCCGCGTCGCCGGCAAGGCGATGATCTATTTCCTGGTGTTCTCGACGCTGGCGCTTGTCGTCGGCCTGGTCGTCTCCAATGTCGTCCAGCCCGGCGCCGGCATGCACATCAATCCGGCCACGCTCGATACCACCAAGGTGACGGCCTATGCCGAGAAGGCGCACGACACAACCATCGTCGGCTTCCTGATGAACATCATCCCCGACACCATCACCGGCGCCTTCGCGCAGGGCGATATCCTGCAGGTGCTGTTCTTCTCGGTGCTGTTCGGTGTCGCCCTGGCGCTGGTCGGCGATCGCGGCCGTCCGGTCGTCGATTTCCTGCAAGCGCTGACCACGCCGATCTTTCGCCTCGTCGCCATCCTGATGAAGGCCGCACCGATCGGCGCCTTTGGCGCCATGGCCTTCACCATCGGCAAATACGGCATCGGCTCGATCGCCAACCTCGCCATGCTGATCGGCACATTCTACCTGACCGCGCTGCTGTTCGTGCTGGTGGTGCTCGGCGCGGTTGCCCGCTACAATGGCTTCTCGATCCTGGCGCTGATCCGCTACATCAAGGAAGAGCTGCTGCTGGTGCTCGGCACCTCGTCCTCGGAAGCGGCATTGCCGGGCCTCATGGCCAAGATGGAGCGCGCCGGCTGCAACCGCTCGGTGGTCGGCCTGGTCATCCCGACCGGCTATTCCTTCAATCTGGACGGCACCAACATCTACATGACGCTGGCGGCGCTGTTCATCGCGCAGGCGACCGACACGCCACTCACCTACGGCGACCAGATCCTGCTGCTCGCCGTCGCCATGCTGAGCTCCAAGGGTGCCGCCGGCATCACCGGCGCCGGCTTCATCACGCTGGCGGCAACGCTTTCGGTCGTCCCCACCGTGCCGGTCGCCGGCATGGCGCTGATCCTCGGCGTCGACCGCTTCATGTCGGAATGCCGGGCGCTGACCAACTTCATCGGCAATGCGGTGGCGACAGTGGTGGTGGCACGCTGGGAGGGAGAACTCGACCAGACGAAGTTTGCCGCCGCCATGGCCGGCGACTTGCCGGAGGAAGTCGACCTGTCGCTGCCGGGTTTACAGGCCGCCTGACTGTCCAGGCCACATGACTATAAGCCCCGGAGGCGGTTCGCCGGCTCTGGGGCAAAGCACCGGCGGTCGCGGCATGCCGCCTGAAACGCAACCTGAAGTGGCCCTGTTTTCGACGCGGGGCTTGTTCCAGCCGCATTTGAAGGCCAGTATCCGCCATGCCTTCAAGGCACCCGTCCGCTTCGCTCCGACCTGATCGCGAGGCGAGACATTTCCGTCGGGCTCGGTTGCATCTCATCCTTGCCGAATCGTCGGAGCTTTTGCTGCCGCCGACCCTGACCATGGCAGCAGCCTCGAAGGCAATAGCGGCCTCAGTACGAAGTCGCAAAGCGAAACGTGACCGGTCTCCTCGTGGAAAGCGCAGGCTTTCTCCCAGGGAACTCGTTGCGTGCCAAGAGGGGCGCTTGAAGAGGGGGCGGCCCATGAGCGGGCCTTTGCCGAACCAAAGCAAGATGCGAGGTCAAACGCGATGCAGTCTGTCCAAAACAGGATTCCGGTATCCATCATTATCCCGAATTACAACTATGCGCGGTTCCTCAAACGCAGCATCGACAGCGCCCTCGAGCAGGACTACGCGGATGTCGAAGTCATCGTCGTCGACGATGCATCGCAGGACAATTCCACGACAATCATGGAATCGTATCGCGACGAGATCCTCGCATGTCCGCGAGCGCAAAATGGCGGACACGCCGCGGCATTCAACACTGGCTTTGCAGCGAGCTCGGGCAAGATCGTCCTGTTCCTCGACGCCGACGATTATCTTTATCCGACCGCCGTCTCCACCATCGTCGACACCTGGGACGAGGCAACCGCCCAGGTCCAGTCCAGACTGCATATCGTCGACGAAGGGCAACGCATCAAGGATGTCTTTCCGCCGCCCGAACTGCCTTTCGACAGCGGCGATGTCATGCCGAAACTCCTGCACAAGGGCCGCTACCAGACCACCGTGACCAGCGGGCTGGCGTTCGACCGCGCAACGCTGGAGTCGATCATGCCCATACCGGAGCCGGAGTTCCGCCAGGGCGCCGATGGCTATCTTGCCACGCTGGCGCCGATGTACGGGCACGTCCAATCCATCGACGAATGCCTCGGCGCCTACCGGATCCACGGCGCCAACCATTCGGTCTTCGGCGAAAAGCTCGCCGAGCGGGCACGCTGGCGGGTAACCCACGATTTCCGCCGCATGCAGGCACTGTCGGACCAGGCCTCCGGGATCGGCCTGACCATCGTGCCGTCGGATGCCGTCCGCCACGATCCGGTCCACCTGGAAGAGCGGCTGGCGTCGCTCTGCGCCGACAGAGACCGACACCCCGTGGCCGACGATTCCCGGCTGGCGCTCGGGGCGGCCGGCGCCGTCGCCAGCCTCGAAATGACCGCATCCCTGCGGCGGCGCGCAATCCTTGCCGCCTGGTTCCTGTCGGTCGGGGTGTTGCCGCGGAAAATGGCAACGGCGGTGCTGTCGTGGAAGCTCAATGCGTCGTCGAGGCCGGCATTTTTGAGCCGCCTGTCGAAGAGAATCCGCCACGCCATGGGATAGAGATGTCGGCGCATGCTGCCCGAAAAGCAACAAATCCGCCGAACGCCTCTTCTCGGTTCAGACGAGCGCGAAGGCAGGGAACCCTACCGAGGCTCTCACAAATCGATCACGGCCCCGCCTGCCTGGACCGATCCTGCGGCTCAACGGCTCGCTCGACCAGGACATGCGCTTCCCGCGCGGCCTCGACGAACGCGTCCCTGGCGGCTTCGGCCCAGCGGTCGTCGCTCATGGCGCGACGGCATGTGCGCAGTGCCAAGCCGTGTTTGGCGCTGCCGGCGTCACGCCAGTGGGCTTCCAGCAATTCGACAGCCTGCCGTGCGTTGGAAATGTTGCGGATATCTCCCACAATGCCGACCGCAACCGCAACCGGCTTGGAAAACCATCCTTGGTTCATGGCGGAGCCTTCGACGTGTTGAACTACCTATAACGAAAATCGTAGCGCAAGGTTTCATTCGCGCTAGTCACCACGGCGTGAGGCGGCCCTCACTGCGCCGCGCGCAGCTTGACCACGACGCTGCGCGCCACAAGCACCAGCACCGTGATGACGATCAGGATCACCGAGAGTGCGGCGATCGCCGGGTCGATGTTGTCGCGCAGGCCCATCCACATCAAGCGCGGCAGCGTGATGGCGTTGACCGAGGTGATGAACAGGGTGACGCCGATCTCTTCCCAGGAGAGCACGAAGGACAACAACGCCGCGGTGACGATGCCGAACTTGATGTTGGGCATGATGATGCGGGTGGCGCGCTCCCACACGGTGGCGCCGAGACCGCGCGCGGCAAGATCGATGCGGCGGTCGAGCTGGCTGAGCGACACCAGGATCAGCACCGTGGCGAAGGGCACCGTCATCACCGCATGCGCCATGGCGACACCCAGCCAGGTGTCATAGCCGAAGAACGACGAGAAACCCGAGATCGAGGTCAGCAGGAAATAGAGCGTGATTGCCGAGACCACCGGCGGTACCACCATCGGCAGCAGCACGAAGCCGACCAATGCTGCGGTGAAGCGCGGCTGGAACATCCAGACGCCGAGGCTGAAGCAGAGCGCCAGCACCGTGGAAAAGGCGCTGCTGACGACGCCGATCCTGATCGAGAGCAGGATCGAGTTGATCCAGCGCGGATCCTCGATCAACGCCCGGTAATGGCGCAGCGACAATTCGCCCGACGGCATCGCCAGCATGCGGCTCGGCGTCAGCGACACCGGAATGACGGCGAGCAGCGGCAGCAGCAGGAACAGCGCGACCAGGGCGGCGAGGATCAGCGAGACGGGACCGGGGCGATAGGTCGGCATCGCGCTACACCAGTTGCTTTGGTCTGACATAGCGGAACAGCAGCGCCATCAGCGCGCCGACGAACAGTACCAGCACCACGCTGATCGCTGCACCCAGGCCCCAGTCAGGGCTCTGGAAGATACGGAGGTAGATCAACTCGGCGATCATCACGCTGCGGCCGCCGCCGAGGATCGCCGGCGTCACGAAGAAGCCGAGCGAAAAGACGAAGACGATCAGCGCCGAGCCGATGATGCCGGAGCGGGTCATCGGCACGAACACCGACCAGAAGGTGCGCATGCGGCTGGAGCCGAGGCCGCGCGCCGCCAGCAGCACGCGGTCGTCGAGACTGCGCATCGAAGAGGCCAGCGGAAACACGGCGAAGGGGATGAGGAAATGCGTCATGCCGACGATGACGCCGAACTCGTTGCGCACCAGCGCCAGCGGCTCCGAGATGAAGCCGACCGCCTGCAGCCAAGTGTTGATCAGGCCGCGATTGGACAAAAGCGCCACCCAGCCGAAGGCGCGCGTCAGCACCGAGATCCAGAACGGCACCAGGATGCAGAACTCGGCCACGACGCGCTGCACCGGTGTGCCGCGCACCCAGACAACGGTGATGGCGTAGGCGGCGGCAACCGAAACGATCGTCACGATCGCCGCGATACGCAGCGTGCGGATGAAGACCGACTGCACCAACTGATCCGTGAGCAGCGCATTGTACTGCCCCAGCCCCGGCGTGGGCAGGGTAAAACTCCATTTGACCACGCCGAGGAATGGCCAGGCATAAGCCAGCACAAGAAAGAGGAGCAGCGGCGCCATCAACAGCGCCGCGCCCATCCTGTCGGAGAGGTATGCTCTCATCCGGTTATCCCGGCTTGTCAGGCGGAGATGATCTTCGTGTATTCGTCGAGTGCCGCCCCGTAGTTCTTGGCGTACCAATCCATGTCGAGCGGGATCTGCTTTTTCATGTTCTCGGGATCGACGGGGTTGATGCGCTTCTTGTCGGCGGGGATCAGCGCGTCGGCGGCCGGGTTGGCCGGACCCTGGCCGAGCTTGTCGAACATGATGAGTTCCTTCTCCGGGTCCTGGGTGCTGGCAATGAACTTCATCGCCGCGTCCTTGCCGCCGGGATTGCCCTTGAGCACGGCGAGCGCGCCGGGCGAGATCAGACCCTGGTCCCAGATGAACTTGATCTTGCCGCCGGAATCCTGCTCGATCAGCGAAGCCCGGGTCGACCAGACGATCGCCATCGAGGCCTCGCCATTGAGCAGCACGCTTTGGCTTTCGGCGCCGCCACCCCAATAGGCGACGACGTTCTCCTTGAAGGCGGCGATCTTGTCATGCGCGCGCTTGAGGTCGAGCGGATAGAGCGATGCCGGTGCGATGCCGTCGGCAAGCAGTGCCGCTTCCCAGCTCGACACGCCCCATTTGTAGAGCGAGCGCTTGCCGGGGAATTTTGCCACGTCGAAGAAGTCGGCCATGCCGGTCGGTGCCTGGCTGCCGTATTTCTCGGCATCGTAGGCGATGACATAGGAGAAGAAATAGGTCGAGGCGGCGTGTTCCCAACCGAACCCCTCGCGCATCTTCTTCTTGTCGACGATCGTATAGTCGATCGGCTCGAGCATGCCCTGCGCGCCGAGCGTGATGGCCGAGAACGGATCGACGTCGACCAGGTCCCAGGTCGGGGCGCCGCTCTTGAACTGCGCCGCGATTGCGCCTTCGGTCGGGCCGGAGCCATCCATCTTGACGACGATGCCGGTCTCCTTGGTGAAGGCCTGGCCGTAAGCCGCGTCATAGGCGGTGATGGCGTCGCCGCCCCAGTTGACCAGCACCAGTTCCTTCGCCGCGGCAAAGGCGCCGGTCGAGCGCAGCAGCATCGGCGTGCCGGCCAGCACCAGCGCGGCCAGCTGCGTGAACTGCCGGCGCGAGATCTCTCCGCGCACGGCCCTGGCGGACAGCGCCTCGATGGAATGTTTCTTGGTTTGGTTTGTCATGTCAGTTCCCCTTTTTTGTCGTTGGTATTTCCTGAAAGTCAGCGTGGCGAATTCGCCTCACCGATCGTCATTGTCCTCCGTCCGGAAGGAGGAAGCCTTTCTCCGCCGGCCAGGTCAGCCACACGGAATTGCCCTTGCTGAGCGCGGAAGCGGCAACCTCGTTCGGTACCGAGACCGTCACCTTGGCGCCTTGGCGCGTCGTCAGATCGAGCCGCGTCGCAGCGCCGAGATAGGTCGAGGCGACGGCAGTCGCGGCAATACCGTTTTCGCCAACGGCGGCTTCGCGGGCGATCGACATGTATTCTGGCCGGATCGCCAGGATGGCGTCTCCACGGACCTTCTCGGCCTTGCAGCGCATGCTGATCGCGCGGTCTTCGCAGAGGCCCGTCGAGCCATTGTCGGCCGGGCGCACGCCCTTCAGCGGCAGCATGTTGATCTCGCCCAGGAACTCGGCGACGAAGCGGTTGTCCGGCCGGTCGTAGACCTCGTCCGGTGCGCCGACCTGCAGCAGTTTGCCATGATTGAAGATGGCGACGCGCGACGACAACGCCAGCGCCTCGCTCTGGTCATGGGTGACGAAGACGAAGGTGGTGCCGGTCTCCTGGTGCAGCCGCTTCATCTCGGCCTGCATCTGGCCGCGCAGGCCCTTGTCGAGCGCCGAAAACGGCTCGTCGAGCAAAAGCACGCCCGGCTCGAACACCAGCGCACGCGCCAGCGCCACGCGCTGCTGCTGGCCGCCGGACAATTGCGACGGTAGTTTCTTCTCGTGGCCCTTGAGCCCGACGCGCTCGATCATTTCGCCGACGTGGCGTTTGATCTCGGCCGCCGGTTTCTTGCGCACCTTGAGCGGGAAGGCGATGTTGGCCTCGACGCTCATATGCGGGAACAGTGCGTAGCCTTGGAAAACCATGCCGGCGGCGCGCTGCTCGGCCGGCCGCTCTGTGATGTCGACGCCGTCGCTGTAAAGTCGGCCGTCGGTCGGCTGAACGAAGCCGGCAAGGATCATCAGGAAGGTGGTCTTGCCGGAACCGGAGGGGCCGAGCAGGGTGAGGAACTCGCCACGGCCGATATCGAGCGTCAGATCGTCCAGCGCACGGAACGAGCCGAAGCTCTTGCCGATCCCGATTGCCTTGATCTCTGCGGCCCGGCCGGGTTGCTGCATCCTGCCCTTTCCTTAGCGTAGGCGAAATCGTAGGCAGGGCGGCGGCTCACCGCAACCGAATAGTTTTCGCCTGATCGGCAAATTTGATTCATCTATGCACCAATCTCCTCCTCGAGGGGGGAGATTAGCGCTCCTTGTTCTCGGACAGCTTCGACCTCAGCCATCTCCCAAACGCCTCCAGCACCGGATGCGCTGCCTTGGCGTGCTCGGAGACCAGAAAATACGAGCGCGGCGAATTGATCGCTATGTCGAAGGGGCGGACCAGCCGGCCTTCGCTCAGCGCCCGGCGACTGGTCAGCTCGTCGCCCATGGCGATGCCCTGGCCGGCAATCGCCGCCGAAAAGACCAGGTTCATGTCGGAAAAGAAGATGCCGCCTTCCGGATCGGGGTTCTCGACCTTGGACAGGGCCAGCCAGCGCGCCCAGTCCTCGGTTTCACCGAGATGCAGGAGATTGGCGCGCAGCACGTCTGCCGGCTTGGAGAAGCCGCCGATCTTGTTGAGCAGCGTGGGGCTGCACAGCGGCGTGAAGGAGATTTCGCACAATGGTTCGACCACGCGGTTCGGCCAGTTGCCGACGCCGAAGGCGATGAAGGCGTCGGCCTCGGCATTGCTGACGTCGTCGAGGCGCCGCGGCGTCAGGATGCGCAGTGCGACATCGGGGTACATCTGCCGGAACTCGCCGATATGGGTGCACAGGAACAGCGAGGCGAAACCCGGCGTACAACTGACACTGAACGAGCCGCCGATGCCGGTGCCGGCATGGCGTGTCACCGCGTCGCCTAGCACCGTCAGCGCCTTGCGCACGTCGCTGGCATAGCGTTGGCCGCGTGGCGTCAGCGCCACGCCCTTGCCGATGCGCGCGAGCAGGTCGAAGCCGAGATCGCGTTCGAGCAGGCGCAATTGATGACTGACCGCACTGCGGGTCAGATGCAGTTCGTCAGCGGCGCGCCAGACGCTGCCGTGGCGGGCAAAACTGTCGAGCGCGCGCAGCGCCTGCGTCGAGGGAATTCTCAAGAGGTGAACCGAATTTGCATGAGCCGGGAAAACATATCACTTTTTGGCGAGGCGCTTCACTGCTTTCTTTCCGCCATGGAGAAACCGGTGACCTCGGCGCAAGCGACCGCGCTTGCCTGTCTGGACGACATCCAGCCGTCGCTGTCGGCGTGGACGCGGACCATCTTCGACTTCGGCGAGACCGCCTGGCGCGAATACCAGTCGGCCGCCTGGTATGTCGAGCGCCTGAAGCACGAAGGCTTTACCGTTGAAGAGGGCTCTGGCGGCATGCCGACCGCCTTCTGCGCCCACTGGACCAACGGGACCGGCCCGACAATCGGCATGTATGCCGAGTACGACGCGGTGCCTGGCAATTGCCAGGATGCGGCGACGGTGAAGCGACCGCGTCCGGGCCTCGGCGAACAGGCCGGCGGCCACACCGATCCGCATTCCGGGCTCGGCATTGCCAGCCTCGGCGGGCTGCTGGCGACCAAGGCGGCGATGCAGCGCCACGGCATATCGGGCACGCTGCGCTTCACCGGAGAGCCGGCGGAGAAGGTGAGGGGATCGAAGCCGATCCATGCCGCGAAGGGCTATTACGATGGGCTGGCGGGCATGATCTCCTTCCATCCTTTTTACATGCTGCCGCTGTGCAACACGGCGCGCTGGGACACGCATTGCGGTGCGGCCTATGCGATGATCTACCGCTTCATCTGCGACGAGCCGGAACATTGGGCGAGGGCGGCAGGCAACGCGGCGCCGATCCCGCAGGCGCATTCGGCGGTCCGGGCGCCGGGCGCCAACGACGCGCTCATGATGATGTACATGGCCTCGAAGGCGCTACGCGATTCCATGCTGCCGCATCAGGGCGGCTGGTCGATCAGCGAGGCGATCCTGACGGCGGGGCAGGCGACCGCCGACAATCTGCCGGCCGGGCTGGCCGAGATCCAGTACATGATCCGCGTGCCGACGCTGGCGATGGCCGAGCAGGTCACCGCCGTGCTTGACCGCAATGCGGAAGCCGTCGCGGTGATGGGCGGCTGCCGCTATGAGCGGCACTGGGTGTCGAAGTCGCGGCCGGGGCTCGCCAATCAGGTAATGGCTGGCATTGCCTTCGACGCGCTGGCGGCGGTCGGGCCGCCGCGCTGGGACGAGACGGCTAAGGCGATCGCCCGCGAAATCCAGATCAATGCCGGCGGGGTGGCGAGCGAGGAACCATTCATCGACGAATTGGAGCGGCTGATTGCACCACAGGCGGCCGAGGCGGTGCTGCGCCGCGACCTGCCGCCGTCGCAGCTCAATTCGACCTCAGACGATTACACCGACATGTCGTGGCATACGCCGACGGCGCGGTTCTATGTCGCTCGCCCGGCATTGCGCTCGGAGAACGGTCACGCCTTTCCGTCCTGGGCGATGAATGCGCTGGGCGGCATTTCTGCCACCATCGACCCGATGGTCATCTGCGCCGCAAAGACGGTCGCGCTGGCAGCACTTCGCCTGTTGGAAGACGAGGCCGCGCGCGACGCGGCGATGGACGAATTCGTCGCCCGCACCGGTGGCGGCATCGGCGGCTCGAACTGGATCGCGCCGCTCTGCGACTACGAGCCGCCAATTGGATTTCGCTGGCCGGAATACATCACCACCCCGCGCGGACGGGACTGGTGGATACCGAGCAACCAAGCCGCATGACTCAACCAAGCCGCCCCTTCACGAGGAGAACCCATGACCGTCCATGACCGCATCGTCACCGAGCCGTTTTCGCTGCAGCGCCGCAACCCGGCCGGCGGCACCAAGAAGCTGACCGCCTGGGGCTTCGCCAACGAGACCGACGTGCTGACCGACGTGCTGCTCGGCTCGCCCAATTTCCTGCGCCATCTCTCGACCAGCTCGCTATCGCGAAAACATCTGCGCGAGGCGCCTTGCAATGTCCAGATCGCGCAGGCGCAGCACAAGGACCTTGTCGCCGCCTATGAGCATTTCGGCGTCAACATCCACTGGCATGAGCCGACGCCGGAACTGCCGATGCAGGTCTATTCACGCGATTCCAGCGTGATGACGCCATATGGCGTCATCATCACCGCGATGGCCAACTGGTGGCGGCGCGGCGAGAACTACGCGGCGATCCGCACCTATGAGAAGCTCGGCATCCCGATCTATGACATGGTCACCGCCGGCACATTCGAAGGCGGCGACTTCAACGTCATCGAGGACGGCGTGGTGCTGATCGGGTGCGGCGGCGCCCGCACGCAGGAGGAGGGCGCCCGCCAGGTGCAGGCCTGGTTCGACAAGGAGGGCTGGGAGACCCGCATCGCGTTCATCGACGAATATTACGTCCATATCGACCTGATGGTGGTGCCGATCGCCGAGAAGCTGACCGCCGTCTGCCTCGCCTGCACGGAGCCGGGCATCGTCGACTGGCTGAAGGGCAAGGGCCACGAGATTATCGACGTGCCGTTCCAGGACACGATGGCGCTCGGCTGCAACTTCATGTCGCTGGGCAAGGACAGGGTGATCGCGCCGACGTCCAGCCAGGCGCTGATCGGCCAGCTCAAGGCACGCGGCTTCGAGGTCGCGGCCATCGATATGAGCGAGATCTCGAAGACCGGCGGCGGCATCCACTGCATGGCACAGGCGCTGAAGCGCGAGCCGGCCTGAGGGGCCGGCCTTTAACCCCAACGCTCCCACGAAAGCGCCATTGTCAGCAACGTCGAACCCGCCTGGCTCGCGGCACGCGCCTACAGCACGATGAGCTTTCCCTTGCGCAGACGCTTGGCGCAACGATAGGCGAGGTCGGCGGCGACCATGTCTTCCATCGCAATGCCCATCGCCTTGTAGGTGGTGATCTGTTGATTCGAAACGCGACCCGGCGCGCGGTCGAGCAGCATGGCGCCAAGCTCGGTGCCGAAATCCGGGTCGAAGCCGGCAAGCTCGCAAGAACCGACCGGGGTCGGTTTGAACGCATCCTTGGTTTCGACAAAAAGACTGGATTTGCCGATGAGCTCGATCGGCATTTCTCCGCCGGGCGGCGCCACTCCGACCGACGAGACATGCGTGCCCGGCCGAACCCAGCCTGCGTCGATCACCGGCTCATAGGAATGGGTCGCCAGGCACACCACGTCGGAACTGCGCACGGCTGCCTCGAGGTCGGCGACCGCCACCACAGACGGATGCAGCCGGGCAAGCGCTGCCGCATCGTCGAAGCTCTTCGAGCTGACGCGGATTTCGGCAAAGTCGCGTACTAGCGGCAACAGATGCAGGTGCTGGTTGGCCTGCACGCCGGCGCCGACCACCGTCGCTATCCTGGCGTCCCGGCGGGCAAGCGCGCGCACCGACAGCACGGCGGAGCCGGAGGTTCGCACCGCGGTTATGAAGGTGCCGTCCATGATGCAGACCGGCAGGCCGGACAACGGATCGAACAGGCTGATGGTAGCGAGATGGCTGGGCAGGTTCTTGGCCAGGTTGCCTTCGAAGACATTGACGATCTTGACGGTCAGGTTCATGTCCTCCATCCAGGCCGGCATGGCGAGGCTGTAGCCGGCTCCGGGGATGTCGAGCTGTGGTCGGGGTGGATTGACGACCTTACCTTGTGACAGCGCCTTGAAGCCGTCTTCCAGAACGTCGAGAAGCTGGCTGAGGTCGATGCACGCCATCACGTCGGCTTCGCTCAGCACCAGGATCTCGGTCGCTCCCTTGCTGATTTCCGCCGCACTCTTGCCGGCTGGGCTGCACGCTTCCTTGGTCATCCTGCACTCCTGTGTTCGTCGAAATCGGCTCACCACATCTGCTTTGAGTGGGTGAGGGAAGCGCAGGCTATTGCGAGGTTTTATGTGATGAAATACGTTGATTTTGGCATCTGTGCGTGAATTAAGCACACAAATCCCTGAGATAGAGTGGATTGTGAATGGACGATCTCGACCAGATAGACCGCAGCCTGCTCCGGCTGCTGCAGGAGGATGGGCGCCGGACGACGCTTGATCTTGCCGGGCGTGTCGGGCTGTCGCCGACCGGAACCAGCCAGCGGGTGAAGCGCCTGTTCCGCGACGGGTTCATCACCGCGGTCAGGGCTATGCTCGATCCGCGCAAGGTCGGCAGGGGAACGCTGGTGTTCATCGAGGTCAGGCTTGACCACACGGCGCCGCATGTCTTTGACCGCTTCGCCGAAGCCGTGGCGAAAGCTCCGGAGGTTCTGGAGTGCCATATGGTGGTTGGCGGTTTCGATTATCTGGTCAAGGCGCGGATCGCTGAAATGGCGGTGTTCCAGGATTTCCTGCAGCGGGTCATCCTGCCTCTGCCCGGCGTGCGCGAAACGCACACTTTCGCCTCCATCGCCGATGTCAAGCCGAACGCCCTCTTGCCGGTGTAATCAGATGGAGGAGGGGAATGCTGTTCAGGGCGACGTTGAACGCATCTTCGCCACCTTGTCGCTCCCCCTAGCGCGCCTCCTGGTGCAGAGATGCCGGAGACCGGCTCTAGCCTTGCAGGGTCAGCAGGTTAGCGTCGCGCGCGAGCCGCCACTCACCATCTGGCTCCTTACGCAGGAGCGTCAGCGCATATCCCGATCGATGGACCGGCTCGCCATTCGGCGGGGTCGCGGTCATGTCGATGCGGCTGCGGATGAAGGCCCAATTGCCGAGAAGCTGTAGTTCCACGATATCGCTCGTGCCGTCGATATGAACGCCGGCCGTCTCCTGCGCGGCCGCCGCGAAGATCTCCTTGTCGAAGGGTTCCCGG
This sequence comes from Mesorhizobium sp. M1295, assembly GCF_040318135.1. Lineage (NCBI taxonomy): Bacteria > Pseudomonadati > Pseudomonadota > Alphaproteobacteria > Hyphomicrobiales > Phyllobacteriaceae > Mesorhizobium > Mesorhizobium sp. M1295. The sequence continues at coordinate 26,371 of NZ_JAMYLU010000009.1, forward strand.
CCGGGAACCATGAAGATCGCATCGTCCGTCATCAAGCTGAGGACAGTCGCGATGTCTCCACGCTTACTCGCATCCATCCACGTCTCGACCAGCTTTCGGATTGCTGTTTCGTCGCCCGTCATCCGTTACCTCCCTGGCATCTCGCCGTCATCGATAGCGCACGGCGCTTCCCCCTCGCTGAAACATAGGGCTTAGATCGCTGTCGTCATCGATTGCGGTGGTCCTCGACGTCGCGCGGCGTGGGGCATGGTCCGTGAAACGGCAGGTCCGCGCCCTCCATGCCTATCGCCAGCCGCCCGAGGCGGTGATGCGCTCGCCGGTCAGCCATGACGCCTCGTCGGAGGCGAGGAACACCGCGACGCGGGCGACGTCATCGGGCAGGCCGAAGCGACCGAGCGGGGTCATGGCGATAATCTGCTTCTCGAATTCGCTGCCGACGATGCCGATGCGCGCGAGGCCTTCGGTATCGATGCCGCCGGGCGCGATCGCGTTGACGCGGATGTTGCGTGCGCCGAGCTCCCGCGACATCGACAGCGTGATCGTGTCCACCGCTCCCTTGGTGGCGGCGTAGACGAGCGAGTTCGGCTGCGGATTGCGGCTGGCAACCGAGCTTATGTTGATGATGCTGCCGCCGCCCGGGCCAAAATGGCTCACTGCTGCTTGCGTGGTCAGAATGATGCCCAACACATTGGTGTCGAACTCACGGTGGAACTCGGCCTCGGTAACCGCTTCCAGCGGCTCGAACGCGAAGACGCCGGCATTGTTGACCAGGATGTCGAGCCCGCCAAACTCCGATTTCGCCGCCTCGAACAGGCGGCGCACGTCGGCCGCTTGCGACACGTCGCCCTGGACGGTGACGGCGCGGCCGCCACGGTCCTCGATCTCGGCGACAACGCGGTCGGCGCCTTCCTGTGACGAGGCGTAGTTGACGACCACCGCGGCGCCGGCCGTGGCAAGACCCTTGGCGATGGCAGCGCCGATACCCTTGGAGGCGCCGGTGACGATGGCGACCTTGCCGTTCAGCTTGCTCATCAAATCTCTCCTTTGTCGATGATGAGCGGTATTTAATGATGATCAAAAATCGTATTAGGATCATCATGATCCATTCTTTCGTGCCTGGAATTCCGGAATGACCACCATCCTCGAAAAGACCGCCGGTCTCGTCGCCTTCGTCCGCACGGTCGATGCCGGCTCGTTCCATGCCGCCAGCCGGCTGGTCGGCTCCAGCCCATCGGCGGTGTCGAAAAGCGTGGCGCGGCTCGAGCGGCGGCTGGGCGTCAGGCTGATCAAGCGCTCGACGCGCCGGCTCGGGCTGACCAGTGAAGGCATCGCTTATTACGAGCGCGTGGCGCCGCTGCTCAGGGCGCTGGACGATGCCGAAGACATCGTCCAGCTGGCCGATACAGCGCGCGGCCTGCTGCGCGTCACAGCGCCGGTCGAACTCGGCCGCGGCCTGATCGCGGCATGGGCGCAGGCGTTCCTTTCGCGGCATGGCGCAGTCAAACTAGAGCTCAGCGTCACCGACCGCCACGCCGACCTGATCCGCGAAGGCTATGACGTTGCGGTGCGCATGGGGCAGCTCTCGGACACCGGGCTCATCGCGCGCAAGATCGCCAATCTGCCGATCGTGCTGGTGGCCTCACCGGCCTATGTCGAGCGGCGCGGCCGTCCGGCATCGGTCGAGGATTTACCGAACCACGAATTCGTCCGCTACCAGATGGCCGGCCGGCCCTATCCCGTCACTTTTGCCGACGGTACGATGATCGTGCCGGATGGGCGGCTCGATACCGATGATGGTGGTGCCATCCGCAATGCGGCACTTGCCGGCGCCGGCATCGCGCATCTGATGCGGTTTGCCGTGCAGGACGATCTCGACACGGGCCGCCTGGTCCGCATCCTGCCCGAGGTGGCGATGCCGACCATGCCGGTGTACATCGTCCATGCGTATGGGCGACAGCTACCCGTCCGGGCGCGGCTGTTCGTCGACTTCCTGGCGGGCCAGATGGCGGCGCTGATGCGATAGCGCAGCGCGGAATGACCTCCGCAGCCGATCCGACGCCGTCGCAAGCAAGATTCTTGCCCCATCACCCGATCTTCAGAACGCAATCTTCACTGACTCGGCGCTGCGGTTGGCCGGGCCGTGGTGGACGGCCTCGATATTGTTGCCGTCGGGATCGAGCAGGAAGGCGGCGTAGTAGCCGGGATGGTAGTGCTGCCGCTCGCCCGGTGCGCCATTGTCCGTGCCGCCGCCATCGAGGCCGGCCCTGTAGAAGGCGTCGACCATGGCGCGGTCCTTTGCCTGGAAGGCAAGGTGGTGGCGCCCCGTCAGCTTTCCCTGGGCTGCCGGGCTGTCGGGGCTGGAGATGAACAGCTCGTCGGCCCAGAAATAATCCTCGGCGCTGCCGCCGATCGGAATATCGAGCACCTTGAAAACCGCCTCGTAAAAGCGCCGGCTGGCCTTGAGATCCCTGACCACCAACTGGATGTGGTCGATGAGACGGCCGCGATGAAGTTCCATACCTGATAGCTCCTGATCGCCAGGCTGGAAATCTAGCTCAGCACTGTGCACGGTCAATGCAATGGAGCAATTGAGCGGCGCAATTTCTTGACTGGATAAAAAATGCAACCGGATTGTCGGATTCAAAACGTCTCCAACGTCCTTCGGACGCAAGCGGCTCGGCGAAGCTCGAAAAGGTCGTGCCGTATCAACGCTTCCGGCATGGGAGAAAAGTGAAATGAGCCTTCCCTATCGTTGGGTTATCGTCGCGGCTGGCGCGCTGATGACCTGTGTCGCCCTCGGGGCGATGTTCTCGCTGGCGATCTTCCTCGAACCGATGGCGCTCGACACACAATGGTCGCGCGCCGGCATATCGAGTGCGATGACGCTGAACTTCCTGGTAATGGGCCTCGGCGGCTTCGCCTGGGGCGCCATTTACGACCGCTTCGGCGCTCGCATCGTCGTCATGACCGGCGCCGTATTGCTTGGCCTGGCGCTGGTCCTGGCCAGCCGCACCGGCTCGCTGCTCGTTTTCCAGCTGACCTATGGCGTGCTCGTCGGCCTCGCGGCAAGCGCCTTCTTCGCGCCGATGATCGCGCTGACCTCCGCCTGGTTCGACACGAACCGCAGCCTCGCGGTCTCGCTGGTCTCGGCCGGCATGGGCGTAGCGCCAATGACCATCTCGCCCTTCGCGCGCTGGCTGATTTCGGCCTATGACTGGCGCACGGCGATGTTCGATATCGGCATAACCGCGTGGGTGCTGCTACTGCCGGCCGCGCTTCTGGTGCGCCAGCCGCCCCAGCCCGCTGCCGACGGCGCTGCCCCAACCGTTGCCGCCGAGGGTGCCGGCATGACGGTTCCGCAGGCGCTGCGCTCGCCGCAATTCATCGTGTTGGGACTGACCTTCTTTGCCTGCTGCGCAGCGCATTCGGGGCCGATCTTCCATATGGTGAGCTATGCGATGCTGTGCGGCATAGCGCCGATGGCGGCGGTCAGCATCTACAGCATCGAGGGCCTGGCAGGGCTGGGTGGCCGGCTGCTTTACGGCGTGCTTGCCGATCGGCTGGGCGTCAAGCCGGTGCTGATCACCGGGCTGGCCATACAGGCGGTGGTCATCGCCGCCTATCTGGCGGTCAGCGAGCTTGGTCAATTCTACACGCTCGCCGTCATCTTCGGCGCCACCTATGGCGGTGTCATGCCGCTCTATGCGGTGCTGGCGCGCGAATATTTCGGCCAGCGCATCCTCGGCACGGTGTTCGGTGCCGTAACCATGCTGTCCAGCCTCGGCATGGCTTTCGGCCCGCTCGCCGGCGGCATGGTGTTCGATGCCTATGCCAGCTATTCCTGGCTGTTCATCGGCTCGGCCCTTGTCGGGCTTGGCGCGATGGCGATTGCGATCGCCTTCCCGCCGCTGCCGCGCCGGGAGTTGCAACCGGCTTAAAGCCGGATCAGCAGAAAAGGGCGGCCGCTTGGATGGCAAGCGGCCGCGATCTGGCAGTGCTTGTTCGGCATTATGAAAAGCGAATTGCTATGCTCGCAGAGGCACCACCTCGGCGCCATCAAGCGTGTAGCGCGCATAGCGGAAATCGCGAATTCTCGCCAATCTGTCGCCCGTCCATTCCAGCAGGATAAAGTATCTTGGCCCTCCGGCCGAGTCATCCGGATCGATGACAAGTATGGCTGGGTGCCGATCCACCAGGCCTGGAAGCAGCCGCCAATCGTGGATACCCGCGTAATTGTGGAAGTACCGGCCCACTTTCGTGCGGCCGCTCGCCCGGAGCCGGTTGACGAGGTCAAGCCGCACGTCCTCGGCCAGCATGTCGCGGATCGTATCGAAGTCGCGGGCGTTGAACCGCTCCACATAGGCTGCCAGACGCGCCCGCTCGGGCTCGGCCAACACCGGCACAGGCCGATCGTCAGGCTCGCCGGCGACTTCGCGCAGGCGCAGACGGCCGCGATGCAGTGCGGCTTTCACCGCCGGAACGCTGCTGTCAATAATGTTGCCGATCTCTTCGATCGTATAGCCGAGCACATCCATGAGGATGACGCTGCTACGCTGCGCCGCGGGGAGGCGCATGAAGGTCTGCAGGCTTGCGGCTGCAGTGTGTCGACCCTCGGCCGACATGCCGGGGTCAGGTATCATGTCGATATCCTCGATGGCATGCGCGGCATCCACCCTGGCGCGACGGCGCAGGTGGTCGAGCGCTGCATTGTGCGCGATGCGGAACAGCCAGCCCTCGACATTGGCTATCGGTCCGGTCCCTGGGAACGCCTCGAGCGCCTTGACCGTAGCTTCCTGGACGACATCCTCGGCATCGATCACCGAACCGGTCATGCGGGCACAATAGCGGTGCAGTTTCGGCCGCAATTCGCCGAGCAGCCGGTCAAATGGCTCCCGTCCTTCTGGCGTGCCGGATGCGGATCCGGTCATCGCACAAGGATCGATTTCATTGCGTATCTCCCAGGGCAGGCGCGCCCGCCATCAGGCGCAGCGTCTTATAGACGCTCGACGATGGCAAAAGGATTCGGTCGAAAAAAACTTTCTTTAGCTGGAATCCTTTGGTGGTGCCTCCGCGTCTCTGGATCATGGGACCGCGAGACTGGTGGGCCATCTGTTCAAGCCGGAGGCGCCATAATCATGAGCAAGCAAAGTGCGGGATCAACGAAGGTCTGGGTTCTCGCCCTCACGTCGATAGGCTCCTTGATGGTCGTTCTCGATGCGATGGTCGTGGCGACCGCATTGAGCACGATGCGGGTCGAACTCGATGCCTCGCTGGAGACGCTGCAATGGACGATGAACGCCTATAATTTGAGCTTTGCCGTCCTGCTCATGACCGGGGCTGCGCTCGGTGACCGGTTCGGCCGCCGCCGTACGCTCGTTGCCGGATTGGCGTTGTTCATCGCAGCGTCGGTTGCCTGCGCGCTCGCTGGAAATGCCGGATTGCTGATTGCGGCCCGTGCGGTTCAGGGCGCGGGTGCCGCAATGGTCATGCCGCTGGCCATGGCGCTGCTGAGCGTCGCTTTTCCCCCGGAGGAACGAGGCAAGGCGCTGGGCATCTTTAGCAGCATCACCGGCCTGGCCCTGATCATCGGTCCGATGGCGGGCGGGGCGATCTCCGAAGGCCTCTCCTGGCACTGGATCTTCTGGCTCAATGTTCCGGTCGGCATCGTTCTCATCCCGCTGGTGATGCGTCGGATTCCGGAGAGTCACGGGCCGGGTACGGCAATCGATGTCCTCGGCGTCGCCCTGGTGACTGCGGCGGCATTTGGAGTGGTCTGGGGTCTGATGCGCGGCAACATCGTGGGCTGGAGCAGCTCTGAAGTGCTGTCGGCGCTGACGGCCGGGCTGCTTCTGGCCATCGCATTCGTCCTTTGGCAGCTGCGTACCCGTGAGCCCATGCTGCCTTTGCGGTTCTTTCAGGCGCGCGCATTCTCCTCGGGCGTCGGCGCGAATTTCCTGCTTTGCGCCGCCATGTACGGCCTCGTATTCCTGCTGCCGCAGTTTCTGCAGTTTGCCCAGAGCCGTGGGCCGCTCGGCGCCGGCATGGGTTTGCTGCCCTGGACCGCCACGCTTTTCGTGGTCGCACCGATCGCCGGCAGCCTGATCAACCGCGTCGGCGAGCGCTGGCTTGTCGTGGCCGGATTGATCCTGCAAGCGGCTGGAATGGCCTGGCTGGCGCAGATCGCAGCACCTGATCTGCCCTACATCCAGCTAGTCGCGCCCCTGATCATTACCGGTGCCGGCGTGTCGATGGCCATGCCTGCCGCGCAGAATGCGGTCCTCAATGCGGTCGCGCGGCCGGAGGTCGGCAAGGCTGCCGGCACGTTCAATACATTCCGCTTTCTGGGCGGCGTATCCGGGATCGCGATCGCCGGTGCGGTGTTCGCCGGCACTGGAAGCTTCTCGTCCACCGACGCGTTCAGCGATGGCTTCACCGCGGCAATCGACGTCTCCGCGCTGCTCTCGCTCGCCGGCGCGCTCGTCGGAATGGGGCTTCCGGAGCGTCGCACAGTGGCGCTCGCGAATGCCGGCAAGGAGGCGTAATTGTCGCTCGGAGGCGGGAAGCTCGCGCGAAGCGGGTCCCCGCTTCAAAACGCCTTCTACTGCCCGGCGGATGCGAGGGTGCCGCGCGCCATGAGGCCCCACAACTGGTCGGCGCTCAAGTGCCTGGCGGATCCGTCATAGGCCACGCGTCCGAGGCTGAGAACCACGATCCTGTCGGCCAGCGCCCGCACCGTGGCGAGATCGTGTGTGACGAGGCTGACGCCAGTGCCGCTGGCGGCGATCGAACGGATCAGCTTCACGCGTTCCGTGATGGCGGCGAACATGCTGCATCGCAGCACCCTGCCGCCGATATCGGCGGGCCAAGGCAGCGCGCGAAAATCGTCAAAAATGGACAATTCGGGCTGGTTCCCGCTGTTTTTTGGCTTTTATTAGCCGCGCCTCACGTTCCTGTTTCAAATATGTCAACTTTTTGTGTTGCGTTGCACAATGGTGGCGCCTTATCCTGCGTGAGGGGGGCGCTTCCGATTGGAAATGCGCCGTGAACGACGCCGCTATGTTGACCGATTGGCAGTTTCGCCGTCCCGCCGGCGCACGCCGCTAATGGGAAATGCGCGCGACACCCAATTGGACGCGCTGAGGGCCATCGCCGTGACGATGGTGCTGTACGCACACTTCTTCGCGGCCGGAGGATCCTCGTTCTGGGGCCATATCGGCGTACGTCTGTTCTTCGTGCTGAGCGGCTTTCTGATTACCCGCCTGCTGCTCGAAGCCCGCTCGGCCGCCGAATTCGAAACCGGACCGGCGCTGAGATCCTTCTATATCAGGCGGGCGCTGCGGATATTCCCGCCCTATTTCGCCGTGCTGGGTTTCGTCTGGCTTACGGACATGGAGCAGTCGAGAGGATCGCTGGCCTGGCACGCGCTCTATCTGTCGAATTTCTGGTACGCAGCGCAGAATGAATGGACGCCCTGGCTGCTCTGCCATTTCTGGAGCCTGAGCATCGAGGAGCAGTTCTATATCGCCTGGCCGTTGATCGTGCTGCTGGCGCCGCGCCGGCGCCTCGAAGCGATCTGTATCGCCGTTATCGGGCTGTCGCTGGCCTACCGGTTTTATTGGCCGATCGCGGGAACACCCGGTTTGTCGCGCGACCTGCTGCCGCCGGCGTCGATGGATGCATTGGCGTCAGGGGCGCTGCTTGCCGCTTACCGGTCAAGATCCGCTGGCCTGCCGCAATGGCTTCGAGCTGGCTGGCCGTGGCTCGCCGCGGCGTTTTTCGTTCTGCAGTGGTTTGCGCCGGCGCCGGCAAATCCGCTGCAGGAATGGGGCCTCTGGCTGCTGTTGCAGATCCTGCCTCTCGTGCCGCTGGTGGTCATCGTTGCAAGCTGTTCGACAGGCGTTGGTGGCTATATCGGAAAAGGTCTCGAATTGCCGCCGCTGCTTGGCCTTGGCCGCATCAGCTACGGCGTTTATCTCTACCATCCGATAGTGCTGTCGCTCGTCGTCAAATCGCAGCCCTGGATTCCGCTCAACGTCTCGGAACAAGGGCCGGGACGGTTCCTGGTGGCGGGAACGGTGACGCTCATGCTGGCGTCGGTTTCATGGCTGCTTTTCGAGAAGCCGCTCAACAGCCTAAAGCGCCACTTCCCCTATGTTGCCCGGAGAGGCCGAGCCGGCTTCCCGACAGGCATCGATACGACCAACAGCGGTTGGCTCGCGGCAGGAGCATATCCGAGCAGGCCGCTTGATGGCGCATCGCGCTTGCCACGCAAGTTGCAACGAAGCGGTCGGGGCTGACCAATGGCTGCTCCCTTAGTCTCCGTTCTGCTGCCGACCTACAATGCGGGACCTTATCTTGCCGCTGCGCTGGGTAGCATCCTGCGCCAGGATTACGATCGTCTGGAGGTCATCGCCATCGATGATGGCTCGACCGACAACTCACTGCAGATCCTACAGAAATACCGCCAGGCCGACAATCGCATCTCGATCATCTCACGCGAAAACCGTGGCCTGATTGCAACTTTGAACGAAGGCCTGGCCATGGCCCGCGGCGATCTGGTCGCCAGGATGGACGCCGACGATGTCGCCTATCCCCGGCGCCTGTCGCGACAGGTCGCGCTGTTCAACCAGCAGCCTGACCTCGCGCTGTGCGGCGCGGGTTTCGACACCTTGCTCGGCAACCGCATCGTCAGGGGTTCGCCCGATCCGATATTCCAGGACAATAGCCTGCGCATCTTGTCGATGTTCTTCACGATCTGCATGCATTCCACGGTCGTCTACAACAGGAAGGTCATCGAAGAGAGCGTTCTATTTTATAACGAAGGGTACAAGCACGCCGAAGACTTCGACCTGTTCAGGCGGCTGACCGACCGCTACCCGGCGGCCATGATCCCCGAAAGCCTGATCGCCTATCGTATCCATGACGACAGCGTGACCAACAGGCACAAGCGCGAAATGCGCAGGACGCATTTGAAGATCGTCGCCGAGAACCTCGAGCGCGAGGGGCTCGCGGAAGAGACGCAAGACCTCCGCGACATCGGTGAGGTCCTGTCGATGGGCACGGTTCGCCGTGCCGCCGAGTGGATCCTTGCGCTGGAAGAAAGGATTGCCGCGCTGCCGGCCGAGGCGAGGCCGAGCTACCAGGCCGGCACGCTGAACCTGTTCTACTTCCTCTATCAGCTCATATCGGGAGAAAGACAGCCGTTGCTGATGCACGAATTCCTGACGCGGACCGCGAAATGGAAGCTCATCCGGCGCCGCGAGCAGTACGTGTTTCGCACCGGTGCCTTCGCGCCGCGCTTCAGTCTCGCCTCGATGTCGGTCACCAGGCAGGTGGATGCCCTGTCGCGGTATCTGCAATCCGTGCCGGCCGCGGCGGTTTTGCCTTCGAACCAGTTGAGCTAGCAACGCATGTTCGTCAAATCGCACCAGCTCCAGCAGCGCGGCCACTCGACGGTGCCGGCGGCCATGTCGCCGCGGCCGCAGCATGGACCGGCGCCGGCGGTCAGCTTCATCGTCTGCACACGCGACCGCGTCGCCGTGCTCGAGCCCTGTATCTGGTCGATCCAGGCCGCGTGTCGTGCCCATGCCGACTTTGCCGCCGAGCTGGTGGTTGTCGACAACGGCTCGACCGACAGCACCGCCAAACGGCTGGCCAGCATCGCCGAACTGTCGGACATCCCGTTCACCGCTATTCGCGAACCACGACCTGGACTGGCGGCCGCGCGCAACGCCGGGCTGGAGCGGGCGCGGGGCCGCGTGCTGGTCTTCGTCGACGACGATTGCGCAGTCCACAAGGATTATCTGCACGATCTGCAACGGCACTATTCGGCCGGCGAACGGGTCATCCGTGGTGGCCGCGTCGAGATTGGCGATCCCCGCGACCTGCCGTTCACCATCAAGCGGTCGCCGGTGCGCGCGCGGCTTACGCCGGATGTCCATCCCGGTGGCTTCGTGCTTGGCTGCAACATGACGATGCACCGCGATGTTGCCGCCCGCATCGGCCGTTTCGACGAACGGTTCGGCGCCGGCGGCCCGCTGCGCTCCGCCGAGGATACGGACTATCTCGTGCGGGCGGTGCTGCTTGGGATTCCGGTCGAATATGTGCCCGACATGACCATCTATCACCATCACGGCCGACGCGACCGCAAAGCCATCGAAAAGCTGCATCGCGACTACAGCATGGGCAATGGCGGGCTTTGCCTGAAACATATCCGCCACGCGCCGTGGCTGCTTCGCCATTTCTACTGGTCGATGAGGGCGGCTTTGCGCGAACTGAGGAAAGGCCCTCTGTTCGACCGTGAACTCAAGCTGTCGCACTGGCCGATCATCGGCATGAACTTGCTCGGCGCGGCCAAGTTCGCGGTGCTTTCGCTGGTGAAATCGCCGCAGCCGGCGCAAATGCGACAGGAGCAACAGGCAAATGCCGAGGCGAGGTGATCCGCAATCATGCGCCTGATGCCGCCCAGCCTGCCGATGCTGCGCCGCGCGCTCGGGCAAAAGCAGTTGCGCCTGCTTCCGGCCGTGGTGGTGCTCGGGCTGCTCAGTGCGGCGCTTGAGGGGTTCGGCATCGGCCTGATCATCCCGTTGCTGAACATAATCATGGGGCAGGGGCAGACCGGCATGGCCGGCTTCTCCGCCGTCTTCCAGCATGTCGGATCGAGCCTGAGCGAGCGCGACCGGCTGATCGTCATATCGGTCGCCATCCTCGGCTCGATCGTGCTGAAGAACCTGTTCGCCTACGCCAACACGCTGCTGACCACCTTCATCTATGGCAAGGCGAGCCATTCGATCCGCAGCGCGCTGTCGGAGCAGCTGCTGCGGGTGGGCTACCCGTTCTTCCTGCAGCAAAGCCCCGGACGGCTGCTCAACATCATCTCCAACGAATCCTGGCGGGCCTCGGATGCCATCCAGATTACGCTGGGGGCAATCGTCAACGCGTCGGCCGCAATCATCCTCCTGACCTTCCTGCTGCTTTTGTCGTGGCAGATGACGCTGCTGGTCACGCTGGGACTGGCGCTGGTCCAGGTCGCGCACGCCATGCTGTCCGCCAATCTGAAGGCGCCGAGCCGCAGCGTCGCCTCCCGCAACAGCCAACTCGCATCGCAGATGCTGCATCTGGTGCATGCCGGGCGGCTGATCCGCATCTTCGGCCAGGAGCAACGAGAGAAGGCGGCATTCGACCAGGCATCGGATGCGGTGCGCCGGGCGGCGTTCGTGCTTTTGACACGTCAGGGAGCGTTGCCGCCGCTGACCGAGGTTCTGCACGCCATGCTGTTCCTGGCGGTGGTGATCGGCGCCTGGTTGGCGAATGTCAGCTTCCCGCTGATCGTCGCCTTCGTCATCCTGCTCTACAGGCTGCAGCCCTATATGCGGTCGCTGCAAATGGCCTGGAGCCAGCTGCAGGGCCTGAGCGGATCGCTTGAAGAGGTGGCGTGGATGCTGGACTCGTCCGATAAGCCCCAGCCGCCGCAGGGAAATGCAGCGTTCCCCGGTCTCAGCCACGGCATCAAGTTCGAAGACGTCACCTTTACCTATTCCGGTTCGGAACAGCGCGCGGTGGTGCTGCATGCGGCGAGTTTCGACCTGCGCAGCGGCCGCTCGACCGCGCTGATCGGCCGGTCGGGCGCCGGCAAGACGACGATCGTCAATCTCCTGTGCCGCTTCGTCGAACCGGATAGCGGCAGGATACTCGTCGATGGATTGCCGCTCGACCGTATCGACCCCAGCCAATGGCGAAAGCACATCGCGCTCGCCAGCCAGGAGCTGGAACTGGTCGACGGCACGATTTTCGACAACATTATCTACGGCCAGGACGCGGCCTCGGCCGATGACGCCGAGCGCGCGGCAAAACTGGCCGAAGCGCATGGCTTCATCGAGCAACTGCCGCAAGGCTACAGGACCGTCGTCGGCTACCGCGGCGTCAACCTCTCGGCGGGACAGCGGCAGCGGATCGCGCTGGCCAGAGCCCTGGTGCGCGATCCCGATATCCTCATCCTCGACGAAGCCACCAATGCGGTGGACGGGCTGTCGGAAGCGGCGATCGTCGAGACGCTGAAGTCGCGCGCCGGCCGCCGCACCACCATCGTCATCAGCCACCATCGCAGCACCATCTCGTTCTGCGACGACGTGGTGATCCTGAGCCACGGCCGCGTGAAAAAGCAGGCGCCCTTCGCGGCGCTCGCGACGCTCAGCATGGACGAGCTTTACCAGCACGAGGCGCTGGAGGGCTGAGGGCGCCCCCCGCTGCGTGCGCGCGCTGGGAGGTCGTCTCGGATGTCAAGCCAGGTCAAGCATCTCAGGGCGAGGAGCCCTCCGCCATGCCTCTCTGCAGGATTTCTGGGATGATGAGTGATCCCGAGCTTACCCGCTTTCGATCTGGAGCGTACAGAACCAAGGGTCCGCCTGCCAAATCCATCAATGGCAGGCGGACCCTAATCAGCGCTGAAGGGACTGATTCTGCGCCGATCTCTCCTCGAGGAGGTGACGCCATCAACTGAAGACGGGCGCAGTTGTTCCCGGCGCCGGCCGTACACGAGACCATTGCGCAGGCAGGTCAGACTTAGGTCCTATAAACGCGCATCGCTGGCTGTGAGTGAACATCGGATCGGCTCGGCGGTAGCGAAACTTCGGCCGGAGGTCGACGCAGTCATTGGTTCCGGGGGCATGACCTGCTCGGCGCTGATCATGGGCGGTGATCGCTCCCCGCACGACTGATGCGGAGGGGCGCTTGCATTCCTGCGGAATGCACAACCAATCCGGCGCCAAGTGAAGTTGTCCAAGCGGTACGGGGCTCAGCGGTCGTCAAGGTGTTGCTAATATACAGCACAGACAGCGCTCTATGAACGGCGTCGCTTGGAACCGCTACCTCCGACCAACCGTTAGTGTCACAATGACGAAACCAAAAAGTGAGGCTGACGATGGACCCGCTGCAAAACAACACGTTGGAAATGTGGTGTCTTGCGGCCGTTCCGCTGTCACTGCTCCTTACGGTGTTGTTAGCCGGATTTATTCTTTAGCCGAACCCAACGAGGCCGGCTTTGCGGACCGGGCCTGGAAGATGAAAATGACGGCCATTAGGCACGGTAGGCGTCGCGGACACCCCCGGTAGCACCAGGCCGTGGCAGCCTTTTCCAACGTTCCCCCCATAATCGGCTCTTTCGACCGGTCCGGTCGCGGTGATTGCTCGCGGCCCGTTGAGAGGGCGAGCATCCGAGCTCGTACGTTTTTTACACAATCTCTGATTGGTGGACTCGCCCGACGCCATCGACGTTAATTTTGCGTTAGCGACAGGAGGGGGGAAGATCGCTAACGGGAGGAAGAAAATGAGAGAAAACTACGATCTGACGATCGACTACGACGACCAGCCTTACGACAACAAGCCTTACGATCTAGCCACATTCGCAAGGAAGCACGGGCTCAACATTCGAGCCGCCGAGCTTCTTCTTTTCGCCAAAGGCCCGTCTCGAGCGGCCTGCGATGCCGCGGCGAGGGCTTTTCTGGCGGCAGTCGCCGCACAAGCTATGAGACAATCGGCGCGGTAGGTCTCACAAAGCCATTGCTGACACGGCCTGCCGTGTCAGCAACCTAACGGACAGCGCTGGAAATTCCGGGCCGTTTCCAACAAGATGCCTAAGCATCCGGGAACGGCCTGAAATGTGCAATCTTTACAATATCACGACCAGCCAGGAGGCCATTCGCCAGTGGACCCGCGCCTTGCGCGATATCCTCGGCAATCTCGAACCCTCCATCGACATCTATCCCAACCAGCCAGGCCCTGTGGTGCGCAACACGCCGGACGGCGAACGCGAATTCAATTCGCCCGTGACATTTTTGTTCCCGTTTTGTTCAATTTGACCAGAAACTAGTGGAGGCATCGCCCACATTGCAAGCGAACGCTTCGTCACTGAAAGGTTTATGCCGCTTGCGCGAGGTGCATCAGGTACGGTTCTGAACAATTTGCATACCGTGCTAAAATCCGCGGGCGACCGCGATGGGCGTCGTTACCTGCTTCTGGACGCACCATGTTCTCGTAAACTGTCCGGCGCAGAGATGCGTGGCCGCCGTCTTCGCAGGCTCAGGTTCCGTCAGGCATCCGGCGCGGCTGCCTGGCAAGCGACAACACGCCCAACGCCGCCTCAATGCTTCTTGAAATACTGCACCTCACGTTCGTGCTTCTCCGCAGCCTTGCGGCTGTCAAACGTCCCGAGATTGCGGCGCTTGCCGGTCTTTTCGTCCTTCTTGCGCGAATAGAGGCGGTATTTTCCGTCTTTGAGTTTTCTGATCATCTGTCACTCCCCGAGCCGCTGCTTCCCTTTGAGGTTGCGCGCGGCTTGTTCGATCGCCGCCCGGTCGTTGCCCAGCCTGTCGATCAGCTCCTGTGCCTGTTCGCCCGATATGCCGGTGCGCACCGCCAGGGCCTCCACCGTCAAGACGTCGGAACTCGCGAACTCGCGGGTTTCCGGCAGGGCATCGCCTGCCGTCAGCGGCAGGGCTGCCTCCCTGTCGATCTCGGCCTCAGCCCGGTGCCAGTGCCGCTCGGGATCGCCATGGATCCCGCCTTCGCGTTCCCAGATCTGGTATGCGCGCTCACGAATCTTGTCGTCCCGTTCGTCGCCCATCTTAATTCCTCCTTTGCCTGTCGGATGAACGCCGCGCCGATCCGAACGATCCAAAAAAATTTGCGTGATCGTTGGTTAGCCGCTCGAGGGTGGGATCGCACAAGACACCATGCCCTTCGGTCCGCTAGCCCGCCATCCGGCGCGCCAGCCTACTCGCACTGCCGACGTGGCCCGCCGGAATACGGTTGATAGCTGTTGTCCTCCGGCCGGTACGAGCGGTAGCGGCTGAAGCAGTATTGGACGTGGTCGGATGAGAACTCGGCGCCGCCGGGTTCATCCGGTGGCGGGTAGCCCTCCACTGACGACGTATCGCTCGCCTCGACGTAGCTGCCGTCATCGGCGGCGTCGAGATAGGGCGATATGCAGGGGCGCTGTTGGCCGCTGTAGGATGTGTAGCGGTTGTCGCCTGGCCTGTAGGAGCGGTAGCGGCTGGCGCACCATTCGACATGGGCGGCGGGCAGCGTCTGCTGCTCTTCCACCGCCGGCTTGATGGAGCCGGTGGTGTCGGGTGTCGAAGCTGCGGCGGTGTCGGCGGGTTTCGAGCTGCGATCAACTTCCGAGGTGCGAACGGGAACCGGGCGGGCCGGGAGGCGCTCGAGGCGCTGCGAGGCCGGGTTTACCGGGCGCGGATCCTTGGCCCACAGTTCGGCGACGCTGGAGACCGGGGCGGGCGGCCGCACCGGCTTGGCTATCAATAGCCAGGTGGCGAATGCGAGGCCGCTGGCGAATACGGCGAGCGTCAGGACGAAGCCGCCAAAGATTGCGAACAAAGCTTTCATGCCGCGCTCCTTCGCCTCCCGGTTAAGGAAATGCGGGGGCGGGGAATCCGGTTCCAGGAAAGAGCGCGGGGGGAGAGGATTTCAAAAAAGGAAGACCCCTCTCCGTCTCGGCATCGCCGAGCCACCTCTCCCCGCTTTGCGGGGCGAGGAACCCAAGATCGCGTAGGGGGCCTTTCAGTGCAGGCCGAATTCGCGCAGCAGTTCTTCGCGGTAGCGTACGAAGCGGCTTTCGCTGCGCTCGCGCGGGCGGGGCAGGTCGATGTCGATCAGCCGCGCCGCGCCGCCTTTCTCCTTGGGCAGGATCAGCACCCTGTCGGCCAGGTAGATCGCTTCCTCGAGGTCGTGCGTCACCATCACCATGGTGACGTTCTCCTCGCTCCAAATGCGCGCCAGTTCCTCCTGCATGCCGATCTTGGTCATCGCGTCAAGCGCGCCCAGCGGCTCGTCGAGCAGCAGGATTTCGGGCTGCACGGTCAAGGCGCGGGCGATGCCGACGCGCTGCGCCATGCCGCCCGACAGCTGCCTCGGGAAAGCATCGCCGAATTCGGCGAGGCCGACGAGCGCGATATAGAAGCGCGCCCGTTCCTCGGCCTCGGCCTTCGGCACGCCGCGCACTTCGAGGCCGAAGGCGACATTGCCGAGCACGGTCAGCCAGGGCAGCAGGCGCGGTTCCTGGAAGATCACCGCGCGCTCGGCGCCGACGCCGTGCACCGGCTTGCCGTCGATGGCGACGCCGCCGCTGTCGGCGGCCTCCAGCCCGGCAAGAATGCGCAGCAGCGTGGTCTTGCCAGATCCGCTGGCGCCGACGATGACCAGGCATTCGCCCGAGCGGATGTCGAGGTTGAGGGTCCTCAGCACGGCAAGCGAGCGCCCGCCGATGCTGAACGATTTGGACAGGTCGCGTATGCTGACCTCACCGCCGCTTGTGCTGCTCATCGCGCTCGTCTCCCAGCTGCCGGTTGGCCTTGTCAGTTGGTCTTGGTTTCGCCGGGCCGGTAGAGGATGTCTGTTGCCTTCAGCTTACCCTTTGGCAGGCGACCGTCGCGCTCGAGCACGCTGACCCAGAAGTCGATGTCGCGGTCCGTCGCCTTGGCCCCCTGGCGCAGCCCGAAGCCGGTCCAGTAGCGCGCCAGCTCGCCGTTTTCGCCGCGCTTGTCGAGGATTGTCGCGAGCACCTTGCGCGCTTCGTCGGGGTTCTGCAGCGACCAGTCGGAGGCGCGCGCCGAGTGCTCGACGAAATTGCGGGCGGCGTCGGGATGCGCGGCGATGAAGTCGCGCCTGAGCACGACGAAGCCGCCGGCCAGTTCGCCCAGCACGTCGGTGTCGTTGAACACGCCACGCACGCCGCCATTGTCGACCAGCGCGCCGGCAAAGGTCGCCTGCCAGTAGCCGAGCGCCGCGATGTCGACCTGGCGGGAGCGCAAGGTCTGTTCGAGTTGCGGTCCGGGCACGACGACGAGATTGGCGGCGTCCGGCGACAGGCCGACGCTGTGCAGCGCCTCGCGCACGGTGTAGTCGAGATGGGCGCCGAGCGTGTTGACGGCGATTGTCTTGCCGGCAATGTCGGCGATCGATTTGATCGGGCTGTCGTCGAGCACGTAGAAGACGCTTCGCACCTTGCCGTTGATGCCGTTGCTCGGATAGGCGGCGACGAAGTCGTTGCCGCCGGAGATCGAATTGATCACGGCGGCGGTTGCGGCCGAGCCGATATCGACGCTCCCGGAGGCGAGCGCAAACAATGATTCCGGGCCGCCGCCGGAATAGCCGACATTCTCGACCTCGATACCGAGGCCTTTGAAATAGCCGAGCTCGCCGGCCAGTTCATGCGGAGAGATGCTGCCGCGGCTGGCGAGGGAGCGGAACTTGACGGGTGCGGCTTCGGCAAAGGCGAAGCGCGGCAGGCCGGCGGCGAGAAGGCCGGCGGCGAAGGGTGCGCCGGCAAGCAGGGAACGGCGAGTGACTTTCATGGTGGTCTTTCCTGGTTGGCTTGGCTTGGGTCTGGTCGATGGCGAAAGGGGAGGTCAGTCGACGGCATTGTTCCAGCGGCAGAGCCGCCGCTGCAGGCTGACCAGCGCCTGGTTGGCGATCAGGCCGAGGCCGGCGAGGATGACGATTGCCGCAAACATCAGCGGGATCTGGAAGTTGTACTGCGCGTTCATCACCTGAAAGCCGATGCCCTTGTTGGCGCCGATCATTTCGGAGGCGATCAACAGCAGCAGCGCCGTGGTGGCGCTGAGCCTCAGCCCAACGAAGATCGAGGGCACGGCGCCGGGCAGCACGACGCGGCGGAAGACGGTGAGCTGCCTGGCGCCATAGACGCGGGCCATCTCCAGCAGTTTCGGATCGACCTGCTTGACGCCGCCGATGGTGTTGAGCAGCAGCGGGAACAGCGTCGCCCAGAAGATGACGAACACCTTGGAGGCTTCGCCGAGCCCAAGCAGCAGGATGAATACGGGATAGAGCGCCAGCGCCGAGGTCTGGCGGAAGACCTGCAGGATGGGATCGAGCGCGGTCTCGACCGCGCGCACCTGGCCCATGAACAGGCCAAGCGGGATGGCGACCAGCACGGCGGCCGCGAAGGCGAGACCGGCGCGCTGCAGGCTGATGGCGATGTCACCGAGCAGAGTGCCGCCGGCCAACCCCTTCCAAAGTGCCGCGACAATCGTATCGATCGGCGGCAGCACGGCCGTGTTGACCCACCCTGCGCTACTCGACACTTGCCAGATTGCGAGGAAGGCAATGAGGGCGCCGTAGCGCGACAGGAAGCGGATGCCTGCCCGGCCGCCGAGGCGCAGGAAGTCCGTGCCCAGGCTTGTCGTGCCGTCACGCGTGCCGAGGCTGGCGGCCTGTTCGATGTGCTGCAAGGTCATCGTCTTGCCTCTCGCTTCGAGGGTAGTGGGCTTCTCGGGATTATTCGGCGGCCAGCACGGCCGAGCGGGCGGCGGTCCACGGGTTTTCAGGCCGCCTGAGGCCGAGGTTCTCGCGCAGCGTCCTGCCTTCATAGGCGGTGCGGAACAGGCCGCGGCGCTGCAGTTCGGGCATCACCAGCTCGACGAAGTCGTCGAGCCCGCCGGGCAGCCAGGGCGGCAGGATGTTGAAGCCGTCGGCGGCTTCGTTGCCGAACCATTCCTCCAACTGGTCGGCGACCTGCACTGCGCTGCCGATGACGGTGTAATGGCCGCGGGCCGTCGCCACCCATTGGTAGAGCTGGCGGATGGTGAAGTTGTGCTCGTCGGCAATCTGGCGGATCAGCGCCTGGCGGCTCTTCATGCCTTCGGTTTCCTTGCTCGGCGGCAGCGGGCCGTCGAGCGGATAGCCCCTGATGTCGAGCGTCTGGCCTGCCAGCCCGTTGAGCAGGGCGACGCCGTCTTCGGGCAGGATGAGATCGTTCAGCTGCTGGTATTTGGCGCGCGCTTCTTCTTCGGTACGGCCGACGAAGGGTGCTACGCCGGGCATGATCAGCACCTGCTCGGGATCGCGGCCGACGGCCGCCACGCGGGCCTTGATGTCGCGGTAGAATTCCTGCGCCGACGCCAGGTTCTGATGGGCGGTGAAGATGACTTCCGCCGAGTGGGCGGCGAGCTTGCGGCCGTCCTCCGATTGCCCCGCCTGCACCACCACCGGGTGCCCCTGCACAGGGCGCGGCACGTTGAGCGGACCCTTGACGCTGAAATGCGCGCCCTTGTGGTCGATGTCGTGGAGCTTGTCCTTGTCGTAGAAGCGCCCCGATTTCTGGTCGCGGATGAAGGCATCGTCCTCCCAGCTGTCCCACAGCGCCTTGACCGTCTCGACATGCTCATGCGCGCGGGTATAGCGCTCGGCGTGGGCAGGCTGGGTATCACGATTGAAATTGCGCGCGGTTTCGTCGCCGGCCGAGGTGACGACGTTCCAGCCGGCGCGGCCATTCGACAGATGATCGAGCGAGGCGAATTTGCGGGCGAGCGTGTAGGGCTCCTCGTAGGTGGTCGAGGCGGTGGCGATGAAGCCGAGATGCGTGGTGAGCGGCGCCAGCGCTGCAAACAGCGTCACTGGCTCGAAGCCGGCGATCTTGGCATTGCCGCCTTCGCGGGCGCCGAGCCCGACCGTCAGATTGTCGGCGAGGAAATAGGCGTCGAACAGGCCGCGCTCGGCGGTCAGGGCAAGCTGCTTGTGGAACTCGAAATTGGTGGCACCGTCGGCCGGCGCCTCGGGGTGACGCCAGGCGGCGATATGCTGTCCGCCGCCGGGCAGGAAAGCGCCCAGTTTGATCTGCCTGGATTTCTTGGATCTGGTCATCGCGGCGTGCTCCTGGATTGGTCGGGGAGGGGATCTCGGGTCAGTAGTGCGTTCAGGCGGCAAGGCCGACGCGATAGGGCACTCCGGTTACCCGGCATGCCTCGGCGACCGCCTGCCGGGCGCGGGCATGGATCGCGTCCGACACCAGCACGCCATTGGCAAAGTCCTTGTCGGAGGCGTAGATCGCGGTCGGCACGGTCAGCGCCTCGAAGAAGCCGAACAGCGGCCGCAGCTGGTGCTCGACGATCAGCGAATGGCGCTCGCCGCCGCCGGTCGCGGCGAGGATGACGGGCTTGCCCCTCAGCGATGACGGATCGAGCAGGTCGAAGAAATGCTTGAAAAGCCCGGTATAGCTGCCTTTGAAAGTCGGCGAGCCGGCCACCAGGATGTCGGCGCCTAGCAGCCGTTCGACGATGTTGCGCGCCGCCGGGTCGAGGTCGCCGAGGCGCCTCGCCTGCGGCAGGGACGCGCCGAGATCCTCGATGTCGAAGACGGCCGAGGCCGCGCCAATGCTTTCGGCGGCCTGTCCGACAATGTGGCTGACGAACGCCTTGGTCTTCGATGGCCGGGTCAAATTGCCCGACAGCCCCACCACGAGCTTTTTCGACATTCCTAGCTCCCTCTCAAGCGCTCCACTTCAAGCGATCTATGTTAAGTCTAGAGAGTTTGTAGAATTAAAAGAGCGAGAAAATTTCAAAAGCAGGACGGTGAGCGAACTGAGTTTGCGGCACATCGCCGGCAATTGGTTCATTCAACGCGCCGTACCGCGCTGAAAGATCGCTGCAGCGCCTGCAGCCGCGATAGCGCAGCGCGTCGGACAGAGCGCATGAACAGCTGGCCGGACATATCAGGCAAGTCGCCCTCGGGCGCTCCGGCGCGACGTCGGGGAACCATGTCCTGATGCCACGATCCTGGATGGCCTAGCGGCCCTCGGAGAGGACGCGGCGCGGGCACAGGCCAAGGTGCTGGCGTGGGGTCCGCGGCATGTGGCGAGTCAGGCCAATTTGATTCAAATCCGGCTGTGGATATTTGCTTTTGGGTAAATCGAGGCGGTCATCTTGCCGGCCGGCGGGCAACAGGGAGAAGCCTATGACAAGCGACTTTGCCGCCGCACACCTCCACCTCGAACGAGCCTGCCATTATTTGAGCGGCGAGGACGAGACGAGCCGCACGGCTCGTGCGGCTCTGGATCTCCTGATCGATGCAATTGTCGCGGCGCAATACAAGCGGCCCACGGGCGACGTTGTGGAATTTCCAAGACCGGCAAAGCTGGGACAATCCGCAAGCGGGAACGGGTAATCCAACCGGCGGCGTCGCTTTGCTTCCGCCGGATCACATGAACCAGGTTGCCACCAGGCCGATCGTCGCCGAGAAAATGGCGGAGGTCGTTGCCCAACCGAGTATGTTGGTGCTGCGGCTGTTCACCTGGTCGCCCATGATCCTGCGGTTGTTCGTCATCAGCATGATGAGCAGCAGCAAGGGCGGTGTCGAGAAGCCTTGAACGATGCCGGACCAGACCAGTGCCTTCATCGGATTGAAGCCGAGAAAGTTCAGGCCAGCGGCGATCGCGGTAAAAAATCCGATGGCGAGATAAAATTTGGGCGCCTCTCGAGCCCGGGCGTGCAGGCTGTTTTTCCAGCCGATGGCTTGCGCCACATCATAGGCAGCGCCGGTGGTCATGACAGGAACCGCGAGGAAACCGACGCCAATCACGCCTGCGGCGAACAGAACGCTTGCGGCCTGGCCGGCGAGCGGCCGCAGCGCCTCCGCCGCCTGCGCGGCCGTGTCGATATCGTGGTGGCCCGCCTTGTAGAGCGTAGCACCCGTCGACAGGATGATGAAATACATGATGAGATTTGAAAACATCATGCCGATGAGGATGTCCCGGCGAGAGCGACGGAGTTCGCTGTCGGTGGCGCCCTTCCTTTCCCTGAGCGTTGTCCGCCCCTGGGCAATCTCCTCCTCGACCTCCTCATTGGACTGCCACGTGTAGAGATAGGCGGACAGCGTGGTGCCGATGATGGCGACCAGGATCGACAGGAACTCACGGTTGAATTCGATCCTGGGGAGCAGCGTCCCGCGCAGCACCGCCGCGGCGTCCGGCTTGGCCAGAATGGCGGCACCGACATAGGCGAGCAGCGCCAGCGCCAGCCAGCGAAAGATGTTGCGGATCAAAGTATAGGAGCCAAAAACCTGGAGGGCGAAGATGAGGGCGGCGACGAACAGCACGATCAGCGGGATGGGAAGCGGCACGAATATGTTGATCGCGGCCGCCATTCCACCAAGATCCGCCGCTGCCTCGATGGTGTTGCCGACGAGCACACCCAAGAGCACCGACCAGAGCAGCCACCGCGGGTAGAAGTCCTTGATGACGTGGAACAATCCGCGCCCCGACACCTGGCCGAGCTTCGACGACAGGTAGACGACCGCGTACATCATCGGCAAGGTCACCGGAGCCGTCCAAAGCAGGTCGGGTCCGAAACGGGCGCCGGCGCTGGCATAGGTGCCTATTGCAGAACAATCGTCGTCGGCCGCCCCTGTTATCAGGCCGAGGCCGAGCGCTCGTCCTATGCCGCCTTTGCTCTCCTCCGGTGGGGTGGAACGATCGGAACCGGCCTGCCTCATTGCGATCGGACCGGGTGGGGAACGAAAGGCGCGGCCTGCCATGCAACAATGCTAAGGATCGGTCGGGGCGCTGGTCTCATTTTGCCTCCTTCAACAACTTGCCCAAACCCGGCGTGCCATGACTTGTTCCGCAACGACGGGGCAGGGTTTTGCCCCAGGCAAAAAAGTTCGGGTTGACCGCTTCCGAACGCGAAGCGACTATCCGGGCGAGGCGAAGATCGCAGGAGGAAGTGCAATGGACGAGCCCGATCAGTGGCGCCACATGTCGAGCGCGCCAAGGGACGGCAGCAGAATCCTTGTCACAGTTCGGCCTTCCGAACAGGGGCCGGCCGAGGTCGACATGGCCTACTGGGCCCGCGCCGATCAGTTCGGCAGCGAAGGCTGGCGCGCTTCCGATTCGTCTCCAGGACGCATCGTCGAATATGCCGAACCCGAACTGAAGTGCTGGATGCCGCTGCCGTCGGCCAATCTCAGCAAGGGATCGATGCCGAGCCCGTGGGAAGGCGAAGATGTGCCGCTGGTGGATGGCTCGGGGATATGAAAGGGCCGAATGCCCAGGACCTCTAAGAGCCGATATCCACGGCTACCCGCATTCGCCAAAAGTGCGCGCAAGCTGACCGCGGCGGCCCGGAAATCGAACCCCTGGATCATTGACGCCCGGCGGGCCCGCTGGTTCTCAAGATAGCGCGCGAGCGCAATGTCGTGGCGCAGTGGCCCGCCGCGCGGCTGCGGGTCCTGCCTTGAATCATCATGCCAGATGGGCCATTCCGTCGGGGGTAGCGTAGCGTCCTCCTGAGATACCGGTCTCCCGACACTTGTCTTCCCTGCGTCGTGAGAAACGCGGTGGAGCCAGCGTGAAGGATTCGTGAAAAACACCAGGCCGGGCGAAATGACGGTTGAAATAGAGGCAAGTACAGGAAAGGATCGCAAAGAAGCTGTGGCTGTGGCGGATCCGATGGCGCACCCTCATCTCTGTCTGTTAGGCGGCTTTGACTTTGCCGGAGGAGCGGTGGCCCCGGTTTTCAGCCGCAAGGCTCGCGCCATGCTGGCTTATCTCGCCCTGCAATCCGGACACTCCCAATCGCGCGAGAAGCTCGCCGCGCTTTTGTGGGGCGGCAACAGCCAAACCCAGGCCCGAATGAACCTTCGACAGGCCCTATCCGCCATAAGGAAAGGAATGGGCGCATCCGATGGCGAAAGGTTTCTGAGCGACGGCGACAGCATTACGCTCAATCTCGACGATCTTGATTTCGACGTCGCGCGGTTCGAGTCGCTGGCCGCCGGCTCCGACCCGGAGCAACTCGAGCAAGCGCTCGTCGTCTATCGTGGCGACCTCCTGGACGGGTTCGGCCTGAAGGAGGAGCCGTTCGAAGATTGGCTCAGAGTGGAGCGCGAGCGATTGAGGGCAATCGCAACCATCGTGCTGGAGAAGCTCGTCGCGCACTATTCGGCAACGAATGATCTTCCATCATGCCTGCGGGCGGCGGTGCGCCTGCTGGATTTGGAGCCCTTACGGGAGGATATCCACCGAGCCCTGATGCGGACCTATGCCGCCCAGGGCCGCTTTAACCTCGCGCTGAAACAGTATGAGCGCTGCCGTGATGTGCTGCAACTGCAGCTCCGCTTGCAGCCCGAGCCGGAGACCCGGCAACTCTATGATGACCTGCGGACGCGCCGCGTGACGCCGCAAGCCACTACCCGGATAGCCGCCTCGGTGTCGCCTTCCCAGACACCGCCAACGTCGGCAGCCCGAACAGGTGAGCGGCCGGCGTCCCGGGCCGAGCCGATGCGCCCCGCGACCCACTATGTCAAATCGGCCGGAATCAACATCGCCTATCAGGTAACCGGCGACGGGCCGGTCGACCTGATCTATGTGCCTGGGTGGGTCTCCAACCTCGACCTTGCCTGGTCATCGCCGCGGCTGGCGCATATGCTCCAGCGTCTCGGTTCCTTTGCCCGCCTGATCCGTATGGACAAGCGAGGCACCGGACTGTCCGATCGCAATGTTGGTTTGCCAACGCTGGAAGAGCGGATGGAAGACATGCGAGCGGTGTTGGATGCGGTCGGATCAAAGCGAACGGTTCTGTTCGGCAGCTCCGAAGGGGGGCCTATGTGCATGCTTTTCGCGGCGACCTATCCCGAACGAACAGCGGCTCTCGTGCTCAACGGAACCTATGCCAGCGGCCGATGGTCGCCGGATTATCCATGGGCAAGGACAAGCGAGCAGGTAGAAGAAGATCTGACCGCCGTCGAGAGACAGTGGGGGGAGCCGGCGGACATGAGCAACGCCGCACCCAGCCTGATGAACGACAGTTTCGAGAGAGAATGGTTCGCCGCGTATCTTAGGAATTCAGCCTCACCTGCCGACGCGGTCGCGCTCTGGCGCTGGGGCACTGAAATCGATGTTCGCGCCCTTCTCCCAACCGTTCACGTCCCGACACTGATCGTGCAGACGGCGGGCGACCGCTGGGTAAAACCGGAAGAGGGGCGCTACCTGGCAACGCATATCGAAGGCGCCAGATACATTGAGCTTGCCGGCCGTGATCACGTAATCTGGGGGGAGAATTCCGATCGTTTGGTCGACGAGATCCAGGCTTTTGTCACCGGCTCGCTGCCGGCAACGTCGAGCGAGCGCGTGCTTGTGACGGTGCTGCACATGGAAATCGTCGGGTTGCCGCCGGCTCCCGTCAACGCTGGCGACCGGGCGCGGCGCGATCTGATGCAGCGACACGACGACGAGATACGCAACGAATTGCATCTTGCTAACGGTCAAGAAATCAGCCGCACCGGAAACGGGTTTCTCGCGGTATTTCTGCGACCAACGCGGGCGATCCAATGTGCAATCGCGGTCCGTCGTCGAATGAAGAGGTTAGA
Organism: Mesorhizobium sp. M1295; assembly: GCF_040318135.1. Lineage (NCBI taxonomy): Bacteria > Pseudomonadati > Pseudomonadota > Alphaproteobacteria > Hyphomicrobiales > Phyllobacteriaceae > Mesorhizobium > Mesorhizobium sp. M1295. Next base: position 51,544 of record NZ_JAMYLU010000009.1, read on the forward strand.
CCTTCAGGTTCGCGCGGCAGTCCATATTGGCGAATGCGAAAGGCGCGGAGACGACTTCACCGGTGTTGCAATTCAACTGGCATCACATCTGCTCGACGTTGCCGGACCGGGCGAGATCATCGCGTCGCGCACGGTTCGTGATCTCGCGGCCGGTTCCGGCCTGGCTTTTGAAGAGCATGGCGAGATGGAGCTTGTAGGTGTTCCCGGCAGCCTGCAGCTTTTTTCCGTCAGTGAACCGGCTGCCTGAGGTCCCGCTGGGTTGGGATATGAGCCGGAGAGTTCAATAGGCCGGCGGGACAGCGCCCCCCTCTGTCCTGCCGGACATCTCCCCACAAGGGGGGGAGATCGGCAGCTTCACTGTCGGCCCTCAGAACAGGAATGCGGCCGTAGCGGGGTTCGGGCCGGAGCGGCCGTCGGGCGAATCCATGCCCCGAATGAGCTCGAGGTCCTTCGCTTCCAGCTCGAAATCGAAGACATCGAAATTGGCGGCGATGCGGTCCTGGTGGATCGACTTTGGAATAACGATCAGCCCTTCCTGAAGATGCCACCTGACGATCGTCTGCGCCAGCGACTTGCCGTGTTTCCTGGCAATGCTTTCAAGCGTCGGATCGTTCAACAGCCGGCCGCTGCCCAGCGGGCTCCAGCTTTCGATGCGGATGTTGTGCCTGTCATGAAATTCGCGTTTGTCACGCTGCTGGAAGCGGGGGTGGAGCTCGATCTGGTTGACGGTCGGCGTGACACCGGTCTCGCCGATGATCCGTTCGAGATGGTCCTGGTTGAAGTTCGAAACGCCGATCGACTTGATCCGGCCTGATTGCCTGAGTTCGACCAGCGTCTTCCAGGCTTCGACATATCTGTCCTGGCTGGGCACCGGCCAGTGGATCAGGAACAGGTCGATCTGCTCGATGCCGAGCTTGCTCATCGTCTCGTCGAAGGCGCGCAAGGCGGCGTCGCGCTGATGCGCGCCGTTGCGCAGTTTCGAGGTGATGAACAACTCGCTTCTCGGCACGCCGGCCGAGCGGATTGCCTGCCCGACACCTTCCTCGTTCTGATAGCCTTCGGCGGTGTCGATCAGTCTGTAGCCGGCCTCGATTCCCCAGCGCACTACCTTGGCGGTGATGGCTGGATCGACCTGCCACACGCCGAGGCCGATTTGCGGAATGGCGGAGCCGTCGTTCAATCTGATCTGTTCAGGTCTATTCAGGGTAATCTGTTCAGGCATGTTCAGGTCCTTCTGCATCGTTCCGCCCGGCGCAGGCTCTATCTAGTCCGGATGGCCGGCAAAGCCAGTCGATATCAGGAGAATGTGAGGAGACGGACGTGAAGCGCTGATCTCGATGTCCGTTCGGGCCGACAGCGTTCCAGCTTTTGACCCATTGGACTCGAGTACAGGAGCCGCCACTATTGCCGATAATGTGGTATTCTGCCGACTATCCGAGGAGGCGACTGCGTTGACCAACAGCTTGGAAGCCGAAGGGGCAAGAGACTGGTCTCACCTGCTGATCGCGGCAGAAAAAGGCGATGCGGAGGCGGTTCGATCGGAATTGGCGGCTGGCGCCGATATCAATCAGTCGGACGACGGCGGCTGGTCTGCACTTCACCTTTCAGCCCTCAATGACCGCACAGCTGTGGTGGAGGCGCTGATCGAAGACCCGGAAATCGACGTGAATTCCAGAAACAAGTGGAAGAGCACGCCCTTGAGTCTTGCGTCGGCCAAGGGACATTACGCGTGTATCTCAGTCCTCGTGAGACACCCCCAAATAGAGATCAACGCGCGAGCTGACTACTACGGCAGAACGGCTCTTATCGAGGCGGCGAAGAACGGGCATCTGGAAGTCGTCAAGTTGCTCGTGCAGAATGGCGCGGAAGTAAATCTGACCGACAAGACGGGGAGAAACAACGCGCTCATCGAGGCGATCAAAGGGCGGCACTACGAGATCGCGGAATACCTGCTGGATTCTGGGAAGGTGAGCTTTATCAACAAGGAGATGAGGCTGAACGCCCTGATCTGGGCTGGCAGCTGCCACAACCCTCAGCTTATCGAAAAGCTGGAAACCGCGATCCACACTTTCTTCGACGGCAAGTAAGAGCCTGCGCTCCACTGCTCCCGAGCGCGCGTCCGCATCCCCTGTCACCTCGACGTCCTCGGTGAGCGCAAACGGCCCGCAGCGCTTCACATAAATTATTCAACCAAACGGTTGACTATCTCAAAGCGCGCGTCTATATTCAACTAAATGGTTGAATTAGAGACATCTCAGATGGACGCGGTTTTTCACGCCCTTGGCGACGCCACCCGCCGGCACATGCTTCGCGATCTCGCCGATGGCGAGAAAACGGTAAGCCAGCTGGCGGAACCCTTCGTGATGTCGCTCGCGGCCGCCTCCAAGCACATCAAGGCGCTGGAGAACGCAGGGCTTATTCGTCGAGAGGTGAGGGGCCGCACGCATCTGTGCCGACTAGCCCCTGGACCGCTGGCCAGCGCCCATCAGTGGCTCAGCTTCTACGAGCGCTTCTGGACCGGTCGTCTCGATGTTCTCGAACGCCTTCTTCGCGAAGAGGACGCACGCAAAGCCCAGGATGAGCCCAGGAAATCGCCCAATCCGAAAGAAGGAGACGAGCAATGAACCAGATGAGAACCATCGGCGCCTATGGCGAGCTGACCGAGCCCGCCACGTTCACCATCCAGCGCCTTTTGCCCGGCCCCATCGAGCGCGTCTGGGCCTATCTCACCGAGAGTGACTTGCGACGGCAATGGATGGCCGCAGGCCAGATGGAAATGAAGGCCGGCAGCTCGTTCGAGTTCGTCTGGCGTAACGACGAGCTGACCGACCCGCCTGGCCAGCGCCCCGCGGGCTTCCCCGAAGAGCATCGGATGGAGGGCCGGATCACCGAACTCGATCCGCCGCGCAAGCTTTCCATCACCTGGGGAAATACCGGCGGCGTCTCCTTCCTGCTGGAGGCGAAGGGTAGCGATGTGCTGCTCACCGTCGTCCATCGGCGCCTGCCGGAACGTGCAATCCAGCTCAACATCACCGCCGGCTGGCACGTGCACCTCGACCTGCTGGCCGCCCGCCTGGCGGGTAAGACACCGACCTCGTTCTGGGACGGCTGGAGCCGCCTGCGGGACGAATACGACCGCCGCCTGCCGGCCTGATGTAACTCGCGGCGGCCATCCCTGAGGTCGCCGCCAGCCACACGAAGCAACGATGATCCGACGAAACGTGCTTGCATCCCGCAAGCCTGATGGAGGAAGTCATGCGTAAATTGATCACTGGAATGAAAATTTCCGTCGACGGCAAGATGGAGGGACCCGAGGGTTACGCTGATTGGGTCGATGCGTGGTCTGAGGAATACGGCCTGACGCCGCAAATCGATGCCTGCCTGCTTGGCGGCGTCATGTATGCTGGCTACGAGCGCTACTGGAGCGCCATCCAGAACGAGCCCGACAAGCCGCTGCCGATGACCGGCAAATTGCCGAAGCCGGCCGAGCTCGAATGGGCCCGCTTCGCCGCGCAGACGCCGCATTATGTGCTGTCGAACACAATGACTTCGGCGGCCTGGCCAAAGACGCGCTTCGTGCGGAATTTCGAGGATATCGCTGCGCTGAAACAGCAGCCCGGCAAGGACATCTACCTTATGGGCGGCGCCCGAATTACCGCGAGCCTTATCGATGCCGGGCTGGTGGATGAACTCAGGCTGATCATCTATCCGCTGCTCGCCGGTGAAGGAAAGGCGCTGTTTGGAACGGCGAAGAATCATCGTGGGCTCGAACTGCGCAAGGTTGAGCAGCTGTCGGACGGCCGCGTCGGGCTGGTCTATGGGATTGGCTAAAGCGCGTCGCGTTCGATCGGCCTCATGCGACGCGCTTTAGGTTCTTTGTTATGCATGTCGTTATCGCAAACCGATACACACTTTTGCGCGACATGCATTAGCGCCAACGTCAGGCAACGACACCGCGGCAGGCCCAGGCGACATTGGCAAAGGACCTCGGGCCGTCGGGCCGGCCGGCCTCATAGGCGTCGCGCATGGCGGCGTCGGTGCGCGCCCGCTCTTCTGGATCGAGCGTGGCCACATACTTGCCGAGCGGCCCTTCGCCGGCGGCAATCGGCGCCCAGTAATCGTCGAAGTTTTGGTAGTCCATGCGGATCATCAGCTCGGTCTCCGTAACGTCGCGGAGACCCTGCTCGACAAAGGTCCGTTTCATTTCGCCCGGCTGCATCATCGGCTGGGTGCAATAGCGGGCGCGCAGCTGGCGTCCGCCTTCACTGAGCACTGCCACCGTGTCGATCATCATGCGCATTCCGGGCATGCCGCCGAGATGGTCCCATACGGTCGCCGCGACCACGCCGCCCGGCCGCACGACGCGTCGCATCTCAGCGACTGCCTTGCCGGTTTCGGGCACGAAATGGAGCACGAGCAGCGCCAGGGCGCGGTCAAACGCGCCGTCCTCAAAGGGCAGGGCGCAGGCATCCGCCTGGCGGATTTTTATCCGCGGGTCGGTGTTGCGCCGGATTGCCTCCTCGACGAAAACGGCCGAAAAATCGATCGCGGCGACCTCACGGAGTTCAGCGGCCTTGACGAGCGCGAAGGTCACGCTGCCTGTGCCACAACCGACGTCGAGGATCTTTTCGCCGTCCTTAAGGCCCGCGAAGTCGATGAACAGCGGCGCGAGCTTTTGGCTCCAGCGACCCATGAGCTGCTCATAGCCGGCAGCATGGTGAACATTGAAACTTGAAGTCATCGAACCCTCCCTTAGCATAAGCTAAACCTCGACACAGCGATTGCCAAGGCGGGCGAGCATTCGTCCCACCGTGAGGCGGCTGCTGGCGAAAGCCACCTTACGGATGCCGGGGCGCGAAGACTTCGCCGGCATCGTAGATTTGATGCGGCCGGCGAGCCGACCTCGATCAGTCTGGGCCACCCATTTGGCGGGCAGTCCGCGGCGCTGGCACTGGATCTCCAACACGGAAGGCGAACGACACGACTTTCGTCGCATCCGGATCGACCTCGCAACGAAAGCTCAGAGCGTACCACTGCCCGCCGGCGCGGAACTCGGTCCTGGAGACTTGCATGATATTGCCGGCCTTCAACCTGAAGGGACGCAAGACGTCAGGAAAGTAGGGGGGCGAAGCATGGCGCAACTGTTCGCGCACTTCCCAGAAGCAGAGCTGACCGATCCGATCGGGGCGCGGCACATTTCTCATGGCGGTTGTCGCGATTGGATCACCGGTTGCTGTTTGCGAGAACAATCTTTTCGCTTCTTCAAGCTTCAGCGGCTTTTGCACCTTGGCCGCTCGCTTGGGCTTAGGCGGCGCGGATGCGCCAGGCGGCGGAGCCGGGTCTTTGCCGTCTACCGCAGTCACGGCAGGTGGCTGCGCAAGATCCTGTTTATTGGGATCTTGCGGCGCCGTCGGTTGTTCCGAACCATCCTCCGCACTGTTGCCGTCCAGAGACTTGCGAGGACCAGCGTCCTTCTCGCCGAATTGGAAGACAGGCCTCTGAGGGCCGGCTTCCGGATGCGCCGGCGTCTCGATCTTTGCTTCCGGCGGCTTTTCGGGCTTGGGCGGTTTCGCAGGAGGCGGAGGTTTGGCTTTCTCCGATGGTTTGGGCGGCGGCACCAGATCCACCCCGATGGCCTGATCCTTCTGCGGCTGCGGGGGCGACACCGGCAGCGCGGACAACAGAAGCGCCGCGGCGAGCAAATGCAGGACCGCGGAGGCAGGCAAGGCCCACCTGAACACCTGGCGCTGATCCCGTATCTCGTCCGTCATCGTGACCGGTGTGTGGAATGAAATATTGGCGGCATCAAGCACCGATGCCGCCAGACGTCGAAATAACCGGTTCATGTCGAGCTTCGACGGTTTTGCGGCGGCCGAGCAGATGCCGCCCAACGCGTTCGTTGGAACTGTCGCCGTCGCTACGAATCGCGCCATCGGCGACTGCCGCGAGGCGCGTCATTCAAATACACGAGGACAGTGGCCGAGCCTGTCCCTAGCGTGGCGTCGGCCAGAGCGCACGGTCAGGGGTGAACCCGTATTCGGGGGAGGCGAATGTTCGCTCCTTAACGGCGCTGCACGAGAGGGATATTCAGTCATGAATTTCAAAGGTTTGATCAAGCGTGCCGAGACTGTGGAGAGGGCGTTCAAGGAGCTCGAAACCGATTTGGCGGATGCGTTTAGCGAATGTCTCAACGTGGACGATCAGTCGCCGTTGAACGACGTCACTGTCCCGGATGAGACTGTGTCGGATGGGAATCTCGCGGCAATGGATGACAGCTCGCAACTTGAGGCCAATGCGGATGCCTTCGAGACCGCGCGACGGCTGACGCCCCACACGCAAACCCGGCTCGCTGCCTTAAGTGCGGTCGATGGGCTCTTTCACGACGCGCAGGAGTATCTTGGGGAGATCCATGCGAAACTGTCGGAGATCGCGACCTCGCATCATCTGACAGGCGAATTCCTGAAACTCCTCCACGGCGACATTCTTCGCGCCAACGAATTGGAGCTGGCAAATACCAGCTTGACCGCGCAACAAAGAGCACTATCCGAACAGCTCCACGATGCAACCAGAAAGCAGCGCGAGCGCGACAGCGCTATCGAGGCGCTGCAGCAGCATGAGGCGAGCCTGGTCGAGGACAAGGAAGCACTTCGCGGCGCGCTGGCTGCAGCAAGGCTGGAGCTCGTCGTGGCAGGCAATGCGAGCGCAAAACGCGAGGCCGAGTTCGGCGAGCTTGTCAAAACGCTCTCGGCCAGAGCGGTCGAGGCCAACAGACGCTCGCGCGAGAACGAGATGCTGCGGGAGAAACATGTTAGCCTGTCGATCGACCTCGACAAGGCGCTGAAACGGGAGGCCGAGGCCCGGCACAGGCTGGACGAACTCTCGACTGTCCACGCCAATGACGCCGCACAGGTTTCGGAACTGCTGGTCGCGCTTGGCAAGAGCGAGAAAGAGGAAATGCGGCTGCAGAAATCGCTCGACATGGCGCAGGCCAAGCTGTCGGAAATGACGGAAGCGGCCCGCATCAGGGACGGGGACAGGGAAGCCGAACTTGCACGCGGTGTCGCGGAGATGACCGGCTTGCGTTCTGAGATCGAGGATCTCCGATCGCGACTGGAAGCCGCCTCGAACCACAACAGCGAAGCCGTCAGCGAGATCGCCAGGCTCAAGGCTCAAGCGAGCGACGCGGTGGCCGAAAAGCAAATCGCCGAGGAAAAATTGTCTGCTCTCATGAAGGAGAGCGAAAGCGACAAGATGAACCTTTCCGCGGTCAGCGCGAATTTTTCGCAGCTTTCCCTGCAGCAGGCATCCGAACAGATACAGTTCGACGTCCAGCGGCAGGAATGCGAGGATCTGCGTGCCGAAGTCGCGTCGCTTCAAGCCCGGGTCAAGGAACTGTTGCCCTATGAGCGGCTCCACAAGGTCACCAACGCCAGACCGCGTGAAGACGGCGTGGTCGAGATCACCGCTGCGGTGGCGGAGAAGGCCCGCGCCAGCAGGCGGCGCCTTCGCCTGCGCGCGGCATCCTAGCTCAGGCGCGGCTGTCTGAATTTCGACTGGTGCGAAACCGACATCCGTCAATGGATGGCGGGTCGAGCGTGAGGCTGGCCTTCCCTGCGTCGGCCTGCAATAGTGCACGCCGGTGAAGCGGAGGGGGCTGAGCATGCGGCTATTCATAAAGCGGAACCACCTCCGTTGGAGGATGTTGGCCTTCATCGCTATCATGGTGCTTTTGCCGAAAGCGGCGTCGGCCGATACCATCCCACCCGACAGGATCGCCGCGGCCCTTGCGAAGCTCGAACTACTTGCCGAAGGCGTCGTCGCGGATGGTAGCGTGCCCGGTCTGGCCATCGGCGTCGTGCATGGCGACGAGGTGATCTTCCTCAAGGGGTTCGGGCATCGCGAAGCCGGAAAACCGGAGACCGTCGATGCGGACACGGTCTTCCAGATCGCCTCCCTCTCCAAGCCGGTCTCCGCCACCGTCGTGGCGGCGCTGGTCAGCAACGGGGTCGCTTCCTGGGATTCGAAGATCGCCGACCTCGATCCGGCTTTCCGGCTCGCCGAGCCCTATCCGACCAGCGAACTCACGGTCCGCGACCTGTTTGCGCACCGCAGCGGGCTTCCCGGCACGGCGGGCGACGACCTCGAGGACATTGGCTATGACCGCGGGGAGATCCTGCGCCGCCTGCGGTTCGTGTCGCCGTCGTCGAGCTTTCGTGCCGGCTATTCCTACAGTAATTTCGGACTGACCGAGGGTGCCGTCGCCGCCGCGAAGCCGACGGGCAAGCCCTGGGAAGAGGTCGCCGAAGAGAAGCTCTATCGTCCGCTTGGAATGGCCTCGACCAGTTCGCGTCATTCGGACTTCATCAAGCACGCCAACCGCGCCGAACTCCACGCCAAGATCGATGGCGCCTGGGCCGCGAAGGTCCAGCGCTATCCGGATGCGCAGGCGCCAGCAGGCGGCGTCAGTTCCACCGCACGCGATCTCTCTCAATGGATGCGCCTTGTGCTCGGCAACGGGGCCTACGCCGGCAAGAGACTCATTGCCGCCGATGCGCTGGACCAGACACATATTCCCTTGATGGTTCGCGGCAAGAACCCCGTCTCCGGAGGCGAGGCCTTCTACGGCCTCGGCTGGAATGTCGAATTCGGCCGGCACGGGCTGGTCTGGGGTCATGCGGGCGCCTTCAGCACCGGCGCACGCAGTCTGGTGATGCTCTTCCCCGAGGAGAAGCTTGGCATCGTCGTCATCGCCAACGCCTTTCCGACAGGCGTGCCGGAGGGACTGTCCGACAGCTTCGCCGATCTCGTCTTCGGCGGAACGCTGGGGAAAGATAAGGTAAAGGCATGGAATGATATCTATGCAGGCATGTTCGGGCCGGTGATTGCGGCGGCCAAGGCCACCTATGCCGTGCCGCCCTCTCCGGCAAGTCCGGCCGGGCCAGCCAGTGCCTATGCCGGCCGTTACTTCAACGACTTCATCGGCGATGCTATTGTGTCGGGCGAAGGAGAGGCTCTTGTCCTCAAGGTCGGGCCCGCCGGTGCGCGGTCCTATCCACTGAAGCATTTCGACCGCGACCTCTTCGTGACCTTCCCCGATGCCGAGATGCCGGACAGGCCCTCGGCCGTCAGCTTTGTCATCGACCCCGACGGCAAGGCGTCGGCCGTGACCATCGAGTTTCTCAACGACAATCATCTCGGCACGCTGCAGCGCGAGGGTGATTAGCCGTCGCGGGGCGGGCGAGCCTTTGCCGGTTCAGGATGCCGGGCCGAACTGGAGCAATTTGAAGCAATCGCCGCTGCCCGGCGTCGCTTGCGTCAGGAAGGGTTTCGACCGGTCGATCCATTCTTGGTGCGACCTGGCATCGGCTTCGATCTCATTGGCCGGTGCAAGCTTGACGAAACCGCGCCCCTTGCTGAACAGCCAGCATGCGCGGCCGAGAAACCGCCTGCTGCGCTGGCGCAGGAGGTCGGCATCATAAAAAATGTCGAGCACCTCCTGCTTGATCTTCCGCTCCTTTTCGGGATTGGCGATCGCAACCTCGATCGCCTCGCCGCCGATCGCATCCTGCAGGTCCTTGTAATCCAGGGCGATCTGAGTGGTGGCATATTTGATGTCGCTCTCGTCCCGGACGATGTTGAACCATAGCGTTGGGTTGAGCTCGTTGACGACGAACGATGCTTCGAAATCGCGTGATAAATTCAGGGTATCGAACCCCTGAACATCGACGTCGCGTTCGACCAGAAGGATCTGCGAAACCTGCTTGGCGAGCGCCGTCCCGTGGGCGCTGACCGCGGCATTGTTGCCGCCGAGTTCCGGACTGACATAGGCGCCGCCATCATCCAGCAGCGCATCGAATTCGCCAAGGGCCTCCACGACGGCGCCGCCGCGGGCAATACGCGCCGCCAGTTTGGCGAGAACCTGCTGGAGCTCCGTTTCGCGTTTACGCTGGTCCTGATAGTTCTGCTGGAAAAAGAAGATGAACAGGGACACGCCAATGCCGATCAGGATCACGCCCAGCTGCGAAAAGATGTTGCGATAATATTCCAGCAGCTTTTCACGATGGCGTACGTCGTCACGCACACTGTGCGCCACACGGAGATTGACGATCAGCGAAACGACCAGGAGCCCGGCACCGACCAGGATCAGGCCGCCGATCAGCAGGTAGCCGTAGCCAGAGTTCAAATCCATTCTTTGCCGCGCTCCCGAAACCCCAGACAGCGCAGACTAATACCGTTCGGCTTCAACACCTACGTTTTCATAGGAGCGCCGGCGAAGGATTCCCACCATTCGGCCGCTGTTCTTACAGCCAGGTCTATGCTCGCCGTCCGCCTCGTTTCGTAGCTGTCTTCTCGCAGCCGAATTCAGGCCGCGTGCTTGGAACCAATGACGGGCGAGACTGTTCAGCTATGACTTTGATACGACGCCGATGTGCCCGGTCGGCTGGGCATGCGGCGATCTTGAGGAGTTCTCATCATGAAGATTTCGTCCAGATTTCGTTCAGTCGCGGTTGCCGTCATCGCCGCCGCGGCAGTTAGCTTTGCCAGCGTCGCGCATGCCGACAGCGGTACGATCCGCTTCGCCATCTACAAGGCGGCCTTTTTCATCGGCGGCTCCGGAGGCGAGGGCACACTGACCTTCCATGGTCGCCGATATCCCATCTCGGTCGGCGGCATCTCGGGCGGCCTCGCCTTCGGCGCCTCCAAGACCTATTTCAAAGGTACCGTGCGCCACATACGCCGCGCCCGGGATGTGACGGGGGTGTACGGTGCAGCGGGCGGTGGCGGCGCGCTTGGCAAAGGAGCCCAGGTGATCGTCATGACCAATGACAAGGGTGCCCAACTCGAACTCACAGGCAGGCAGGTAGGTCTGCAAGTCAACGCCGATCTCAGCGGTATGAGCATCTCGCTGAAATAAGGGCAGTCATTGCATTCGTCATTCCCTGGATGGGCCGGATTTGGCCGCTCCAAACCGCAGCCCATCCATCAGCAGCGACACCAATCGGCGCGAGCGGTCGCGCCAGTCCTTGGTGTCCGGGGCCGAATAGATGCCGCCCAGCGCATGCAGCACGTCGGAGGCATCGACGTCGCTGCGGATCGAGCCGTTGGCGACCGCGGCATCGATCAGCCGCCGCAAAGCCAGCGTCACCCTGCCCGAAACGTCGGAGAACAGGGTGGAGTTGGTTGTGAGCAGGATGCGCAGGCTTGTCGACAGCCCGCGCTTGGTGGCGATGTAGTCGACGAAGCGCTGCATCCATTGTTCGAGCGCGACGTCGGGCACATGATCGTGGGCGAGTTCGTCGGCCGCCTGGCACAGTCCTTCCACTTCGCGCCGATAAACCACCTCGACCAGATGCTCGCGCGTTGGGAAATGCCGGTAGAGCGTGCCGATGCCGACGCCGGCCTGACGCGCAATCTCCTCCAGCGAGGCATCGACGCCATGCGCGGCAAAGGCTTTCGCCGCGACCTCGACCAGTGCGTCGCGGTTGCGCTGCGCGTCGGCGCGCAGCGGTTTTGCAGCGGCGGCTTCGGCCTTGTCTCCAGATATGACGGGCGGCTCTGCGGCCAATTTTTTCTCCAGTGTTGATCCGAATAGGGCAGGCCCCGTTTCAACAACGGAGACGCCTCCAACTTCGTTACGCCTCCGACAAATATAATCGCAAGTAAATACAATCACAGGATCGAGTCTGGGCCGGCGTTCCGCATCTTGCCTGTCCCGGTGGATGACGACGGAGGATATTTCCTGGCGCGGCCGGCACTCCTCATCTGTTCGGCCGATGCCCTGAGGCAAAAATGAGCCGACATTGAGCACGATCCCCTCAGGATCATTGGACTGTCCTGCCCCTACAGACAGTTCAGAGAGCACCACCGGCTTGGGCCGGTGGTGCTTTTTTGTCTCCAGGCATGACGGCTGGCTGCCCTGCCAATTTTCTCCAATTTTGATCATTTTCGATCCTGGGCTTGAACAGGGCCGAGCAGGTCCTTAGGTAATAAGCGGAGGCGCCTCCGATTGTGGAGCGCCTTTCTCATGTAATCACGGGATCGGGTATGTCACGTCTTTCGACCTCGCAAGCCGCAGCCTGCCCGAGGTCGCGCCAAGTCAGGCAGACCCCCTCTGCCCTGCCGGGCATTTCCCCCAAGGGGAAGATAGCCTTCACCTAGCCATAAGCTGACCTTGCCGCTCGCCGGCCGGGCACCAGATCATCCCCTCCCGCGTCAAGCAACTGGAGCCAGACGCCCCATGACAAGCAAAACCCGAACTCCAATCCAACTTCAAATCAACGGACATCGACATGAGCTGGAGGTCGAACCGCGCGTTACCCTGCTCGACGCCTTGCGCGACCATCTCGGCCTGACCGGCACCAAGAAGGGCTGCGACCAGGGCCAGTGCGGCGCCTGCACGGTGCATATCGACGGCCAGCGCGTGCTGGCCTGCCTGACGCTTGCCACTCAGGCTGAGAGCAGGGACATCACCACCATCGAAGGGCTTGCCGGGGAGGATGGCACGCTGCATGCGGTGCAGGCCGCCTTCCTCGAACAGGATGCCTTCCAGTGCGGCTATTGCACGCCGGGCCAGATCATGTCGGCGGTCGCCTGCATTCGCGAGGGCCATGCCGGTTCCGACGAGGAGATCCGCGAATACATGGCCGGCAATCTCTGCCGCTGCGGCGCCTATCCGCATATCATCGCCGCCGTGCGCCAGGCGGCCGTGGAGGCCGCGTCATGAGGGACTTTTCGTATCTCCGCGCCGGCTCCGTCGATGCAGCCCGTGAGGCAGCAGCACTTCCCGGCGCCATGCTTTTGGCCGGCGGCACGACGCTTGTCGATCTCGCGAAATGCGGCGTTGCCGAACCCGAGACCGTGGTCGACATCACCCATCTCAAGGGACTGGACACGATTGCCGTTGATGACCGGGGCGCCACGATCGGCGCGCTGGCCAGGATGAGCCGCGTCGCCGACCATGCCGATATCAAGAGTCGGTTCCCAGCCGTCTCGGAAGCATTGTGGCAGGCCGCATCGGCGCAGTTGCGCAACATGGCGACGATCGGCGGCAATTTGATGCAGCGTACGCGCTGCCCCTATTTCCGCGATCCGGCGAATTTCCCCGCTTGCAACAAGCGCTCGCCCGGCAGCGGCTGCTCGGCGATCGGCGGCGTCACCCGTGGTCATGCCGTGCTCGGCACCAGCGAAGCCTGCATCGCCACCTATCCCGGCGACCTGGCGGTTGCGCTCGTCGCCTTCGACGCGATCCTCCATCTCGGCGACCGTCAGGTCGCCGTCGATGATTTTTTCCTGCCGCCGGGCAGCACGCCCGAACGGGAACATGCGATCGAACCCGGCGAGATGATCACCGCGATCGGCATTCCCGCTTCGGCCGCCGCCCGCCGCTCGACCTATCTCAAGGTCCGCGACCGCCAGTCCTATGAATTCGCCGCGGCAAGTGCCGCGGTCGGTATCGAGTTCGAGGCCGACGGAAGGACGATCCGCGATCTGCGCGTCGCGCTTGGCGGCGTTGCCACCAAGCCATGGCGCGCCCGCGCCGTCGAAGAGGCGCTGAAAGGCAAGGTGCTCGAGCCGGAGGTCGTCAGGCAAGCCAGCCTGCTCGCCGTCGAGGGCGCCGTCGACCATGGCGCCAACCACTACAAGATCGAACTGGCGCCGCGCGTCGTCGCCCGCGCCATCCTCAAAATGGGAGAAACGGCATGACCGTTCACGAGTTGAGAACAAGACCTGGCGATGCCAAACGCGGCGACGCTTCGGACGGCGCCGTCCTCGCGGATCAGGTCGGCGGCCGGCTGTCGCGCGTCGACGGACCGGCCAAGATCACCGGTGCCGCCAAATACGCCGTCGAGCAGCAGCTCGAGGGGCTCACCTATGCGGTGCTGGTCGAGAGTACCATTGCCGCCGGCCGGGTGCAGTCGATCGACACGGCAGCGGCCGAAGCCGCGCCGGGCGTGCTGCTGGTGCTGACGCCCGACAATTTCCTGCCGCTGAGAACCGCCACGGACTGGCTGGGCACGCCGCCGCCGGCTGTTGCCTATTGCCCGCTGGCGCGCAGCATCACCTTCAGCGGCCAGCATATCGCGGCGGTGGTGGCCGAGAGCTTCGAACAGGCGGTCGCAGCCGCGGCGCTGGTCAAGATCGCCTATGACGAGGCGCCGGCGATCGTCGACCTCAGCGATCCGAAAGCCGGCGACGGCATTGCGGTCGATGCGATGACCAAGGAGTGGGGTGAGGCGGAGACCGCGTTCGCCTCGGCTCCGGTCAGGATCTGCAACGCCTACAACACGCCGCGCGAATACCAGGCGCCGATGGAGCCGCATGGCCTGATCGCAAAGTGGCAGGACGACCAACTCACGGTCTGGGAGCCGAGCCAGTGGCTCGACGGCATGGCGCGGACCTATGCCGAATGGTTCGGCGTGCCGTTCGAGAATGTGCGACTGGTCTCGCCCTATATTGGCGGCGGCTTCGGCTCCAAGGCGTTCGCCTATGGCTACGGCGCGGTGGCGGCAGTCGCCGCGAAAATGCTGGGACGGCCGGTGAAGCTGGCGGTCAGCAGGCCGCAGACCTTCACCGCCTATGGCGGACGGGCGGCGACGCGCCAGACCGTGGCGCTCGGCGCCAACGCAGAGGGTCAGATCCAGTCGATCGTGCATCGCGGCGTCAACGAGACCTCGGTCGACGGCATGTGGGTCGAGCCGCTCGGCTCGGTCACCTCGGTCATGTACGCGACGCCGAATTTCTCGTCGCGGCAGAACGTCGTGCGGGTCAACACGGTGGTGCCGGGGGCATTGCGCGCGCCGGGCGAGAACCCGAGCGCCTTCGGCATCGAAAGCGCGATCGACGAGCTCGCCTATGAGGTCGGTATCGACCCGCTGGAAATCCGTCTCAGGAACTATGCCGAGCAGGATCCGCATGCGAAGAAGCCGTGGTCGACACGGCAGCTGCGCGAGGCGTTCGCGGCCGGCGCTGAAGCCTTTGGCTGGTCGAAGCGGACGCCCCAGCCGCGTTCGATGCGCGACGGCAACCAGTTGATCGGCTGGGGCGTCGCCGCCGGCACCTACCCGGTGCGGCGCGCCTATGGCGAGGCGGTCGTGCGCATTCTCGCCGACGGCTCGGTTGAGGTCGAAAGCTCGTCGATCGACATGGGGCAGGGCACCTACACGATCTTGGCGCAGACCGCCGCCGAGGTGCTGGGCGTGCCGGCGGAAAACGTCATCGTCAAGCTCGGCGATTCCCGCTATGCCCGTGCCGGCGTCACCGGCGGTTCGCGGCTGGCCGGGGTGATGACCGGCGCCGTCCACAAGGCGGCGAGTGCCGCGCTCGACCAGTTGGTCGGGCTCGCCATCAGTGACCCGGCTTCGCCGTTCCATACGCTGCAGGCCAACACGCTCGTCGTCGCCAATGGCCGCATTTCGTCGCCGCGCGGCAACGGCCCTGAAGTTTCCATCGCCGAACTGCTCAGCAGCGTCGGGCGCCAGCATATCGAGGCCAAGGGCGACACGATGCCGGCCAATTCGACGGTCGAGGACCGCTACAAGAACTACACCACCATAGCCATGGCGCTGCCGCACACCGAGGGCGACTATTCCCGCCACAGCTGGTGCGCGCATTTCATCGAAGTGCGCGTCGACGAGGACTTTGGCACGGTTCGTGTGTCGCGCGTGGTATCGGCGCTGGATTCGGGCCGGCTCTATAACCCCAAGCTCGCCGAAAGCCAGTGGAAGGGCGGCATCATCATGGGCATCGGCCAGGCGCTGCTCGAGGAAGGCATCGTCGACCGCCGCCACGGCCGCATCGTCAACAACAACCTCGCCGACTATCTCATCGCCACCAATGCCGACATTCCCGACATCGAGGTAATCTCAGTCGGTATTCCCGACCCGCATTCCTCGGTGCTTGGCGGCAAGGGGGTCGGCGAGCTAGGCATCGTCGGCGTGGCGCCGGCGATCGCCAACGCGGTATTCCACGCCACCGGGAAACGGGTGCGGGATCTGCCGATCACGCTGGAGAAGCTGATTTAGGCGGACGCGGTGGAACTGCCAATCTCCCCCCTCGTGGGGGAGATGCCCGGCAGGGCAGAGGGGAGCGTGAAGGATCGCCAGCGTTCAGTTCAACTTTGATGAGCTGAGAACCTTACGTGGGTGCGCGAACTGCTTGATAGGCTGGAGGGACAGCGCCCCTCTCTGTCCTGCCGGACATCTCCCCCACGAGGGGGGAGATCGGCAGCTTGAACGCCCTGCCTTTTCAGGCTCACCACGACAGACTGAACGCAAGCTTGCCGAAATGCCGGCCGCCGGCCGCCATGTGGGCGTAGGCCTCGGTCGCCTGGTGCTGGCTGTAGATTGTGTCGATGACCGGATCGATACGGGCGGCGCCGATAGCGCGCGCAGCGTCGCGCAGGTCGGATACCGAACCGGTGTTGTTGCCCACTACCTTGAGCGCCTTGATGATGATCGGCAGCAGGTTCGTGGTGGCCTCGGCGCCGGTGACGAAGCCGATCGCGAACACCGTGCCGCCGGGCGCCGCGGCATTGATTGAGCGGGCGAAGGTGGCCGAGCCGCCGGTCTCGACGATCAGATCGGCGCCGAGGCCGTCGGTCAGCTCGAGCACCTTGGCGTCCCAGTCCGGTGTCTCACGATAGTTGATGAGATGATCCGCACCCAAGGCCTTGGCGCGGGCCAGCTTTTCGTCCGACGACGAGGTGATGATGACCGTGGCGCCGGCTGCCTTTGCCAGCTGCAGGGTCAAGATCGACACACCGCCGGTGCCGAGCAGGACGACGACTGATCCGGGCCCGGCATCGGCGGCGCGGATCGCGTTCCAGGCGGTGGTGCCAGCGATCGGCAGCGTTGCTGCCGCTTCGAAGGACAAGTGAGCCGGCATCGGCACGACGGCATTGGCCGGCAGCACGACATATTCGGCGAGCGAGCCGGGCAGTGTCAGCCCGCGCATCTCTCTGGTCTCATAAGGCCGCGGACGGCCGCCGATCCAACGCGGTTTTGCATGGGCGATGATGCGGTCGTTGACGGCGAGCCTCGACACGCCCTCGCCGATGCCGACGATCTCGCCGGCGCCGTCGACGACGGGAATGAGCGGAAAGCTCGGGCCTGGATAGTTGCCGCTCGCGATCGCGACGTCGACAAAGTTGAGGCTTGCGGCGCGCAGGCGGATCAGCACTTCGCCGCGCTGCGGTTCAGGCGTGGGAACGGTGGCCGCGCGAAACGCGTCCAGTCTCGGGGCAGTCAGTTCGATCGCTTTCATGTCTCACTCCGGTTGATGGGCCGATTGACGGGCCGGGATTGAGTGAAACTAGCTGCTGCGCTATTGGTATATAATCCTTGGCTTTTACATTTGAGCTCTGCGCCAGATGCAGCAATCGCACGAACCGGCAGCATTGGCCGAAATGGCCGCCTTCGCGGCAATCGCCGAAGCACGCTCCTTCACCAAGGCGGCGGCTCGCATCGGCCGCGACGCAACGATCCTGTCGCGGCGCCTTGCCTCCCTGGAAGAGCGGTTGGGCGTGCGCCTGCTGCACCGGACGACGCGAAGCGTGTCGCTGACCGAGGCGGGTTCGGAGTTCCTCGTCCGCATCCGCGCTATCCTGGCCGCCGTCGACGAAGCCGAGGCTGTCGCGTCGGCGCATGCCGGCGGCGGGCCGCGCGGCGTGCTGCGGCTGGCGCTGCCCGGCTCGTTCGGGCGCATGTGGATCGGCCCCCTGCTGCCACAGTTTCTCGCCGAATTTCCCGACGTCCGTATCGAGGCCGAGTTCTCCAACCGCTTCGTCGATCTCGTCGCCGAGAATTTCGATGTTGCCGTTCGTCTCGGCGCGCTGGAGGATTCGCGGCTGGTGGCGCGCAAGGTCGCGACACGGCGGCGGCTGCTGTGCGCCGCGCCGTCCTACCTCGCCCGCCGGGGCACGCCGGCTGCGCCGGAAGCGCTGCTGGAACACAGCTGTCTCGGCTTCTCAGGCTTCCAGACCTTTCCGGCCTGGGAGATGACCGACACCACGGGCCGCCGCGTCAGTATCGAGGTCTCCGGCCCGCTGGTCACCGACGACGCCGAGGTCCTGGTCGAAGCCGCCGTGCAAGGCGTCGGGCTGATGATGAGCACGGATTGGCTGGTCGGACGCGAGCTCGCCGACGGCCGGCTGGTGCCAGTGCTGGAGGACTGGACCCTTGCCGACGAAGGGGCCGTCTATGTCGTCATGCCTTCGGCCAAGGGGCAAGCCGCCAAGACACGTGCCTTCGCCGACTGGATCGGCAAACGCTTTGCGCCGGTCCCGCCGTGGCAGAGGTGAGGGTGCTGATCTCCCCACGAGGGAGATTATGCGCTCCTCCCTCACTTCCCGCCCTGCTTGATGAAATGACCGAGCAGATCCATTGGCACCGGAAACACGACCGTCGACGAGCGCTCGCCGGCGATGTCATGGAGAGCCTCGAAATAGCGTAGCTGCATGGCTTGCGGTGCTTCGGCCAGCATCTTGCCAGCCTCGACGAGCTTTGCCGCCGCCTGTTGTTCGCCGTCGGCATTGATCACTTTCGCACGCCGCAGCCGTTCCGCCTCGGCCTGCTTGGCGATGGCGCGGACCATGTTCTCGTTGAGGTCGACATGCTTGATCTCGACATCGGAGACCTTGATGCCCCAGGCATCGGTGCGCTGGTCGAGAATCTCCTGGATATCGCTGTTGAGCTTGTCACGTTCGGCCAGCATTTCATCGAGCTCATGCTTGCCGAGCACCGAGCGCAGCGTGGTCTGTGCCAGCTGGTTGGTGGCGGTCATGAAGTCTTCGACCTGGATCACCGCCCGCTCGGCGTCGACGATACGAAAATACAGCACCGCGTTGACCTTCACCGAGACGTTGTCGCGCGAGATCACGTCCTGCGGCGGCACGTCCTGGACCACCACTCGCAGGTCGACCTTCACCATCTGCTGCACGAAGGGGATGAGGATGATAAGGCCGGGGCCCTTGACCCCGGTGAAGCGGCCGAGCGTGAAGACCACCCCGCGTTGATATTCCCTCAGGACGCGAATGGCCGCGGATAAGAACATGACCACGACGAGCGCTGCTGCCAGATAGGCCACATAACCGATGATCATTGCCTTGCTCCATCGCTTCCCACATTGCGGCGCCGTATCGTCAGCACAAGACCCCTGACATCAGCCACCTCGACGCTGTCGCCCACCGCAAGCGGTTCGTCGGCTTTTGCCCGCCAGCGCTCGCCCCGGGCGAGCACGTGGCCCTCGCTGCCCTGCCAGTCGAGAATCTCCGCCGGCAGCCCCTGCATGGCCTGTGCGCCAACACGCGGAACGTTCTTGCGGGCCGCCCACAGATAGCTGCCGGTCAACAGCGCCAGGCCGAGCGTCAGGACGGCGGCGGTGCCGATAACGGCCCACGACATCTCGAAGCCGGGCCCCTCGATCTTGAGCAGCATGGCAGCGCCCAGCAGAAACGCAGCCACGCCTCCCAGCCCAAGGACCACTGTCGGGTTCAAGGCTTCGACGACGAGAAAGATGATGCCAAGCAGCATCAAGGCAAGGCCGGCATAGCTGATCGGCAGGAGATTGAGCGCATAGAGGCCGAGCAGAAGGCAAATCGTGCCGATCACGCCAGGCGCGACCGCGCCCGGGCTCGTGAATTCGAAGACGAGGCCATAGACGCCGACCAGCATCAGGATGACGGCGATGTTTGGGTCCGTGATGACGGCGAGAAGCCGGATGAGCCAGCCTGGTTCGAGCGTTTCAACCGGCAGCCCTTTCGTCGCCAATGCCTCTTTCTTGCCGGCGATCTCGACGGTCCGGCCGTCGGCCAGTTGAAGCAACTCGGTGGTGTCGCGGGCGACGAAGTCGATGACATGCTCCTGCAGCGCCGCGCCGGCCGACAGGCTGGCCGCCTCGCGCACGGCCTTTTCACCCCATTCGGCATTGCGCCCGCGCAATTCAGCCAGGCTGCGGATCAGGGCAACGGCGTCGTTCGTCGCCTTGGCGATCATCGCATCGCCCGCGGGTGCGTTCTTCTTGTCCTTGTCCGCCTCCGGGCCATCGTTCTTGTCGCCGGGAAACGATGGCAGCGGCCCGCCCATCTCGATCGGCGTTGCCGCGCCCAGATTGGTGCCGGGCGCCATCGCCGCTACATGGGTAGCGTAGAGGATGTAGGTTCCGGCGCTCGCCGCGTGCCCGCCGGCGGGCGCGACATAGCCGATGACGGGAACCGGCGAGGCGAGGATAGCGGCGATCATCTCGCGCATGCTGGTAACCAGCCCGCCGGGCGTGTCCATCTGCAGGATGAGAGCCTGGGCGTTTCGGTCCGCGGCCACCGCCAGCGCTTCCTCGAGCTGCCTGGCACTCGCCGGACCGATGGCGCCGTCGATCTCGACGCGCAACACAATTTTCTCCCGGCCGTTCGCCTCTCCGGTTGCGGAAGAGGGACAAACGGCCGCAGCAGCCACGAAAGCCGCGGCAAGCAGGACCGCACGCGCGAGTTTCACGCTCAAAGCTCCATATCTAGGATATGGGCTGGATTTTGCCGAAATCCATGAGAACGCTCATCAAACCGGCCTGGGTGCGGGGTGATGCTTCGCTCTGTCCTTCAGGCCCGAAGCAGCGCCAGCTCTTCGGCGGTCAGATGGCGTGTCTTGCCCTTGGCGAGGTCGCCGAGCTGCAATGGGCCGATCGCAACGCGCACCAGGCGCAGCACCTCGATATCGTGGGCGCCGAGCAGCCTTCGGATATGGCGGTTGCGGCCCTCGTCGAGCACGATCTCCAGCCAAGCGGTGCTGGTGCCGCCGCGCAGCAGCTCGATCGACCGGGCCGTCAGCAAGTCGCCATCGACTGTCGCGCCGGCGCGCAGCCGCGCCAACATGGCCTCGTCGGGCAGGGCGCCGATCTGCACGTGATAGGTCTTGGCGACATGCGAGGCGGGGTCGAGCAGGCGCTGCGCGAAGCGCGTGTCGTTGGTCATCACGAGCAGGCCCTCGCTCGCCTTGTCGAGGCGGCCGACCGGCGAGACGAAGGGCAGGTCGAGCCCTGCCAGGCAATCATAGACGGTGCCGCGGTCCTGCGGGTCGTCGCGGGTGGTGACCAGCCCGCGCGGCTTGTTGAGCATCAGATAGACCTTGCGCTCGGCAGCGACGCGGTGGCCGTCGACCTCGATGCGGTCGCGGCCGGGATCGACGCGCATCGAGCCGTTGCGCACGATCTTGCCGGCAACCCGCACGCGCCCCTCGGCAACCAGAAGCTCGGCCTGCTTACGCGAGCACAGGCCAAGCTTCGACAGGGCGCGGCACAGGCTGACGCCGGGAGGCTGGGTCCCGGGGGCAGGGCGTTGCCGGGCAATGTTCGGTCGCGGCGACATGGCGTTGCCTGTGGATTCTTGTATACGAGCATCCCACTATAGCCGGCCGCAGGCTATGTCCACGGAAGGGAACTGCATGTCTTTTGCATCGTGCGCAGCGGCTGCGAGGACTTGCATGAAAACAGCCATTCGCCTTTGCCTGCTGCTCGCCTCTCTGCCGGCATCGCCGGCGCATGCCGGCTGGCAGGCAGTCGAGAAGGTCGAGACCTATGCCGTCTCAGGGCAATCCGGGCCGGAGCTCTATGCCTCGATCGGCGGGCGCGGGCCGCTGCTCGGCGAGCGCCGCGTCATCGCGCATACCAATTTCAAGCTGACCTGGGTGAGGGACTACCAGCCGCAAGGCGACGCCTGCGTGCTGGTGTCGGCGCGGCCGAAGCTGATCATCACCTACACCTTGCCGAAGCCGGCCGCGCGGCTGCCGGGCGCCATCCAGAAGAACTGGGAGGTTTTCGCAACCGGCCTCGCCGCCCACGAGAAGGTGCACGGCGCCAGCATCATCGACATGGTGCACAAGATCGAGGCGGCCACGATCGGCCTGACCGTCCCCGACGACCGCGGCTGCAGCAAGATCAGGACGGAAGTGACGAGACGGCTCGCCGGAATTTCGCAGGCACAGCGGCAGGCGAGCCGCGATTTCGACCGGGTCGAATTCGGCCCGGGCGGCAAGCTGCGGCAGCTTGTGTTCACGCTGATGACCGGGGGATGATGCTGCGGGGCGGCGCAGGGCACCATATCTGTCGGCCAAGCTCATGCCTGCTCGGTCGGATAGAGCGTCAGGATGTTGACGTTGACCCGTGGCGGCTGCGTCACCGCATACTGGATGGCGGCGGCGATGTCCTCGCTTTCCAGCTGCTCCATGTCGCCAAGCCTTAGCTCGACCGCCTGGCGCACATCGGCGCGCATATTCTGGGTGAACTCGGTCTTGACGGCGCCAGGCTCGATGCAGGTCACGCGGATGCCGTCCTTGCCGATCTCGCGGCGAAGCGATTCCGCCATCGCGCTTACCGCGTGCTTGGTGCCGGAATAGACCACCGAAGGGTGGATATAACGGCCGGTGCCGGAAGAAACGACGACGATGTGGCCGGCGCCTTGCCGTTGCATCGACGGCAGCGCCGCATGGATCGGATAAAGCAGGCCCAGAATGTTGACGTCGACCATCCGGCGGTATTCTTCCGGCGTCGTATTGCGGAACGGCGCGGCGACGCCGACGCCGGCAACCGCAAGCAGAATGTCGAGCCGGCCGTACTCCTGCAGGACCCGTTCGACCATCGCCGTGGCTTGCGCTTCGTCGGTGACGTCGACGGCAATCGGCAGCGCGGTGCTGCCGGTCTCACGGATCCGCCTCGCCAGATCGTCCAGGCGCTCAGTGCGCCGCGCGGCAATCGCCAGCGTGGCGCCCTCGGCCGCCAGCGCCAAGGCGGTGGCCTCGCCGATGCCGGAGGAGGCGCCCGTCACCAAGGCGATCTTGCCGCTCAGTTTTCCTGTCTGCATCGTTTTCTCCTGACGCTTTGAACACGCCCTGAAGCTAGGGCGCAGACATTCTGGGAACAATGCTGGGAGTTCTTGGGCATGATACTCCGCAGCGCCGCATCCCGCGGAGTACCTCAAGGCATGCGGGACAGCGCCCTCCAGCAAGCCCATGTCTGCGCAATTTTCCTTGAGCGAACGAGCGGGGCTTGACGCGACTGGAGGTGTTGCGTCTTGATATGGGGCTGCGGGGCTTCGCATGAAAACAGCTGATCGACTATGTCTGCGGGTGGCTTGTTTGCATGCGACGCGCTTGCATGCAGCACCGCGATCCTCTGGCGACCGACCGGGCTGAGCGCAAGATGAAGGTCCTCGTCGTCTATTGCCATCCCTGCACCGACAGCTTCAACGGCGCCGTGCGCGATACGGTGCTGGAGACGCTTGCCGAAAGGGGCAATCAGGTCCACCTGCTCGATCTCCATGCGACCGGCTTCGATCCAGTCATGCGCACGCAGGAATGGCGCGGTTACCACGACAAGGCGGCGAACCTGCAACCGGTGCACGAACATGCGCAGGAGCTGATCTGGGCCGAGGCGGTCGTCTTCATTTACCCGACCTGGTGGTATGGCGTGCCGGCGATGCTGAAAGGCTGGCTGGAGCGTGTGCTGGTGCCGGGCTTCGCTTTCGAGATGCCGACCGCACGACGCGGTCCGCGGCCCAAATTGCGGCACATACGCCGGGTGGTGGCGATGACCACATGCGGTGCCACGCCGCTGATGTCGTGGATCATGGGACAGCCCGGCCGGCGAACCCTGCTGCGCGGCTTCCGCTCCGTCTGCCATCCGCTGTGCCGGACCAAATTCCTGGCGCTCTACCGGATGGACAGCGTCTCGGCCGCCGGACGCCAGGCGCATCTGCAGCGGGTCAGGAAAGCGGTTGCCGGTCTTGGCCGCGCTGATGCCATTGCCGCCACGGTGCCTGGCTGATTTGGTCGAGCGAGCCGCCGAGGGCTGCTGGCATCGCTTCGATGTGTCGGATACGATCAGTTGTACAAGTCGGCGCCGCCCCTCATCGCCCTGCCGGGCACTTCTCCCCGTATAGTGACGGGGAGAAGGGGCTGGCCGCAGCGTTGGCGTCGTTTCTGCACCGCCGATGTTTGGCGAAATCACCGATGACGAGGCCCCTCTCCCCGTCACTATACGGGGAGAGGATGCCGGCAGGCAGGTGAGGGGCAACGCAAACGCTTAGAGGGCGAATTCAAAACTGAGAGATTGCCTTGGGTCGCTGGCAGAGGCGCGTTGACTCTCTTCGCCATTTCTGGAATCCTGGAATTATGGACAAGACACTCGCCCTTTCGGCGCTTGCCGCGCTCGGCCAGGAAACCCGGCTGGACGTTTTTCGCCTTTTGGTGCGGGCTGGAGCCGACGGCGTGCCGGCGGGCGAGATCGCTTCGCGGCTCGCCGCGTTCCCGAATACGATGTCGGCCCATCTCAAGATCCTGTCGCATGCCGGCCTGGTGCGGACCGAACGGGAGGGCCGCAGCGTGCGCTATTTCGCCGATATGGCCGGCTTTCGCGATCTGCTGGCCTACCTGATGGAGGACTGCTGCAATGGCGCGCCGGAACTTTGCCAGCCTGTGATCCAGGCTGTGACCTGCAACTGCTAGAAGGGAGGTGCGCGATGAGCGAGCCATACAATGTTCTTTTTCTCTGCACCGGCAATTCGGCAAGGTCGATTCTCGCCGAGGCGATCCTGAACCGCGTCGGCGCAGGCAAGTTCAAGGCCTATTCGGCTGGATCGCATCCGAAGGGAGAGGTTCATCCTTACGCCCTTCAGCTTTTGAAAAGCCTCAACTACGACACGTCGTTCGCCCGTTCGAAAGACTGGCAAGAGTTTGCGGAGCCAGGTGCCCCAGAGATGAATTTCGTCTTCACGGTCTGCGACAATGCCGCCAACGAATCCTGTCCGGTCTGGCCCGGGCAACCGATGACGGCGCATTGGGGCGTACCTGATCCTGCAGCCGTCGAAGGCACCGAGGCGGAAAAGCATCTCGCCTTCGCCGAAGCCTACCGCATGCTCAACAACCGAATTTCGATCTTTGTCAGCCTGCCGATCAATGCGGTCGACAGACTTGCGCTGCAGAAGCGCCTCGACGAGATCGGCCGCAATCTGCCGAAGGCCGGCTGAGGTGGTTCAGCTTTCCCGGCGCCTTGTTGCCGAGGCCCTCGGCACGGCTCTGCTGGTCGCCACTGTGGTCGGTTCCGGCATCATGGCTGACAGGCTGAGCAACGATGTCGCCGTCTCGCTGCTCGGCAACACCTTGCCGACCGGGGCGATCCTGGTCGTGCTCATCACCATATTCGGGCCGATCTCCGGAGCGCACTTCAACCCGGCGGTGACGCTGGTGTTCGCGCTTCGGCGTGAAATCGAAACGAACGCAGCGCTGGCCTACGTCGCCGCCCAGATTGCCGGCGGCATCGCTGGAACGTTCCTGGCGCATGCAATGTTCGAATTGCCGATCCTGGAAGTGTCGGCGACGGTGCGGACCGGAGGCGGCCAATGGATTGCGGAGCTGGTCGCCGCCTTCGGGCTGGTCTTCACCATTCTTGCCGGCCTGCGTTCGCGCCCGGATTCTATCCCTTGGCTGGTTGGGCTCTATATCACCGCCGCCTATTGGTTCACCGCGTCGACATCCTTTGCCAACCCGGCCGTCGCCATCGCCCGCGCGTTCTCCAACACTTTTGCCGGGATCCGTCCCACCGATCTGCCGGGCTTCATCGCCGCCGAGCTTTTGGGCGCGTTGCTCGCCATGGCATTGGCAGGGTGGCTGCTCGCCCAACCGAAACCAGTCGGACAGATGAAAGCTGCGCAATGACCGTCACCATCTACCACAACCCCGATTGCGGCACCTCGCGCAACACGCTGGCCATGATCAGGCAGTCCGGCGAGGAGCCGGAGGTGATCGAGTATCTGAAAACCCCGCCGTCGCGCGAAAAGCTCGTCGAACTGATCGCAGCGATGGGCATGACGCCGCGCCAATTGCTGCGCGAAAAGGGCACGCCTTATGCCGAGCTTGGCCTGGGCGACCCGAAGTGGAGCGACGACGAGATCCTCGATTTTATGCTGGCGCATCCGATCCTGATCAACCGGCCGATCGTGGTGACGCCGCTCGGCACCATGCTCGCCCGACCCTCCGAAGCGGTGCTCGATATCCTGCTCAATCCGGATATCGGCCCCTTCACCAAGGAGGACGGCGAGGTCGTCGTCGACGCCAGCGGCAAGCGCGTCGCCTAGAGTATTTCGACATTTCTCGAAATTTGCTTTGACGCCACGACGTATCACGCCTATCTATTTCGATGAAACTCGAAATAAGAAAGCTTTGAAGCCATGAAACCAGTCGATCACGCAGGGTCCCTGCCAAACATAGATATGGAGCAACTCCCGGCAATCGATGCATCTGCGCTGTTCGATGTGGCCGCCTCGGCCCACAAGCCTCGGATCTTGATGCTCTACGGCTCCTTGCGGGAGCGTTCCTATTCCCGCATGGCCACTGAGGAAGCGGCACGTATCTTGACCTGGCTTGGCGCTGAAGTCCGTATCTTCAACCCTGCCGGTCTGCCGCTGCCGGATTCGGCGCCCGCCGATCACCCCAAGGTGAGAGAGCTGCGTGAGCTCTCGCTCTGGTCCGAAGGTCAGGTCTGGTGTTCGCCCGAACGTCACGGTTCAATGACCGGTATCATGAAATCGCAGATCGACTGGCTGCCATTGTCGTTGGGCTCGGTGCGTCCCACCCAGGGCCGGACGCTTGCCGTCATGCAGGTTTCCGGCGGCTCACAAAGCTTCAATGCCATCAACCAACTGCGTATCCTGGGCCGCTGGATGCGCATGTTTACGATCCCCAACCAATCGTCGGTGGCAAAGGCATTCAACGAATTCGATGCGGCCGGGCGCATGAAGCCCTCGCCCTACTACAACCGCATCGTCGACGTGATGGAGGAGCTGATGAAATTCACGCTTCTTCTGCGCGACCGGTCGGCCTATCTCACCAACCGATATTCCGAACGCGTCGAAAGCGCGGAAGAGCTTGCCAGACGGGTAAATCAGCGGTCGATTTGAGGCGGGCGGTTGGCGCAAACGAGACGGCGATTGTCCGGTTATTCGAGAATGTTCGAAATAAGCGTTGACGTCGTGGGCTCTCGGAGCTAAGGTGTTTCCATGATACTCGAAAAAGCAGCCTCGCAACTGGAAGCCCTCGGCAGCCCGACGCGGTTGCAGCTCTATCGGACGCTTGTGCGGGCGGGCGATGAAGGGCTGCCGGTCGGGCGCATCCAGGACAGGCTCGGCATCGCGGCCTCGACGCTGTCGCATCACCTCAAGCGGCTGGTCGACACCGGCCTGGTGACACAGGAGCGGCAGGCGACGACGCTGATCTGCCGGGCCAACTATCCCGCCATGAACGGGCTCATCGGATACCTCGCGGACGAATGCTGCGCCGACGCCACCTGTGCGCCGGCTTCGGTGGAAGCGACGGCCAAGACGGCGGCGTAATTTTTTGGCATTGTAATTCGAAACTACCGGAAGGACGGAAGATATGGAGATGATCGAAAGGCTTCCCGTCGCGGTGATCGGCGCCGGGCCGGTCGGCCTGGCGGCAGCGGTCCACCTCATCGCGCAAGGTATTCCTGTCAAAGTCTACGAAGCCGGCAATAGGGTTGCATCCAACCTCAGGGATTGGGGCCATGTCCGGGTGTTCACGCCTTGGCGCTATTGCGTCGATCAGGCGTCTAGAAGCCTGCTCGAGGCGCGTGGCTGGCGGATGCCGGAGCCTGAGGCATTCCCGACCGCGAACGACCTCGTCGCGGATTACCTCGAGCCGCTTGCAAAGCTTCCGCAATTGTCGCCGTCGATCGAAACCGGTGCCCGGGTCGTCGGCATCTCGCGCTGGGGCGCCGACAAGGTGCTGAGCAAGGAACGCGAAAACCGGCCGTTCATGCTGGTGATCGAAACCGCCAGTGGCACGCGGCGCGACAGCGCCCGCGCCGTCATCGATGCTTCGGGAACCTGGCAGATGCCGAACCCGCTCGGCGCCGGCGGAATTCATGCCGTAGGCGAAGCGCAATTTGCCGATCGCATCGCCTACGGCATCCCCGACATCCTCGGCCGCGACCGCAGCCTTTATGCCGGCAAGACGACGCTGGTCGCCGGCTCCGGCCATTCGGCCGCCAATGCCTTGCTGGATCTCGCCAGGCTGGCGGATATGGAGCCCGGCACGGCCTTCATCTGGACAACGCGCGGCACCGACCTGGTGCGCATCTATGGCGGCGGCGATGCCGACCAATTGCCGGCACGCGGCGAACTCGGCGCCGAAGTGCGCGAACTCGCCGAGAGCCGCGGCGTCAGACTGGTGACGGGCTTTGCAGCCGTTTCGATCCGCGATGCCGACGGCCGGCTGGTCGTCGAAGGCCAGACCAAGGACGGCTTGCAGCGGATTGGCCCGGTCGACCGCATCATCGCCGCGACCGGACAGCGCCCCGATCTGTCGCTGACGCGCGAGCTTCGGCTCGAACTCGATCCGTGGCTGGAAAGCGTCAAGGCGCTGGGACCGCTGATCGATCCCAACGAACATTCCTGCGGCGACGTGCCGCCGCACGGTCACCGCGAGCTCAGCCATCCCGAGCATGGGTTCTACACAGTCGGCATCAAGAGCTATGGCCGCGCGCCGACCTTCCTGCTGCTGACCGGGTATGAGCAGGTGCGCTCCGTCGCCGCGGCGATTGCCGGCGACATGGTTGCGGCCGACAATGTCCAGTTCGTGCTGCCCGAGACCGGCGTCTGCACCGTGCCGAGGATCGGCATTGTCGACAAGGGTTGCTGCGGCGGTCCGGCGCCGGCGGCTTCGGGCGCCTGCTGTGTCGCCGACGCCGAGGCGAAGGCGGTCGGCAAAAGCGGCTGCGGCTGCAGCGTCGCGGCATGAGCCTTCTGGCGCCTTCGCCCACCATCTTGCGCAGCCGCGGCGCGATCATCACCGCGCTTGGCCTGACGCAGATCATGGCGTGGGGGTCTTCCTACTATCTTCCCGCGGTCATCGCGCCGGCGGTCTCCTCCGATACCGGCTGGCCGCTGGCATGGGTTGTCGGCGGCCTGTCCCTCGGCTTGCTCACGGCAGGATTGATCTCGCCGCGCGTCGGGTCGTCGATCGAGCGGCATGGCGGCCGCAACGTTCTGGTGTTCAGCGCCGCATCCATCGGGCTCGGCCAGATCGGGCTGGCTCTCGCCCCTAATCTTGCGGCCTATATCGCAGCCTGGCTGGTCATCGGACTGGGCATGGGGGCTGGGCTCTACGATGCCGCTTTCGCGACGCTTGGGCGCCACTACGGCCACGGCGCGCGCTCCGCCATTACCACGCTGACGCTGTTCGGCGGTTTTGCCAGTACGATCTGCTGGCCGATTTCGGCCTGGCTTCTTGGGGAGGTCGGCTGGCGCGGCACCTGCCTGGCCTACGCTGTCTTTCAGCTGGTGATTGCGCTTCCGCTCTATCTCGTGATCCTGCCCCGCGAGGCGCCGCAACCGGCAGTCGGGCCAGGATTGCCGGTCGGGCCAGGATTGAAAGAGGTGACGCCGGCCGGCGAAGGCAATCCCGATCCGTCGATCATCATCGTTCTGGCCGCCACCCTTACGCTTGCGGCGGTGATCTCCTCGACGGTGTCGGTGCATCTGCTCACCATCCTGCAAGGCAGCGGCATGGCGCTGGCCGCGGCCGTCGGGCTCGGCGCGCTGGTCGGCCCGTCCCAGGTGGCGGCGCGCGCGATCGAGATGACCATCGCGCGCTACCACCATCCGATCCTGACCAAGTTCGCCTCGGTTACGTTTGTGGCGATCGGCGTTTCGGCGCTCTGGGCCGGCATGCCAATCATCCCGCTGGCGCTCGGCTTCTATGGCGCGGGCATCGGCCTGGAATCCATCGCGCGGGGGACGTTGCCGCTCGCGCTGTTCGGCTCGAACGGCTACGCGAAGCTGATGGGCCGCCTCGCCATGCCGAGCCTGATCGCCCAGGCGGCGGCACCCTCGGCCGGCGCATTGCTGCTGGAGCGCTTCGGCCCGCATGGGACGTTGGCCGCGCTTTCTGGTCTGGCGCTGGCCAACGTCATCCTCGCATGCGGCCTGGGCTGGCGGATGCTCCGCTGGCGGCAATCGCAGGTTCAAACCCGATAGGATTTCGACCCGCGTTCAGCGCCGTCAACTGGAGAGCGGGAGATCTTCCACGGGATCGACAAGGAAGGATGCGGCAATCAGATCGTCCGCATCGAGGCGCAGTGAGCCTTTGGCGCCGCCCATAATGGCGGCAACCTTTTGAAACGTCTTGATTTCGTGCTCGGTAATCTGGGCAGTTTGCATTCTGGATTTGAGGTCAGCGACGCGCAGCCCCAAACTGTGGGACATTCCGATTTTACGGTTCGACATGGTAAGATGCTCCTCCCCGGCCCATGTTTGTTTTGCCACCCGCCCTTATTCGCATATCCTCCGCCTGCCTAAATATGAGGCAGCGCGAATACAGCGCCCGAACGCCCGATGCAAGGGAAGGTTCCGGCGCGCAGCGGTCACGAAATAATAATACGAAGGAAGCACGGCCGATGGTCCGGCCGGAGGTAGGACTTAGGTAGGACGCCCCCCGGACAGAGGGCTCCGGTGGCTTATCGGCTGGCGAGGACCATGCGGTTGCCTTCGCTGTCGCGAAACTCCGCCACCGTGCGCCCCGGCTGCCACGGCGCCTCATGCGGATCGGTGATGATTTCGACGCCGCCCGCCTTCAACGCCGCGCTCATTGCCCCGACATTTTCGTCGACCAGCACCAATACGGGCTCCGCGCCGGGGGCGTCGTCGGCGCGCCTGATGAAATGCAGGTTCGTCACGGCATGCGGAAATGCCAGCTCGATCCAGCGCCAGCCGCCATCGCCCATCTTCTGGTCGGCCAGGACCTGACAGGCGAGATGCCTGGTGTAGAACGCCTTGGCGCGGTCCTGGTCGAATACCGGAAGCTCGGCAAACTGGATATGCATGATCGTCGCTCCTGCTTGATGGCTGCCGCGCAGCCGCCCACGCGGGAAAGACGATGCGGGCAACCGAAAAGATTCTTCCACAAGGAGAATCTTTTCAGCGCAGCCGGTCGTCCTTCGTTCATACCAACCAGTCAGGAGACGACAATGGACTACGCGCTCATTCGATACGGTGTGAACCAAGCCGACCTGGAAGATAACCGCGCGCTGGTCGAAAAAGTGTTCGAAGCGCTGGGCGAGGCGGCACCGCCGACGGTGCGCTATCTCGTGCTCGAGCTGGACGACGGCTCGTTCGTCCACATCGTCGGCCAGAACGGCGATTCGTCGGCGCTGACCGGGCTTGCCGCCTTCAAGGCATTTGCGGAAAACCACGCCGAACGCCGTTCGACCCCGGCAATGCGATCGCCTGTCAAAGTCATCGGCAATTACCGTATGCTGGCGGATCAGAAGGCGGGATAGCGCCTGCCATGCCGCTCGCGCAGAAACGGGATGCTATGCCGAAAATGAACAGGGCGACTTTGGAGGCGATGCTCGTCGGGTTGCGGCCAAGGCTGCATCGCTACTGCGCGCGCATGGCCGGCTCGGTGATCGACGGCGAGGACATCGTCCAGGAGATGCTGATCAACGCGCTGCAGGCGATCGACGGCGGTGCGATGGTCGAACGGCCGGAGCAATGGCTGTTTCGCATCGCCCACAATGCCGCGCAGGATCATCTGCGGCGGCGCAATCGGGAAAGGTCGCGCATGACCGAGGCCGACATGAGCGTCATCGAGGATCCCTCCGGCAGCGCCGACAGCCGGCTCGCCGCCCAGACCGGCCTGCGCTCCTTCATGCAGCTTTCGGTGCCGCAGCGCAGCGCCGTGATCCTGGTCGACGTGCTCGGCCTCAGCCTGCATGAGACCTGCGAGGTGACCGGCGCGACGCTCGCCGCCACCAAGGCCGCGCTGCATCGCGGGCGGGCGCAGCTCAAGCTGCTGGCGCTGCAGCCCGAGCAGGCGCTCGCGCCGAGGCTCGACGCCGATGACGAGCGCCGGCTGCGGCGCTATGTCGACCTGTTCAACGCGCGCGACTTCGACGCGGTCAGGGCACTGATCGCAGAGGACGTCCGGCTCGATGTCGTCAACCGCGTCCGCCTGCGCGGCAAGGCCCAGGCGTCGACCTATTTCGGCAATTACGATCGTATCAGCGACTGGACATTGTCGCTCGGCTTCGTCGACGGCAGGCCGGCGATCCTCATCCGCGACCCGCAAGCGGCCGACGGCGCCGTGCGCGGCTTCGTGCTGGTTGAATGGGCGGGCGAGGAGGTCATCCAGATCCGCGACTTCCGCTATGCACCGTGGTGCCTGGTAGATGCGGAAATCAGGGCCGTGGAGAGGTGAGGCGAGCGCTGGAAATGGTGCGGAAATGGCGCGCGGAGGCGACAGGGCCAAGGTTGCGCCACCGGCTTCGCTATTATTGAGGTGGCTTCTGGCACAGCCACCCGTTGCGGTCGCGGGTGGAACCTTCCGCTTGGGGCCTAGAGTCGACGCCGAAATCTCCGGTGAATATGTCTGCTTGCGCCGAAAGCAGACTACGCAATGGCGGTTCGAATCTCGTTTCGTGGGCCACTTACTCTGCCTCTGAAAACTGGATCGTTCGAAACTGAAGTTTTCCGCGCTACTGTCCCTTGGCTGGGAGGAGCGGGGAACGACGCGGCATCGAACCGGTCGCTTTCGATGTGGGTCAGACGATTGACCCATGAGTAATCATTCCCGCGTCACGCGCCGCCGCTATCGCAGTATTCGGAGTTCCGCCTCT
This sequence comes from Mesorhizobium sp. M1295, assembly GCF_040318135.1. Classification (NCBI taxonomy): domain Bacteria; kingdom Pseudomonadati; phylum Pseudomonadota; class Alphaproteobacteria; order Hyphomicrobiales; family Phyllobacteriaceae; genus Mesorhizobium; species Mesorhizobium sp. M1295. The sequence goes on from NZ_JAMYLU010000009.1 coordinate 84,214, forward strand.
GTTGATGGCCACGACAACCCGGAATCGGGCGCGCGACACAGTCAGGTAGATTTCTCGTAGTACCTGCTGCTCAAGGGCAGCTGCAAGCGGCGGGTTATTAACGACTCGTGGCGGCATAATCCCTTGCTCAAGTCCGACCAGTACCACCGCATCGAACTCCTGCCCACCAACGAAGGATGGGCGGCTAAGCACAACAAGGGGTTGGTCGGGTACAATCTTTTCCCCTCTCTGCGTTATCACATGCAGTGGGAGTTTTGACTCTGTAAAACTATCTAAAATATCTTTCCAATATGTCTCCGAATGACAGATGACGGCAATCTGTCTAACATTCTTCGAGCGAAGTTTCTGTACTGTCTTTACCAGGAATTTTGCGAAGGTCTGATCTTCATTGCGCGTCACAATGACCGGGGGGCTTGCTAGCGGGTGATCTGACGGAACAGAGGCATCATCCGTGCCCGTGAAGTCTGGGAACTCGCTACCAAAAAGGTCGGTGGTCCTTTGGATAACGAAGAAGGCGAGACTTATGATTTCTTTTGTTGAGCGATGGTTCGAGGGCAGCTTCTCGTTCTCAATGTCTGAAATTCCCAACGCGCCCAAGCCAGCGGCGGAAAGACCGAACGGCTCTTGCGCCTCGTCTAGCGCCAGCGCTATCGGAACGTGCTTTGCCGAATTGCTCGTTAAGAGCGGAAACACTCGTCTTTCGTTTTCGTTGAAGAGTTGCGCCTCGTCTACCAAAACGAGATCATACCCTTCGGAGCGCCTTTTCAACTCCCACACCGGCGTTTTAAGCCGACCAGCCAGCGACAATGCTATGTCATCAGAATCCAGCATACCGTACTGCTCAAAAACAACAGCGTGATAATTCTCAAAACAGTCAAAAACGACAGCGCGCTCCGTTTGGTTTAGGATTCTATGAAATCTACTAAAAGGGACCTCTGCGTTTATATACCGGTCCCTTTCGTCAGTTAGCCCTCTGCCTTTGATGACTGCTGATATTTCAGCAGTAACTAGGACTGCGAAGGCAATAAAAAGCTCATCTTCTTTCCATACTTGCTTTAGAAGTTCGCTTTCCTCGAAAAGCTGAGGACGAGTGTTCATAACCTTCTGCAGAGCGCTCCGCACTTGCAAAAATTGGAACTCTTTCGTTTTCTGTGCATCGCGGTCGATCACCATCTGCTCGTCTAGTTCAATACGACGGCGACCGTACTCTCCTAAAGTCGTGACGATCAATTCCTGATCAGTGCCGGTAAGGTATTCCTCGCCTCCAAGGGCCTTGAAACGATCTAACACTGTAGCAGCCATTGCCGCATTGTGGACAATATAGGCCACCTTCAAGGGCTGCCCATTGGCCCTGTGTTCATTGAGGTACCGCAACGCTATCAATTGCATCAGCAACGTCTTGCCTGAACCAGCAGGACCGATGATCCTGACTGGGTGCGAATGCAGAATGTCAACAGAAATGGCCCGACGTTGAGCCGGGTTCAGAACGCCGCTTCGTAGCCACTGATCAAAAGTCCAGTGCAGTGTTTCGTACGGATTTACGACACGATCTTCATACGTGCTCGTTGTCACGGTGATGCTGCTCAGGAACCCCGAGTCCGCATCAGCGGGCATAACAGCATTCCGAAGCTGGGCGAATTGTTCATCCTCCAGCGCCGGGCGCCTTACCTGCCGATCTACGAGCGAATTGCACTTTTCCACCAGAGATACAATCCGGAGTATTTCCGGCTCGATTCCCTTCGTCAACTCGTCGAAATCGTGCTCAGGCCCTATGCCGATAAGCGACCGCGAAGTGAGACCACTGAAGCCTGGCGCCGCTTCATAATAACAGACCGAGTAGTGCCTTGCGTCGTTACCGCGGCCGGCGAGGCAAGTATGGGATCCATTCGGCCGCGCGCGATGTATGAAGTCGCCTTCGATCATGAGCCCTTGCAGGCGCTGGCTTATAACATAGACAAAACGCTCGATTACCTGCGGGCCTATTTTGGGATGCGAAGCAATCGACAGGGCACCTTCTAAACGGAAGATGCCCCAGCTTTCGCTGCCGGTGTTCGAGAGGTACTCTGCATTCCAGATCGCAAGTATCCGACCATCCTCCGCCCCGGACAACCTCAATGGGCCTGCCGCTAAGTCGGCTCTGGCGAGTCCAGAAAGATCTCCATTCAAGAGGATATCTGCCAATGCACTTAGCGCCTCAGGATGTGTTAACAACCAAGAGCAAGTTTCTCGAGTAAGGCTGACGTATTCCATCAAATGTCCACCTGCGATGAGTAAAGATCAACTGTTTCTTTGGTGAAATCAGGCGATCCAATGCGGTTGTATAAGGCAGAGAACCGGGTGAGAAGGTCGGAAAGAAATGCCGCCTTTAATGACAGCATCTTGACCGGTCGCGCCGAAAAGAACGCGTTTTTCATCGTGCTAGACAGGTTCAGAGATTCAACGCGATCAGCCCATGCGGAGTCGCTAGTCTCTTCTGCATAGTTGAGCATCTTTACGGGTACCGTGATAGGGTAGCGGAAGAGTACAACCGAATGCTCTCGGACACCGCTGAATACCGCATTCTGACCATCATGTGGAAGAAAATGAAGAGCAGGAGAGTAACTGTTCCGTATCAATCGATCCTTTATCTTGGCCCATTCAGCACCAAAATGGACGCTTAGTTTCTCGCTTGCGATCGGGTTCAATTCTGAGTGCGTGATAGCATGCAAAATCTCAATGCCCGCCACGGTGCGGTCGATTGCCGCCAGCACCTTCGCCGGACGCTGTTGCGCTGAACGATACTGCTCCAAACCCGTCTGTAGGGACGTCAGTTCCTCGCCAGATGGGGGCACGTACGTCTGAGCTGACCACTCAGGCCGCAACTCGTACCCGATGGTCTGAAGGTTTGCGCATACCCGCTCAATAACCGCCGGTAAAGCCGCTTCCATCGAGAAGAAGGTCCGAATGGGGACAATTGGCAGGTAGGTCAGGGTGTCGGATTTCTGCCAACTAAGATCACATGCTGGAGTTATGACTATGCCAGCGCACGGGGTCTCGCCGAGCATTCCGAACGAAGGCAGGTTGCGCCAGATGTCACCACACTCGTGTCCGAGCGGCGGAAGAGTGTTGTAGTAAGATTTAGAATCAACCTTCGTGACTCTGGCCATTGCGCTGCTTGCCCCCTACCCCGGAGTATGACGACCACACGCGGATGGCAACGTCAACGCTGCGTGATGCGATCTCGACCGATTCGCCGGGCGGACATCCACTCGCGCAAACCGCTGGTCAACCGCGTCCGCCTGCGCGGCAAGGCCGAGGTGTCGACCTATTTCGGCAATTACGACCGCGCGACCGATTGGGCGCTGTCGCTGGGCTTTGTCGGCGGCCGGCCGGCGATCCTCATCCGCAACCCTGGGAGCCGGACGGCGCCGTGCGCGGCTTCATGCTGGTCGAATGGCGGGACGAGCAGGTCGTTCAGATCCGCGACTTCCGCTATGCGCCTTGGTGCCTGGTCGATGCGGAGATCAGTACGATAGAGCGGTGAGGGGGCTTGCCGAGATGGCGCGCGGAGGCGACGTGGCCAAGGGTTGCGCCACCGGACAAGTCTGCCATCGCCTCCATCACCAAGCTGAAGGGCTCCGCTGCCGATTTCGGGGAGCGGTATCGTCGCGAAGAGGATCTACGGCCTACACCCGTCATGCTCGATATAGAGCGGTGCCAGCTTTCGGATCAGGCAGCCTCCTCCTGGGTGACCCAAACGCAAATTGTCACACGGCAGCAAGTTCTTAGACTGGTTCCGGTTCTCTGGAACCGGTAACCCGCTCTAACTATCTGTTTTGCCGCATTTATGCGGACGCCAAATGATTCCATGTGGCTGCAAAATGCGCTAGCCGATACGCACGCGGCGCGTCACCTGGCCATTGCTTTCCCAGTATGTGTGTTTCTTGGCAATCAAGGGATCGTCCATCGCCGGTTGAATTTGTCCCGTGGTGCTGACCGCGCGCGAGGTCACCGTGTGTTCTCCAGGAGAGGGATTTGCCCAATCCAGGGACCAAATTTTCCAGGCGTGTTCTGCCTCCTCACTGTGGTCAATGGTCGCTGGTGCCCAAGGCCCCTGATCGATTTGCACTTCGACCCGTTCGATCGGCGCCCCCCAGCCTGCTCCAATGATGGAGTAATCTGAATCTTTCCGGGTAACCTTCGCGGGCGCGGACTTTATCAGCGCTCGCCCGACCGAAGTCTCGGCCCATACGGTCTCGCCGTTGTGGTCCTCCTCCCGGATGGTGACATAGTCACGGGCCATCAGAAGGCTCATGAACCGCGTATCGCGAACCTCGATGCGTTTTAGCCACTTGACGTTGGCGATCCCGTACCAGCCTGGAGCAATGAGCCGTACCGGGAAGCCATTGGCCGCCGGCAAGGCGGCTCCATTCATTTCATAGCAGAGGAGATTGTCGGGGTTCATCGCGTCGGCGAGCGACATGCTACGAGCGAAGTTCTGCTGCATCTTGACGTCGCGTATCGGGACCTCGCCTGTGTCGGTACCGAAAAAGACGACCTCGATGCCCTTCTCCAGAACACCGGCTTCCTCGAGGATCGGGGCGAGCGGCGTCCCTGCCCAACGGGCATTGCCGATGCCGCCGGTGAAAAAGGGAAATCCGTGGTTGCCCGAGCATTCCACTGTGAAAACGACCTCCTGCCGCGGTCGCGCCCTGATGTCGGCGAGCGTTAACTCCAAGGGCTTCTTGACCAAGCCTCCGATCTCCATCGACCATGTCTTCTCGTCGATCGTTGGTCGGTTGAAATGCGAGATGCTGAAGAACTTGTCGTTTGGCGTTATCCAGCTATCCAAATCCTCCCAGACAAGCTGCTTCTGGATACCCACCGGATCGGGATTTTTGGTCGGCTGATCCAGCCACGGAATAACTTCCTCGCTCGGCCGTGTTGGAAAAGCGTAAGCCCGACGCGAGGTATAGAGAGCAGCAATTGCGGCAAGAGCCGCGCTTCCTTGAACAAGAAGTTCTCTGCGCTGAAAATCAGGCATGTTGTTTACCTCCCAGTTGATCCGGAACGGGCTGCAACGTGCCTTAGGCCGTAGCCTGATCACGGATAGGCGACACAATGTGAGGTCTGCCCATCCGGAAGTATCCGGATAGGTCAGACAATCACCGACGCAAGTCAGGCATGTGAAGCGTTGGACGAAACTCTGGCTCGCGTTTCGCATGCCAAGAGTGCGCCTTTGAGAAGGAAGTGTCCACAACTTGGACGGGACATGATGATGATTGCGGCATTCCATGCCGATTTCCGGTCCTGCCAAATCCTTGCTGCTCGGATCGCTGCCGAACGCCCCTTCTGGGGTCATTTCCGGACCTTGGCGGGTTGCGCTCGGAAACGCTTGTTTCGACCCACGTCTGCCGTTCCGATATCGCCCCGCCATCTCCGGGGGGTATGTTCACCCAAATTCGACAAGAAACCGCATTGGCCTGCCGCCTCTTGTCGCGATCACTCTTGGCGCCACAGGATGGCGGCACGGCCGGCGCAGGTGTATGATGATGGTCTAATACTTCGCATCAGGGAGGACAGCATGACGTCTTGGGAAATCAAGGGACGGGAACTCGTCAATTGCACCTGCGAATATGGCTGCAACTGTCAATTCAATGCGCTGCCCGACAAAGGCCATTGCCATGCGGTGGCGGGCATCCAGATTGACGAAGGTCATCATGGCGAAACCGCTCTCGACGGCCTGCGGATCGCCGCGATCTTCAAATGGCCTGGCGCGATCCACGAAGGCAATGGCGAAGCCATCGCTTTCGTCGACGAGAATGCAACCGACCGGCAGCGTCAAGCGCTGCTGCGCATCATGACCGGCCAGGACACCGACCCGTTCGCGACGATGTTCGCCGTCTACGCCTCAACCGTGACAAAAATGAATGAGCCGGTTTTCACCAAGATCGATCTCGACCTCGATATCGACGGCCGCAGGGGCCGCATCTTCGTCAAGGACTACATCGAAACGGTCGGCGAACCAATTCGCAACAAGGTGACGGGCGCGGACTCGCGCGCTCAGATCGTGTTGCCGAACGGCTTCGAATATGCGGTCGCCGAGATCGGCAGCGCTTCAAGCACAACCAGCGGGCCGGTTCAGGTGAATATGAAGGACAGTTACGGCCAGTTCGCCCGGCTGCATCTCAACAATCACGGGGTGGTGCGGGCCTGACGCGCCGCATGGACGGTGGGTCGCCACTGGAACGGCTGCTCAGACGCGACCGCGTCATCACGATTGCGGGCGTGGCGGCGCTGTGCCTGCTGGGCTGGCTTTATATCGTCGCCGGTGCAGGGCTCGGCATGAATGCGTGGGAGATGACGAGGGTCGCGCTATTCCCCCACCAGCAAACCGCCGACATGACCTCCGATATGTCTGGCATGGACATGCCCGGCATGGACATGAGCGCAATGGCCACGGCGACGGAACCGCGGGTCTGGGGGGCGGCGAACTGGGCGCTGATGATCGCCATGTGGTGGGTCATGATGATCGCCATGATGTCTCCGAGCGCGGCGCCGACTGTCCTGCTCTATGCGCGCGTGCATCGCCATGCGCTCGCACAAGGGCAGATCCAGGACAAGCTCGCGCCCACCGGCGTATTCATGGCAGGCTATCTCCTGGTCTGGCTGGGGTTCTCCGTCGCGGCAGCTGCGTTGCATTGGCTGCTCGAACGCGAGGCATTCGTTACCGCGGCGACGATGAGTTCGCAGAGCCGCTGGCTTTCAGGCATCGTCCTGATCGCCGCGGGCCTGTATCAGCTCTCGCCGCTCAAGAACGCCTGCCTGTCGCATTGCAGGAAGCCGACGGCGTTCCTTTCCCGCCACTGGCGTCCCCACACACTTGGCGCGCTGCGTTTGGGCGCGCTGCACGGGGCGTTCTGTGTCGGATGCTGCTGGATGCTGATGGCGTTATTGTTCGTGGGTGGCATCATGAACCTGGTGTGGGTTGCCGGGCTCGCCATTCTGGTGCTGGTTGAAAAGGCGTTTCCTGCCGGCCAGTGGGTCGGCCGGGCAGCCGGCATCGCCCTGATCGCCTGGGGCAGCGCAACGCTTTTGGTGTGACGGCCACGTAAAGTGCATCGCACCGCCCCAGCCAGGCCGGCTCACAACGCGTCGGGGCGGACCGGCGGTGACGTCAAGCTTACGCAGGCATTCAGGCGTCAAGGAACTTTGAATCCTGGCGTCCGTTTATCCGAATGTCGGGTATGAAGGGCTCCGCCATGAATGTCGGCGACGAAAGGACTGTATCCGTTTGGGCGAGAACCGAAGTCGCGCCTGATGCGGTTCCGCTCGAGCGGAGTGAACAGGTCGATGTCGTGGTCGTCGGATCTGGCATTGTTGGACTGTCGGTCGCCTACGAACTGGCCATCGCCGGGCAAAAGGTGGCGGTGCTCGATCGCGGCCGGATCGGAAGCGGCATGACGGCCCGCACCACCGCGCACCTGTCATCGATCTGCGATGACTATTTTTCGGAACTGATCAAATTGCGCGGCGAGGAACTGGCGCGGATTTACTATCAAAGCCAGTCGGCCGCTATTGGCCGTATCCAATCGATCCTGGAGGCGGAGGGTATGGCGTGTGATTTCCGCCGCCTCGACGGTTTTCTGTTTCCGGCGTCGGGCAGGAAGGAATCCGTCATCGAGCGCGAACTGGACGCCGCTCTGAAGATCGGGGTCGACGTCGAGAAAACCGCAGGCGTGCCGTTTGCAGGCTTTTCGGATGGACCGATCCTTCGCTACGCCAATCAGGCGACATTCCACCCGCTCAAATATCTCCGCGGGCTGGCTGCCGGCATCCGCGCGCACGGCGGCGCGCTTTATGCGGAGACCATCGTCGATAAGGTCGAGGAGACCGACGGCGGCGTGCGCGTAAGCACGGTCTCGGGCTTTGCCGTGTCTGCCAGGTCGGCCGTTGTCGCCACCAACTCGCCGATCAACGATCGGGTCGCGCTCCATACCAAGCAGGCGCCGTATCGGACCTACGCCATGTCGTTCGAGATCGCGCGCGACGTTTTGCCGGATGCACTCTATTGGGACACGCTGGACCCCTATCACTACGTCCGTCTGCAGCCTGGCGAAGGCAAGACCGACTTTCTGATCGTCGGTGGTGAAGACCATAAGACAGGGCAGGCCGACGACGCCGACCACCGCTTCACGGCCCTGGCGGCCTGGATCAAAAAATTGGTGCCCGATGTCGGCGCGGAAGCCAATCGATGGTCCGGGCAGGTGATGGAGACGGTCGACTATGCCGGGTTCATCGGCCGCAATCCCGGTGATCGGCGAGTCTTCGTTGCTACCGGCGATTCCGGCCAGGGCATCACCCATGGGGTCGTGGCAGGCCTGTTGATTTCGGACCTGATTCTGAAGGGGGAAAGCCCCTGGCGGGAACTTTACGAACCCTCTCGCAAGACGGTACGGGCGATCGCCGATTATCTAGCGGAGAATGCGACAGCGATCAGGAGTTTTGCCGAGTATGTCGCGCCTGGTGAAATCGATTCCGCCGACAAGCTGCGGCCGGGGCAGGGCGCCATCGTCCGCGAAGGTCTTACCAAAGTCGCGGCCTTTCGCGACGAGGACGGCACGCTCTACAAACGCTCGGCCGCATGTACCCATGTCGGCTGCCATGTCCATTGGAACTCGCTGGAACGCTGCTGGGACTGCCCCTGCCACGGCTCGCATTTTGCCGTCGATGGCACGGCTTTGAACGGGCCGGCCGTATCGCCCCTGGCTCCTGCCGGATAATCTTTTTTCGCCCCGGCCGCGCAGCTCACAATTCCTTTTCGGCGAGCTCGCGAAACGCGTCGGGAACGGACCGCGACAGTCCGAGCGCGACCGAGGCGTAGCCGACCGCCTCCCAGCCGAAGCGGTCGCGGATCTTGTCGACGGCGCGATCTGCGGTCCAGCGCGCCGCGCCCTTCCTGGTGCCGGGGCGGCGGCGGTCGTCGGCGAGCCCGAGCGGCAGTTCCAGTTGCAGGCCGGCATGCTGCTCCAGATGCGAGACAGCGATCGCCAGCAGCGAGATTGTCTTTTCGTGCGGATGGTCGATGAGCACCTTGCGCACCAGCGCCTCGGCGATCTCGGCCAGCATGGCGGTTGCCGATATCGGCTGGTCGAGCGTGATCGAGCGCGTCACCGAGCGCAGGTCGGCAAAGCGGACGCGAACCGTCACCGTGCGGCCGGGGCGGGATTTCGCCCGCAATCTTGTGGCGACCCTATCGGCCAGATGCAGCAGCGCAGGCACGAAGACCTGCTCCTCGGCCGGTTTTCGGCCGAGCGCCGATTGCGCGCCGGCCGAGCGCGCCCGGCGCTGCGTCTCCAGCTTGCGCGGATCGCGGTTCCACGCCAGCGCGTTGAGTTTTTCTCCCGCCGCCGGCCCGAGCAGGCGCTCCAGCGCGCCATCGTTGGTCTTCGCCAGCTCGCCGATGGTGTTGACGCCGATGCCGGCCAGCCGCTCCCTGGTGACCGGGCCGACACCCCACATCAGCTCGACCGGCAGGTGGTGCAGGAACTCCAGCTCGTGGCGCGGATCGACCACCACCAGCCCGTCGGGTTTTGCGACCTGTGAGGCGATCTTGGCCAGATGCTTGGTGCGGGCTACGCCGACCGAGATCGGCAGGCCGAGCTCTGCCCGCACGCGGTGGCGGATCTTGCCGGCGATCTCGGCCGGCGAGCCGAACAGGTGGGTGCAGCCGGCGACGTCGGCAAAGGCCTCGTCGATGGAAATTCGCTCGACCACCGGCGTGAAATCGCCCAGCACCTTGATTGCCGCATCGCCCAGCCGCTGATAGTCCTTGAAATGGCCGCCGACGAAAATGAGTTGCGGGCAGAGTTCCCGCGCCCGCCGTCCCGGCATGCCGCCGCGCACGCCGAACGCCTTGGCTTCATAGGATGCGGCGAGCACTACCCCGCCGCCGACGGCAATCGGCTTGCCGCGCAAGGCCGGGTCGAGCAGTTGTTCGACCGAGGCATAGAAGGCATCCAGATCCGCGTGGAGGATGTTGGCTTCCATCCGGCCCGTTCGCCCGCGGCGGTTCGAACGCCGCCTTGTCTAGAGTTTTGATGAGAACATAAAGAGAACATTGTGGGCGGATTGTCAAGCGGCGCGGAGGGCAGGTGAAGGGCAATTGTTTCAGTTTGGCGCCCTCTGTCTGCCTGCGTTCCAGCGTTGGTGGTTGGCGAAAGTCGAAGCAACATCCAATCTCCCCCCTTGCGGGGGAGATGTCCGGCAGGACAGAGGGGGGTGGGACGGATCGCCAACTTCGACTTCAGTTGTTGCCAACTCGAATCAGCCTGAGGGTTTGGCTCCGATTGGTTGACAGGTCGGAGGGACAGCACCCCCCTCTGCCCTGCCGGGCATCTCCCCGCAAGGGGGGAGATCGGCAGCTTCGCCGACGGCGCCTGCTGCAGCGACCTACAGCGCCATCTTGTAGCCGAGATGGCTGGCGGTGAAACCGAGGCGCTCGTAGAAGGTGTGCGCTTCCCGTCGACTGTTGTCCGTGGTGAGCTGAATGAGGCTGCAGCCGCGCGAACGGCACGCTTCAATCGCCCATTCGATCATCAGCTTGCCGACGCCGCGAGAGCGCCATTGCCGGGCGACGCGAACGCCTTCGATCTGGCCGCGCCAGGCGCCTTTCCTCGAAATGCCTGGAAGGAAGCTGAGTTGCAGCGTTCCGACCAATTGCCCGGCCTCGACGGCCACGGCCAGCAACTGGTTGGGATCGGCATCGATCGCGCTGAAGGCATCGAGATAGGATGGCGCGAGCGGCGTGGACGGGTCTTCCCGGTCTGCGCCGAGCGCATCGTCGGCAAGCATTGCAACGATCGCCGGCAGGTCGGGCGCCTGGGCACGACGGAATTCGATCTCGCTCATCGCGCGGAGACATACGGCGCAGTGTTGGCGATCGCAATATTCGTTTTGACTGCAAGGGGGCGCGCGTCTTCAGGCGGCCTCCAACGCCCAGAGGCGATAGCCGTAGCGGCGGAAGAAGCGGGCGAAGAGGCGCTGCTGCCTGGCGCGGGCGAGGTCGGCGCTGCGCCTTTCCTGTCGCCAGTGCGGCATGTTGCGGAACATCGACAGGAAGCGGGCGGCGTCCTCGATCGCCTCCTCGGCCGACTGCGCCGGGCGGATCGCCGCCAGGAACAAAGCGCGGCTCGGCTTCATCCGGTCGATCGCCGCCTTGCGCTGGCGATGGCCCTGGCGCGCCGTGCGGATGCCGTCCTGGCGGATGGCCGCGAAGGCGGCAAGCATGGCCGGGCTGTCGCCGGCATAACCGCAGGCCTGGGCGAACTGGGCGAGGTCCATCGTCACTCCCTTGCATTCGGTGGACGGAGCGGCCGCGGCTGCGCCGATTCCAGCTTGCATGGCATAGAAGCATAACTCAAATAAATGAACAAGTGAAACTTTCACGTTGGTGTAAGCGGAACCGACTCGACTCCGCCTCGAAAACCGATAATGTGAACAAAGCAGGAACAACGATGGGGATGGCCATGGCATTAGCGGGCAAGGAAGCGACGATCGCCGATGTCGTCTCGATTGCCGTCGAGTGCATCGATTGCGGCCGCAACAGGTGGTGGAAGCCGGCCGAGCTCAAGCGGCATGGGGTGAGGCCGGAGACACCGCTATCAGCACTTTCCGGGCGCCTGATCTGCAAGGCCTGCCGGGCCGACGGCCTGCCGGGCGCCGCCGTTTCGATCCAGGCTGCCTTCATCGACGACCGGCAGCGAGCCCGCGCCGAGGCGCGCCTGCTCAACGGTCGAGAGCTGGAGCAATCGAGGCGGGCTTGAGGGGGAGGGCGTGCTGCTCTTCCCTTCTCCCCTTGTGGGAGAAGGTGGCCGAGCGAAGATCGGTCGGATGAGGGGTGTTGGACGGATCGCTACCTTGATGGCGTAAGTGCTTAAAATCGCGTCTACATTTCCTCCGCCGCGTTCCTTCCAGCACCCTCATCCGGCTCGGCGCTGTGCGCCGATCCACCTTCTCCCACAAGGGGAGAAGGCAACAAGCGCCCGTCAATACCCCAGCAGTTCCTTGAGCGGGATGACGCGGAAGACGTTCTTGATGGCGTAGCGGTTGAAGGTCAGCGTCTTGGGCGGATTGTATTGCTCGACGATCAGCTCGGCGGCGGTGCGCTTGACCAGCTTCTTGATGAAGGCCTTGCCGTTTTGCTCGTTCTCCTCGGGCAGCGTCTCGATCACCACATGGTCGCCGGGCACGGCCTCGCGGCCGCCGCAATAGATCATCTCGCCGGGCTCGTAGCGCGGCACCATCGAATCGCTCAGCACGTGCAGCGCAAACACGTTGCGCAGATGCCGGATCCCCGGCGGCCGCTGGACATAGCCGGCCGGCTGGCCGTTGAAGGTGAAGTCGCCATCGTCGCCGCCGACGGCGGTGCCGAGAAGCTGGATGTCCATCGGCCCGGCGGGCAGGGGGCCGGGATCGGTGACGATCTCGGCATCGGCGACCGGCCCGGCATCTTCGAGGAAGACGACCTCGCCCTTGCCGAGCGCCACCGGGTCGACGCGCAGGAAGGCGGCGGTCTTCAAAAGGTTCTCGGTCTTGGGCAGGTTGCGCCCGGTTTCCCAATTGCCGACGGCAGCGACGTCGGTGTCGTTGTGCTCGGCAATGTGGCGCATCACCAGGCCGCGCTGCTTGCGCGCCCGGCGGATCGCCGCCCCGACCTTGATCGACAGTGCAGTTTTCACCATGGCTCCATCTGAGGCACAAGATTCGGTTTCGTCTATGCAAGAATCGCTTGCATTATGGCTTAAGTTATGCTCTTATGTGGCCATGCACAAGTCGCTCCGCCAGCTTTCGGTCCTCGAATCCGCCCCCCAGCGCCAAGGAGGCGGCCGCGGTAGTCATGTGCCAACCTTTTCCCCTTCGTCCTGGCTGTCCTCCTCCCCGGCCGGGACGATGCCCGAGGCTCGCGCCTCGGATCCGGCAGCGCAAGCGGCCGGAACGGCCGGAGCCGTTCCCCTCACGGCTCCGGCCACGAATTGCCTGCCGGCCGGCAATGCGGATGCCGCGGTTTCCTGCATCCGCACCGAAGACGGCACGGTCATCGCCTTCGACAAGCGGACGGGCAAGGCAGTCTCCGGCGCAACAAGGCAGGCGGCCGGGATGAAGCTCGATCGCAGCAAGCCATGCGAGGGCTGACCGCCTTTCGAGCCTGAGGCCGGCGAAGCCGGCGCCGCACACAACCACCTTTGCAGGGAATAAAACGTCATGGCCGCCCGCTATTCCCCCTCCGAATTGGAACAAATCGAGAACTGGCTGATGAGTGGGCTGTCGGCCGCGAAGATCGCCGCCCGGCTGAGTGCGCAGCGCGGCCGCCCGGCCTCGCGCGCGGCGATCATCGGCATCGTCCACCGCACCGCCCGTCTGCACGCCATCGGCCTTGCCAGATCCAAGGGCTGGCGTAGCGGACGGTCGGGCGGCCGGCATGGAAAATCGGCGCCAGAGCCGTCGAACCCTGCCGGCCAGGCAGGGGCAGTACCGGCCGAGCATCACTGCCGCCCGGCAAGGCTGTCGGCCAGGCTGGCGCCGCCGGCCTGGCAGCCGGGTCCGGTTCGGATCACGGGGTCCGATGGCGAGCCGCTCGAAATGCCGGCGCCGCGCCCGATCGCCGCCGGCGGCCGCCAGCCGCACTTCGTCGCCATGCGCTTCATCGATTGCCTGTTCGACCGCTGCCGCGCGCCGCTCGACACGACGCCGCAGGAGGATGCGGGAAACGACGCCCCCGGCAGCCGCCCCGGTTTGGACATGCTGTGCTGCGGGCTGCGCACAAGGCCTTCGAAAAGCTACTGCGCCTATCACGCGGCGCGCTTCCTGCGCACGCTGCCGGCCAAAGCTATTTGAGCCCCGCTGGATACGGAAATTCGCCAGAGCCCGACGACAGACCAGGAGGACAGAGCCGATGAGCAACAAAACCGCCCAAAAGACCAAAGCCAGGCTACCGCGATTGCCGAAGGGCGAGGCCGAGCAGGTGCGCATCCGCAAGGAGATCGGCCATGATTTCGCGCTGCAGGACGACCGGTTCGGCCGCAAGCGGCTGGCCAAGGGAACGCAGGAGGCGGCGCGCCTCTATGAGGTTTCCAATGACGGCCACACCGCGACCGGCGGCATCGTGCGGGTGCGCAATGTCGACCCGCTGACCGGCCTCACCTCATTGTCGCGCCAGCAACGCGAGGCAGGCATGCGCTACCGCCAGGATTTCCGCAACTCGTCGGAGGCAAGCGCCAAGCCGATGGCCTGGGCCGAGCGCGTCGACGGCGGCCGCACTGGCAGCGGTGTCGCCGATCACATCCTGTCCGCCGGCCGCGACCATGCCGAGGCCACGAGGGCGCTTGCCCATTGGGAGATCGCCGGCATCGTGCAAAAGGTCTGCTGTGCCGACGCAACGGTGAAGAGCCTGGCCGAACAGGCCGGCGAGCCGCGCGACGTGGTGGTGAAACTACTCAAGATCGGGCTCGACATTTTGGCCGTGCACTACGGCATGATGCTGATGCGCAAGCCGCGGTGAGGAGCTCCACCGATCCGGCCGGCACTGCCGGCCGGATCGATCCGTCAACGACGGCAGACACGGATTCTTTCGATAACCCGGTGGTGATGACGCCAGTGCTTGACGACTTCCGTGTGGCAGCGCCGGTGATACCGGTAGCGTGGCCTGTAGTCCTCGTCATAGACGTCATAGCGGTAACGGGGGACGTACTCATCGTCGTAATCGGAATACCGATGATGGCGATAATAATAGTCGTCATCATAGCCGTTGCCGATGCCGATCGTGACACTACCGCCGGCATTGGCCGGGCCGATCACGGAAGCCGCCGAGGCGATGGCGATCACCGAGGCAAGCAGGAGCTTCTTCATAGCTACCTCCTTCTTTAACGTCCCTCTAATAGAAAAACCCCCGAGGGGCAGGCTCGTTCCACAAATTTGCAAGATGCCACGAACCGAGAGCCCCAAATTAGCGCCGGCGGGGGCGAAAACGCGTCTGGCTGTGCGCCAGGGTGGGGCCGCCGACGCAAGCCCCGAGCGGGTTGTGGTCCGCGCCCTATGTATCCCGTCAAACAGCGACAAATTGGCCAGCGCCAGTCCCGTCACCTTGCCGATCTACAGAACATGGCCCAGTTCCAGCAAAACGAAGGCGGTCGCACCCAGCACAGCGAGGGCGTAGGCCGCATAAAGAACAAGCAGCATCACCTCAAAGTCCCGGACGAAACTTGCGGCAATCCTGGTCTCCTGAGGTTCCGCTTTCTCGATGCTGTCGGTTTCCAGCTGCTCCGTTGCCACGACGAGGCAGACGATCCTGTCGTTTTCGGCCGCCTGTAATATTCGTTCGGTCAAATCGACGGCAATCACTGGATCATCGGCCAACTGATCTCGCGATAGCCAGCTTTCAGTGACAGTCTGGATTTCACGCTTTTTCACGCATGCATAATTGCGCCAACTAAATTAAGTTCCACTAAAATACATGGAATGCGTCGACCCGATCGCGATGTGATGAGGCGTGGCCCTCCTGGGCGGCGAACTGCCGCCTGAGGCCCGCATTTGCCGACCGTCGAGGCGAATCTCGATCCGCATCCTCCGATCAAAGGGCGCCGGCTTCTTCATAGGCTGCTACGGTGCGCCATTGCTGGTAGGTCGCAATGCCAAAGCAGCCAAACTCTCATATCGCGAACGCAGCGCCGACGTCTTCAGTGCCGACCGGCTATGACGAGGATCGCATGCTTACTTATATCCGGCTGCTCGACGCGTCGGCTGAAGGGACCGATTGGCGTGAGGTCGCCCGCATCGTTCTGCACATTGATCCGGAGCAGGAGCCAGACAGGGCTTTCCGGGCGTGGGCGACACACCTGGCGCGTGCACGATGGATGACCAGGAAGCGGAGCGAGTTGCGTCAATTGCATGATGAGTGGTGGGGATGAGCACCATCTAAGCGGAACTGCCGTCCCGGTCTGGCCGTTGAGGGAGGAGGCCAACATGGAAAAGCGCCCAATGACTTCTTGGCGAGCCAATACTTTCGAGCTGTGCTGCCTTCTTGCAGTTCCGCTGTCGCTTATCCTTACCGTTTTCCTCGCGGGTCTCATCCTTAGCTGACCCCGGGATGGTTGCCGTGTCGGTCAACGTGGCACCAAAGCCCACCTGAAGGATTCGGCGGGAAAGGCTGCCGGCACCGTTACTTCACAGCCGCCGCCATCACATCCGAAAACAGCGCCCGCTCCACCGCCGGCTCGAGCGTCTCGGCGAAGGGCGTTGCCAGATGGTGGCGGTCGCGGAAGGCGAGTTTGCCGTCGATGAAGACGTGGCAGGTGGTCTGGTCGCAGAAGCGGTCGGTCACGTCGATATAGCTGGCGTTGGGTGTCGAGCGCACGATGTCGCGCTCGATCGTGGCGATGTCGTCATTTGCCGCCATGATCCTCGGCGTATCGCATGTCGCGGGCGTCTGTCCCCGCCACAGCGCCCGCGCGACGCATTTGTCGGCGTAGCTTGCGTTATAGGGCACGTCCCTGATGACCGCGACCTTGATACCGGCCTGGCTGAACGCTTGAAGCGTCCAGGTCAGGCCCGTCCGCCACTGCTCTTGCCAATCGGCGTGCTTCAACTCCTCGGGCGATTCCTTGATCACATTGCCGATCGAGAATTCTGAGATCACCACCAGTTGCGGGTGGAGCGCGATGATGTCCTTGACCGACTGCTCGCGCCATTGGTCGCACTCGGTGTAGTCGCGCTTCAGCCGCCAATTCCAGGTCGTCACCCGCGAAGCCCGGCAGGAGGATTTGAGAAAGGTGACGACGCGAAAGTTGTTCTTCTCGGCCGCCTTGATCAGCGGCGTCGACCAATGGTCGGCATGCGAGTCGCCGAACAGCACGACCGAGCGCTGGGCGTCCTTGCGGCCGAACATGCAGGGTTTCGGCTTGACGGTCTCGAAATCGAGCACGCAGCCGCCGTCGCTCGCGCGCACGGTGGAGAGCTGCGCGGCGCTGTCGGCGATGACGTGCTGTTCGGGGCTGAGATTGTGCTCGGCAAAGCGCGCATTGCCGTAGGCCGCGACCACGCCGGCGCCGGTTAGGGCGACGGCGGGCACCAGCGCCCGCGCTGCTCCGGCCATCAGCCAGCCGTTGCGGCGGATCGGGTTCTCGATGAAATGATAGGTGAACATCGACAGAACCAGCGTCAGCGCCGCGCAGGCAAGCCGGTCAAGCGTGGACAGGTTGGGAACCATCATCGCCGCATAGACGATGACCGGCCAATGCCAGAGGTAGAGCGAATAGGAAAGCCGGCCCAGCCATTGCAGGGGCGCCAGCGCCAGCACGGCGCTTGGCAGGTTGCGGCCGCTGCCGCTGAGCAGCAGCAGCACGGTGCCGGCGACAGGCGCCAGCGCATTCACCCCGGGAAAGGGCGAGTCTTCGTCCAGCATCAGATAGGCCCACGCGATCAGCGCCAGCCCGAGGCATGCCTGGAGGGTGGCCAGCAGCGGCCGGTCGCGCCAGATCCTTGCTGGCGCCATGGTGGCGAGGCCGCCGGCGGCGAATTCCCAGGCCCTGAGCGGCGAGAAGTAAAAGGCCCAAGGCTGCGACACTTCGGTCAGCCAGGCGCAGGCGGCGAAGGAGGCTAGGCCTGCGACGCCGATGACGATTATAGCGGTGCGCTTGCCTGGGCGCAGCCATGCGGCGGCAAGAAGCAGCGCCGGCCATGCCAGGTAGAACTGTTCCTCGACCGAGAGCGACCAGAAGTGGATGAAAGGGTTGTTGGTGGCGTCGGCGGCGAAATAGTCAAACGACCAGCGGATCAGCCAGAGGTTGATCATGTAGGCGGAGGCGAACATGGCGCCTTTCGAATAGAGCGCCTGTTCCTCCGGCGACAGGATGAAATAACCCGCGAACAGCGTGGCGAGGATGACGAACAGTGCCGCCGGCAACAGGCGCCGGGCGCGCCGGGCGTAGAAGCGCCAGAGATTCAGCCGCCCGGTTTCGGTGATTTCCGTAACCAGGTGTTTTGTAATCAGGTAGCCGGAGATGACGAAGAAGATGTCGACGCCGGCAAAGCCGCCGGGCAGACCGGAGAGACCAAAATGAAAGGCAATGACACCCGCCACCGCCAGCGCGCGCAGCCCTTCGATGTCAGGCCGAAATGATGCCGACACAGTCACCTCGTGCAAGGAATACCCACCTCGCAGAGGCTCGACCCGATGCGCCGATATTGCAATGCAACAAATCTAACGCAGTGCAACATAGGGGGAGGGCGCGGCTCCTCCAGCTTCTGGCGTGGGCGGTTCACTCACATGAGCGATTCAGTGATGAGAGCGATTGATATTGAAGCGAAACGAAGGGTGCCGAGGCACTCACGCCTTTTTCAAAAACTCGGTCATCAGCACCAGGCCCTTTACCTGCCTGGTGCTGCATTCGATCTCGCCGGGATTGCCGGTGAGGCGAATGTTCTTCACCAGCGTGCCGCGCTTGATCGTCTCCGAGGTGCCTTTGACCTTGAGATCCTTGATCAGGGTCACGGAGTCGCCCTCGTGCAGCGCCGTGCCATTGCTGTCTCGTACGATCGCGTCGGTCATGGCAGGTCTTTCGTAGGCTTCGGTGGGGGATGGTTGGGCCAGTCCCGGCCTATCCCACGGTTGGCGGCGAGGTCAAGCGTGCTGGGTCAAGCCGCGTTGCCGGGGTCAGGTGCATCAGCTATTGACCGGCAGCCATTCCGGCACAATTCAAGACGGAGCCGACCATGACAGACAAGACCATCCTCAAATTCGGCGCCGTCGAGAACGCCGAGACCGGCGATCTCGCGGGATGGGTCGTGGTCGAAGGCGAGCCGACCATGAAGACCGCCGTCCAGCACATTACCGAGGACGGCAAGGTCATGTCGGGAACCTGGCAGGCGAGCCCGGGCACCTATCACGCAACCTACAGCGACTATGAGTTCGTGCACATGATAGCCGGCCGTATCGTCATCACGCCGGATGGCGGCGCGCCTGTCGAAGTCGGCCCCGGCGATGCCTTCGTGGTGGAAGCCGATTTCAAGGGGACGTGGAAGATCATCGAGCCGGTGACCAAGCACTTTGTCGTCAGGATCGGCTGACGCCGAATAGTGCGATTGACGCTTGCGCCCGACTGAACCGAGGGTCCCAAAACGAAGATGGCGGGCATCTCTGCCCGCCACTGCGATTGTGCTGAACCGACGTGCCTAGTTGGCGCCGCCGAGTTGCTTGGTCATCTTGCAGAAATCGTCATGCTCCTTGGCAATGGCCTCGTCGCCGCATTCCTTCATCATCATCGCCTGGTCCTCTTTGGACATGGCCATCCATGCGGTCTTGAATTCGGCTGCCGGCTTCATGGTCTTCATGCCGGCATCGGTAAAGAACGGCGACATTTTCTGCGGATCGTCGAGCGCCGAAGTGCCAGTGGCACCGGCGGCAAGCGCTGCGCCGGTCATCATTGAAAGCGCCATCGCGCCCATGCAAAGCATCTTGATGTTCATGATCATTCCTCCTGAGCTGCTGCTTTGAGGTTGTCCATCAGCGATCTACGAAGGAACGGCGTTTTGACCCAAAAGTTCCAGGTTCTGGCGCAAGCATGGAACAGGATTGCTGGTGCCGCCATTTATGCAAAAAATTCTACCGTGACGGAGCTGCCGCGCTGCCGGCAGCAAGCCAAACGACGGCAAATCAAAGCTTCGCTGTAGGAGAGGCTGCGAAGTTGCACGCCGGCTCAATATGCCCGATCATGGCAATGGCGGGGCGGAGGTATCAAGTGGCGGCAAATAGTCGAAACGGCGCGCACCTGTCGGAGACCCGGCGGGCGAGCATTGTTTCCGCGGCCAGGGCGCTTCCGCGCACATCGTTGCCCAGCGTAGCGTCGGTCGTGACGGCCGTCGCGGCGCTCTATTTCGGGCGCGAGGTCTTTCTGCCGATCGCAATCGCCCTGCTGCTTACCTTTGCGCTTGTGCCGATGGTGTCGGCACTCAAGCGAGCCGGCATTCCGCGTCTTCCTGCCGTGATCGCCAGCGTGCTCGGCGCATTCACGGCGCTGGCGCTGTTCTCCTTCATAGTCGCCACACAGGTCAGTGAACTGGCGCAGAACATCCCGCTTTACCAGGCGAATATCCTGACCAAGGTCCGGTCGCTCAAGGAAACCGGCGTCGGCGGAGGCATCGTTTCCAGATTGAGCCGGGTGATCGAACGCGTCGGCCAGGAACTCGACAGACCGGAACCCGCGCAACCCGCCGCCGATCAGCCTCCGCGGGAGCCGATCCCGGTCGAAATCGTCGCGCGCGAACGACCGCTCGAGGTTCTCCAGAATCTGATCGGCCCGCTGCTGAGCCCGCTGGCATCGGCCGGACTGATCGTCGTGGTGGTCATATTCATGCTGCTCGAGCGGGAGGACCTGCGCGATCGCTTCATACGCCTCGTCGGCTACGGCGATCTGCATCGAACCACCGAGGCGCTGCAGGATGCCGGCAAGCGCGTCGGCCGCTATCTGCTCATGCAATTGGTCGTGAACATCGTCTATGCCGTTCCGATTGCAATCGGACTTTGGCTGCTGGGCATACCCAATCCATTGCTGTGGGGTTTGCTGGCGCTGGCGCTGCGCTTCGTTCCCTATATCGGCCCGGTTATCGCGACGCTGCTGCCTCTGTTCCTGGCGCTGGCCGTGGCGCCCGGCTGGTCGCTCGTGCTATGGACCGCCGGGCTTTTCGCGGTGGTGGAACTGATCACCGGCAACGTGATCGAACCCTGGCTCTACGGCTCGCGCACCGGGCTGTCGCCGTTGGCTATTATCGTTGCGGCGATCTTCTGGACCTGGCTCTGGGGGCCATTGGGCCTCGTTCTGTCGACGCCGCTCACGGTCTGCCTCGTCGTGCTCGGCCGACATGTGCCGCAGTTCGAATTCCTCGACGTTCTGTTCGGCAACGAACCGGTGCTCGAACCGCACGCCCGGCTTTACCAGCGGCTGCTGGCCGGCGATCCCGAGGAAGCGACGGACCATGCCGAGGAGATGCTGGAGGAAGAATATCTCGTCGAGTTCTACGACAAGGTCGCGATTCCCGCACTTCTGCTCGGCGAGCAGGACCGTGTGCGTGGTGTGTTGAGCGATGAGCAAAGACAGCAGGTCGCGGGCAGCGCGCTGACGATGGTGGCGAACCTCGACGACAGCGCGCAGGAGGAGGCGGAAGCGGGCGACACTGCCGCGGCCGAGGACAACGGCTCACACGAGGACAAGCAGGTTCAGGGGGAGGTTCAGGGCGGGGACGACACCGAACTACCGGATGGCACGGGCATGTCGGTGCTGTGCGCCGGAGGGCGCGGCGAACTCGACGACGCGGCTGCCGCCATGCTCGCACAGGTGCTCGAAGTCCAGGGCGCCACGGTGTTGAGAGCGAGCTTCGCCGATATGGAACCGGGGAGCATTCGCCGCCTTGAGCTCGACGCTATCGATACCGCCGTCGTCGGATTTTTGAACCGGAATTCCGTCAAGCACGGCCGGTTCCTGGTCCGTCGGCTGAAACGCGCCAAACCAAGGTTGCGGGTGGGTATCGTGTTGTGGTCGGAACCCGACAGTGACAACCAGGAGGCAGCCGCCAAATTGGCCAATGAGATCAACGCTGATTTCGTCGCACACGGAATGGTCGGTGCGGTGCTCGGTGCGTTGTCCAGCAATCCGCCGGTGGCGCTGAAGACCACCGCCAAACGCCGCATGCGCCGCCTGGCGCCGGCGCGCAAGAAAGAGCCGCTCGCCGCGGCAAAATGAGCGCGGCCAACGACCGCGGCAGTGGTGTTATTACCGTTTTCGCGAAAACGGTAATTAGCGAAACGGATCAGGTGTCTTCGCAAGGATTGCGCTGAACCGTCCGGACGGTGCCGCGGCAAACGGCGCCAACCCTCATACTGTCCAGAAATAGCGCACGGTATGGAAGAACACCGGGGCGGCGAAGACCAGGCTGTCGGCACGGTCCATCATGCCGCCATGGCCTTCGATCAGGTGGCCCCAGTCCTTGACGCCCTGATCGCGCTTGATGGCGGAGGCGACCAGCCCGCCGAAGAATCCCATCAGGCAGGCGACCAGAGCGACGCCGGCCGCCTGCAGCGGCGAAAACGGCGTCAGGAACGACAGCAGCGCGCCGAGCAGGCTCGACGCCGCCAGCCCGCCGACCAGTCCCTCCCAGGTCTTCGACGGCGAGACCGTCGGCGCCAGGAGGTGGCGGCCGAACAGTTTGCCGAAGATATATTGCAGCACGTCGCTGCCTTGCACGGTGACGATCAGGAAGGCGATCAGCAACAGGTTGCGGCCTTCGAAACCGGGTACTTCGAGTGTTAGCAGCGCCGGCACGTGGCTGACGCAGTAGACCGAGATCATGACCGCCCATTGCTGCGCCGAGACGCGCTCGAGAAAGCGTTCGGTGTCGCCGTGCAGTGCGGTGATCGCCGGCATCAGCAGGAAGCAGTAGACCGGGATGAAGATGGTGAAGAGCCCGTACCAGGCGGTCCACACCAGCCAGTACTGGAACGGGATGACGATGCCGAACATGCCGAGCAGCACCCAGTGGTCGCTGCGGCGGCTGTGTGTCAGCGTCACGAATTCGCGCAGGGCGGCGAAGGAAATCAGCGCGAACAGGATGGTCATGCCGGGGCGGCCGAAGAAGAAGGCAACGGTGATCGCCACCACCATCACCCACCAGGCATTGATGCGCTGGGTGAGGTTGACCAGCGTCGGCGACAACGGTTTTGGCGCGCGCCATGACAAGACGCCGGCGACGACGCTGGCGCTGATCAGCACCGCCAGCAGGCCGACAATCAGAATGAGGGTTTCGTGCATCATCGGCAGCATTTTGCCTTGGTTCTCAATCGTCTCGCTGCGGCCGGGGGTTCAGCGCCAGCAGCGTTTCGCGGGCGCGGTCGAGAAAGGCGCGGCGTTCCTCACCCGGTTGAATAGCGATCGGCGCGCCGAAGACGACACGGCAAAGCAGCGGCACCGGCACGAATTGCCCCTTGGGCAGCACCCGCGACATGTTCTCAATCCAGCACGGGATGAGTTCGACATCGGGCCGCGCCATCGACAGATTGTAGAGGCCGGAGCGGAACGGCAGCAGCGGTTCGTCAGTCATGTTGCGCGTGCCTTCGGGAAACAGGATCAGCGAATGGCCCTGATCGAGCACTGACAGCATGATCGAGATCGGGTGCTGCGTTTCATCCGTCCACTGCCGGTGGATCAGCACGGAAGACAGCATGTCCTCGGCAATGAAACGGCGCAGCCGCGTCTTGCCCCAATAATCGGCGGCGGCCACCGCATGGGTACGGGCGCGCTCCTTCTCGCTGAGGCAGGCCGACAGCAGGATGAAATCGCCGTGGCTGGCATGGTTGGCGAAGTAGATGCGCTGCCGGTCCGATGGCTGGCTGCCGTTCCAGATCGGCCGCACGCCGGTGACCGCCCAGGCCAGCGCCGACAGGCCGACCGAGGTCACCGTCTGCAGCAGGGTATAGGTGCTGACACGAAGCTTTGTCATCGACGGGCTCAAAAGAATGCCGCGACGACCGAGGCCGCCGCGAACAGGCCGAAGGCGATGCGCTGCTTGGCAAGCAGGCGGCGCGTGCCGGCTATCCGCTGGTCGAGCGAGCGGCCGCCGGCCGCCGTGGGTTTCAGCCGCATGCGCGCCAGCACATCGTCGACCGCGGCACCGCCGCCTGCCTCGCTGGCGTGGCTGGCCATCAGCCGGAACAGCAGCGCGTCGAACAAAAGCAGGGCCGAGAGAATGATTGTGGCTATGGCACCCGCTGCGGCGATCAGCCAGGCTACCGCCGACAGCGACGATGTTTGCGGCACTGCCGCCAGGCCGACGACCGGCGCCGCCAGCAAGGCAGCGGCAACCAGCAGCAGCGGCCATGCCACCTGCACCATCAGCCCGGCGGCGAACGTCTCGGCCCTATCTCGAAAGGCGGTCATGCCGGTGCGTCCACGCCAAGATGCACCGGCCGGCCCGCGGCGGCGAGCTTGCCTCGCGCCTGAGCCGGCGTGTCGGCCCGGCCGCTGGCGACCAGCCATTCGGCGACGACGGCGGCGCTGCGCTGGAAGCCAAGCGCACAGCAGACCAGCACCGTGCCCTGGCCCCGCGCCGTCTCGATCGCCGCCACCGCTTGCGCACGCGCCTCGCGAGACGGCGGCAAAAGGTCGACCATGGGCAGGCTTACCCAGCGGATCGAGGCGCCACGCGGCCTTTCCAATTCGCCGGCAAGATCGACCACCGTGCCGAAGGCGTCGGCCTCGGCGGCGGTCGGAAAACGGCCGAGGCAAACACCGTCGGCGATGACGATCTGCGCTGGAAGCTTTCGCGTCCACGCCCACACATTGACCCTGGCAACAAGGCGGTAGGGCCAAAGCAGGAGACGGCTGGCCAGCGACACGCGGCCATCAGCTGTTTTCTGGAACACTTTGGCGCCGGCGCCGGCATAGGCGAAAGCGACGATGGCCAGCGCCAGTGCCGGCCACAACAGGATGAGCCACAGCGCCGAGACCAACGCGCCGGCAGCGGCACTGGCCAGCGCAAGGCTTGCGCCGAGCGCATAGAACAGCGCCAGCCGCCGCGCTTTCGGGTCAACGCTCAGGCGGAAGCCGTCGAATGGCAGCTCGCCGTCGCGCGGAAACAGCCACAGAGCGAAAAGGCCGAGCAGCGCGCCGGTCGGAATGTCGATGAAATGGTGCTGCCACGTCGTCAGCACCGAGGCGCCGATCAGGAAACACCAGACATGCCAGGCGGCGCCGGCGATGCCGGTCAACCTGTGACGCCAATGGTCCCAGATGATGACCAGTAGTGCGATGTGCAGCGACGGCGCCTGGTTGAAGGGCTTGTCGAAGCCGCCGAGCACGGCGAACATGAAACCGGGCAGGCCGCTTGTCTGCGGACGCACGAAGGTCGCCGTCAGCGGGAACAGGATAAAGCAGGCGACGGCGATGATCTGCGCCGTCAGATAGCGGCCGGCGAGGCGGTCGACGCCGTTCTTCGAATTGTTCAACAGCAGCGACAGGCCGTAGAATAGATTGATCGACCAGTAGGGCACGATCGTCCAGGCAAGGAACGGGATGCCATGCTCCCAGCCGAAGACGATGCTGCCGACATCGTCGCGCCGCGACGCCAGCCAGTTGGCGAAGCCGTAGGTGGAGTAGAAGAACGGCGCCAGAAATGCCAGCCACAGCGCGGCGCGCAGGACTATCCCGGGATACGGCTCGCGCGGCAAGGCCGGAAGGGCAGGGGCATCGCGAGGCAAGGCAGAGGCAGGCAAGTCCATGCTCAGACGCGCCGGGCGATCGAAACGGTGAAGATGCCCCACTGGTCGATGCGCTGGTCGAGCTTCTCGAATCCGGCGCCCGCCACCAGCTGGTCCATCTCGGCCTGCGTGCGCCGGCGCATCACCCAGGCCTGGCCGCCGCGATGCGAGGTCAGGCTGCGCGCGATCATCTCGAGCTGCGGATGCCAGGGCTGGTTGGTGTAGACGAGCAGGCTTCCGGGCTGCATGGCGCCGGCCAGTCCACCGAGCGAGCGGGCGATCATGGCATTGTCGGAAAACAATTCGTAGAGCCCCGAGACGATGGCGAGATCCGGCGCCGGGTCGAGGCCGGCCAGCATCGTGGCGTCGAAGGCGTCACCTTGATGGAACGAGACGCTCGCCGGCAGCTTGCGCTCGGCGATCAGCTTGCGGCCGAGCGAGATGTTGAGCTCGGAGAAATCCTGCAGCCGCACGCTGGCCGGCGGCTCGGCGCATTTCTGCACAGCATCGAGCACGTAGCGGCCATGGCCGGCGGCGATATCGACGATATGGACCGGCCGGCCGGCGGCCTTCAGCGTCTCAGCGGCACTGCCGATCAGCTCTTCCAGATGCAGCTTGCGCTGGCGGATGCCGCGCCAGCCAATAGCATCGAGAAAGGTGCGGTCGATCATGCGGCCGCCGGGGCCGATGCCCCGCGCATCGTTCTCGTAGACATAGTCGAGCGTCGAGCCGGAATCGAAGCCGGTGGCAATCCCGGTCTTCATGCCGGACGACAGCCATGCGCCCATGCGGATCGAGGCGCGGCTCATTGCCCAGTAGAGACCTTTGGGTGACAGTAGCGGCAGCGGCGAGGCCAGCCGGTCGGCCTCGTCGCGTGTGTAGCCGGCGCGGTCGGCCCCGGTCAGGTCGAGCGGCTTTTCCGGCGCCGCGAACTGCTTTTCGAGGAAAGGCCTGATCAGGTCGAGTGCCTTGTGGCGGTCGCGCTCGCCCAAAGTGTCGTGGAAGAAGCCGGGCAGCACATGCCGCTCCTTGGCCGGGCTCGCCAGATTGACGAAAAACTCGTGCTGCGGTCCATGCCGCACCACCCAGTCGCTGCCGGAGATCAGAAGCTGTGTCGGCACGGTGATGGCGCGGGCATCGGCGACGATGCGCGCTGCGTGGTCGTAGAGTTCGACCAGGATGTTGGAGGCGATCGGCCGGGTGATCAGTGGGTCGGCGTCGAAGGAGGCGATGCGCTCGGGATCATGCGTCAGGAATTTCGCCTTGACGTAGGAATTGACGAAGAAACGGCCCTTCAGCTTCTGCCACAACGCAATGCCTTGCTTGGCGAAGGGCACGTAGAGCTTGACCGAGAAGGCCGGCGAGGCCAGCACCAGGGCGCGAATGTCAGGCGCATAGTCGTGCACCCAGGCGGCGGCAAGCACGGCGCCGAAGGATTGCGCGATCAACGCTATATCGCGCCGGGCAAAGCCGTCACTGCCGATCTCGCGCACGAAGCAATCGATGTCGCGCACCAGCGCGGCAAACGACGGCGCATAGCCGCGCTCGCCGGCGGAGCGGCCATTGCCACGCGCGTCCCAGGCATAGAAGGCGTGGTCGGGCATCTGGAGCTCGTCGACCAGATGCGCCATGCGGCCGCCATGCTCGTGGCCGCGATGGAACAGCAGGATGGCACCCTTGCGGTGTTCCGACGGCGCCGGCCAATAGCGATAGAAGATCTCGGTGCCGTCATGGCTCTTGAAGCTGCGCTCCTGCGCCACCCGCTCGATGTTGGCTGGAGCCACGGCGGCAACCGTCTGTTGGTGAAGCATGTTGTTCTCCCTGGCGAGACCGGAATTCAGCTGCCGCTCCCGTTAAGGCCGCCGCGTATCCGGTTGATGGCGGTCACCAGCGAGAGTGTAGCCATGGCTGGAAACACGAGCGGCGTGAGCGCCGGGACCCACAGGCCGGACGCGATAAGCACCGCGAGGATGCCAAGCGCCAGCGCCCGATCGCTTTTGCCGAAGGGGCCGGCATAGTTGCGCCCCGCTCCGGCCGCGATGCCGAGCACGCCGGCGAATTCCGCAATCACCGCCGCGATAGCGAATGCAACGACGCCCCAGGCAGGAAAAATGACGGCAAAGGCCAGGATCAAAGCGAGATCGGAGACAACATCGCAGAGCTCGTTGAGATACATGCCGAGCTTCGAGGCCTGGCCATGTTCCCTTGCCAGCATGCCGTCGATGGCATTCAGCGCCATTCGCGTAAACAGCACGAGCGGCATCAGCAGAAAGACCATGCGGTGGCCGGCAAGGGCTGCCACCACAAGGCCGGTGAAGAGCGAGAGGGCAGCGGCCAGCAGCGTGATCTGGTTGGCGGTGACGCCGGCCCTGGCCAGTCCGTCGGCAAGCGGCCGCAACCTGGCCTGAAAGGCCGGTTTCAGCGCATAAAGCGTCGGCATATGCGAACCCCCCGGCCGCGGTGCAAATAATGTTGGCGAGGATGGTCAATTGGCGCGCAAGACGCAAGGGCGTCGCCCTGCCACTTTTCGACATCCGGATGTGTCGGCGCTAGCTTTCGCTGTTGACATTGTCGCCCGGGAACAGTGCGGGCAAGCTTTGTTCGGCCGCCGCCCAGGCGCGACTGTGGTAACGCCGTAGGATGAGAATGCATGCGGCGAAGACCAGCAGCCCGCAAATCACGCCGAGCGTCATGCCCCCGCCAAACGCGGACTTTACAACGATGCCGGTGAAGACGCCGGCGATGGCGCCATTGATCGTGCCCACCATCCCCGCGGTGGTCATGAAATATTGCAGCGGTGAGGGCCTGAGGCCCTTGTCGACCAGCACCGCCGAGGGATCGTCATGGGTGGAATTGACAAGGTATCTTTGCAGGACGGGCGTCAGCTCGACGAAATAGTGGCGGATCCTGGCCATGCCGCGGGCATGCACCATGTCCTCGATGGCAACCTGCACCGCGCGCGCGAAGGTGACCAGGCCGATGAAGAAAAGGCAAGGCAGCAAGATCAGGCTGAACAGTACGAACGGCCTGCCCATCTCCGTGACCTGCGCGACGAAGGACAAGGCAATGGTTGCGCTCGAGACCGAGGTCAGGAACAGATCGGCTCGCTGGTTCGCTTCCTGAATGGTCGCGGCGCGAGCATTTTGCAGCACGAAATGCTCGGTCGTCAGGCACTGCAGGGCTTGCTGCGCCTGGTCAGGCGGAACCGGAGCGTCGGGAGAACGGGTCATCGACAGTTGCCCCCTCTGCCCGCCGGAACCGGCAGGGCAGAAGGGAGGGTCGTCGTCCTGATGCGAGCCATCAGGACTTGCCGTTGCCGTCGTTGATGGCGATACGCTTGGCCTTGGCCTGGGCGCGCTCCGTCTTCTGCAGCGTCACGCTGAGCACTCCGTTCCGGAACGCGGCGTTCACCTTGCCTTCGTCGACTTCGTAGCCGAGCGGGATACGCCGCTCGAAACGGCCATAGAAGCGTTCGGAGAACTGCCTGTCCTTGTCCTCGGTCTCTTCACGCTTCTCGCCGCGCAGCGTCAGTACGCCGTCATCGAGCAGCAGCTCGATGTCCTTCTCGTCCATGCCGGGGATCTCGGCGGTGACGCGGATCTCCTTTTCGCCATCGGAGATTTCGACACTGGGCCAGCTGGCGCGGGCAGCGGAGAAGCCACCGAGCGACGGCAGCCGCGTGTCGAAGCCGCGGAACGCCTCGTCGAACAAGCGGTTCATCTCGCGATGCAGCGTCAGGAAGGGATCGCGATCGCCGTCGCGGAACAGGCTGGGGGCCTGATTGTTCTCCCGGCCCCAGGGAATGAGATCACGAATAGCCATTGCATAGTCTCCTTTCTCGACTGGTGCATTCAGGCAGCCTGCTTGTTTGCTTCGTCTTGCGCGACCTTCGGCCCGGTCTTCGGCGAGGCGACATCGGTCGCGATGGCGATGCGCCGAGGCTTCATCTCCTCGGGCACCTCACGTACCAGATCGATGCTGAGCAGGCCGTTGTCGAGCGTGGCGCCCGCGACCTTGACGTGATCAGCAAGCTCGAAACGGCGGGTAAAGGGCCGTGCGGCGAGGCCATGATGCAGATACTCCGCGTTATCCGGCTCCTTGTGCTGGCCGGAGACAATCAGGAGGTTGGGTTCATGGGTGATTTCGAGGTCGTCCTCGGAAAAGCCAGCGACGGCGATGGTGACGCGGTAGTTGTTCTCGCCGCTGCGCGCGATGTCATAGGGCGGCCACGCGTCGAAAGCCTGCGGGGCATTTTCCAGCAGGTTGAAGACGCGGTCGAAGCCGATGCTCGACCGATAGAGCGGGGAAAAGTCGAATGCGGTTCTCATAGCTACATCCTCCATCGAGCAACATAGATACGAGGAGCGCCAAAGAGCTGGCGCTCCCTGGTTTCGCCGGCCCCATTTCGGCGACCGGTGCCATCGATCTGGTTATTGTCCGCCGCAAGTCAAGACCCGGCGGCTTTCGCGTTGCCGGTTTTTCGGTCGGTTCGGCGAGGCTGCCAATCTCCCTATCTGCGGCGAGATGTCCGGCAGGAGATTGCCTGTTTGCCAGCTGGCTTCAATCGCCAACGCCGAGTTCCCCGGCGGGTTATTGTCTGCCGCAGGTCAAGACCCAGATTCCTCTGTTGCCGGGGCTCCGTTCCCGGCAATCGCAGATGGAGCTGACCATGACACGCGACGAGATCATTTCTGTGGTGGGCCCGGTCGACGACGCCGTTATCGCCGACATTGCGGCGACAGACGGGACGGTCCAAGAATTGCGTGAGGCCCTGGCCTGGATCGCCGCCGACGAGGCGCTGGTGAACGAGGGCCGACCGCTGCCGACGGCAAGAGTAGCGATGCTGATCGAACTGCTGCAAGGGCCGGACGAGGAGGAATAACCGGCCATTTCCGCGATGCTCTTGAACCGCGCAGAGAGACGAACCATGTCCTTCAGCGGCGCCGGCCGGCCGCCGGCGCCCGCCAGCATGACGTTGCTGCTCAAACAAGAAGACGATCACAAGACACGGAGGAAGTGATGGACGACGTCCGCTTTGCCGAGCCGATCACGTTGAAATTCCAATCCAGCGAGCGCAAGGTCGCCAGCAGTTGGGAAGCCATCGAATGCATGCGCCAGCAGTGGCCGGACTGTGCACGCGGCCGGAGTTGGCGCGCTGCCTATCGGACCTGCCGGGACGCGCTCGACGGTTGGCACACCGCGCGTGATGCGCGCAAGGCCTTCGCCAGGGCGGCGCGCAAGGCCGGGTTGCTCGCATCGGCCCGCAAGCCTGTCGACCACGCCGGCTAGTCCGGACCCCTCCGATATTGTGAGATCCAAAACAAGTGGGGAGAGGCAGCTGCCTTTCCCCCACTCCGGAGACTTTGTCCGCTGTCTAGTGGTACCCACCTGACTTGTACCCACTGACATAAGAGTCCGGCTCGGGATTTCCCTTGGCTACACGCGAAGGAGCGGGATTTTGCTTGGGCCAACTCAGTTAGTCACCGTCGTGAAAAGTTCGAGTACCAATTCCATTCCCACGTTCTGCCTGCATCAGCGGAGAACGCACGGCTGTAAATCGGGGTTTGCGGGTTGCGCTTATCCCAGTGGAATTTTACGATAACGTCCTTGCCGGCCACAACCTCACGGCCGAAGAATTCGCCTTCGTCGCCATTGAACGAGCCCACCTTTCCGTCGTCGAGTTTGCCCGCGTTGCTGTCGGCCCAGTAGATCGTCCAGAGACGCGTCTTTGGATCGAACAATCGCACGGTGAGGCCCTCGAACGGCTTTCCTCCCAACTCCGTACGAAAAATGTCGAAGTTGCCCAAACCCACCAGGATTTGGCGGAACTCTTGGGTCGCGTCGAATTCCTCCCACTCGTCGCTGCCGGCCAGCGGTTCCTTCAACGTACGGTTCCTGATGTTCCAGTTGCCCACCAAATAGTCGAAGTCATTTTTGGACGACGTCTGGCTCGCCGTTATCGCAAGTTTCCCGTCCGATGAAAGAGAGAACGCACTCATCTACTTTCCTTTGGATCGACGTCGTGCCAGCACTGCCATCGCCGCGGACATGACGAATGTATGGGCGTTTCTGCGATGACTTCGGCGCGCTTCGCATGTCCAATCGCGGCAACAAGTGGATGGGACCCAACCGCGCGTCGTGAGGCACGCCCGCCGTCGCCTCCATGTTGCAACGCGTAAGCCGAAGACCCGTTCCGGACACGATCCGCTTCGGTTAGCTCCGCCACTCCGTCGCGAAGTCGCGTTGCTCCGCGCTCCACACAGGATTTGCTAACCGCCTTGAACCCCTGAACCGACCGCCCAACCGGATACCAAGTGTCAGATTCTGACCACTAGCGGCTGATCGGCTTGCTCTTCAGTGGACGGTGATGATGCCGTTTACGGCCCGCCATTCGGAGGGCTGGATCAGGTGATGATGGGCGACGCGCACCGAATGCAACGGGCCTTCGATCTCGCGCTCCCAGAAATCAAGGAAATGCTTCAGCGTCGGGAAATCAGGGGCGATATCGTATTCCTGCCAGATATAGAGCTGCAGCAGGCTTCGATGATCGGGTAGGCGGTAATGGATCTCCGCCGTGGTGAGGCCAAACCCTTGCATCTGGAGCTGAAAGTCCCTGCTGGTCATGCAATCTTCCTTCCGTTGAAATCTCCGTCCGCGAAAACGCCTCTTGTTCCACATAGGTTCCAGTCGCGTTCGGGAGAGCGACGAATGTGCAAGCAATTACAGTACATTGGCACTCTCATTGGTCGAGTGCTAAAATTTTTGCGTGACCCTCTTGAAAGCAGAAAAAAGCGCGACTAGTTCGTATGCACGCGATGCCTGATGAAGGGGTCGCGCACCCCGTGCCGGGCCGATATTGCCGGTCCGGTCAGGAGGATCTTCGAAAATCTGTTTGTCCCGAGAGGAGAACGACATGACGTTCCGTCCATTGCACGACCGTATCCTGGTCCGCCGTATCGAGGTCGACGAGAAGACCGCCGGCGGCATCATCATCCCCGACACTGCCAAGGAGAAGCCGCAGGAGGGCGAGGTCATTGCCGCCGGCCCCGGTGCGCGCGACGACAGCGGCCAATTGCAGCCGCTCGATGTCAAGGTCGGCGACCGCATCCTGTTTGGCAAATGGTCCGGCACCGAGATCAAGCTCAATGGCGAGGATCTGCTCATCATGAAAGAGAGCGACGTGCTGGGCGTTATCGAGGGCGCCGGCGAGATGAAGAGGGCTGCCTGAGGGGGGCCTGAACAAGCATTCCAGTCAACGAAAAGCTGCCTATTCGAAGGAGTGATCCAATGGCTGCCAAAGATGTGAAATTTCATACCGAAGCCCGCGAGAAAATGCTGCGCGGCGTCGATATTCTCGCCAATGCGGTGAAGGTAACGCTCGGTCCAAAGGGCCGCAATGTCGTCTTCGATAAGTCGTTCGGCGCGCCGCGCATCACCAAGGACGGCGTGACTGTCGCCAAAGAAATCGAGCTCGAGGACAAGTTCGAGAACATGGGCGCGCAGATGGTGCGCGAGGTCGCCTCGAAGACCAGCGACACCGCAGGCGATGGCACCACGACCGCGACGATTCTTGCTCAGGCCATCGTCAGGGAAGGGGCCAAGGCGGTCGCTGCCGGCATGAACCCGATGGATTTGAAGCGCGGCATCGACAAGGCGGTCGACGCCGTCGTCGCCGACCTGAAATCCAATGCCCGCAAGGTGACCAGGAACGACGAGATCGCCCAGGTCGCCGCCATCTCTGCCAATGGCGATGCCGAGATCGGCCGCTTCCTCGCAGAGGCGATGGAAAGGGTTGGCAATGAGGGTGTCATCACTGTCGAGGAAGCCAAGACCGCTGAGACTGAGTTGGAAGTGGTCGAAGGCATGCAGTTCGACCGTGGCTACCTCTCGCCCTATTTCATCACCAACCAGGATAAGATGCGCGTCGAACTCGAAGAACCCTATGTGCTGATCCACGAGAAGAAGCTGTCCAACCTGCAGGCCATGCTTCCTGTGCTCGAAGCCGCCGTGCAATCCGGCAAGCCGCTGTTGATCATCGCCGAGGACGTCGAAGGCGAGGCGCTGGCGACGCTGGTCGTCAACAAATTGCGCGGCGGCCTGAAGGTTGCGGCCGTCAAGGCGCCGGGCTTCGGTGACCGCCGTAAGGCCATGCTCGAAGACATCGCCATCCTGACCGGCGGCACGGCGATCTCGGAAGACCTCGGCATCAAGCTCGAGAACGTCACGCTGGAGATGCTCGGCCGCGCCAAGAAGGTGCTGATCGAGAAGGAGAACACCACCATCGTCGACGGTGCCGGCCGCAAGGATGAAATCCAGGCGCGCATCAGCCAAATCAAGGCGCAGATCGAGGAAACCACCTCCGACTACGACCGCGAGAAGCTGCAGGAGCGGTTAGCCAAGCTCGCTGGCGGTGTCGCCGTCATCCGCGTCGGAGGCTCGACCGAGATCGAGGTCAAGGAGCGCAAGGATCGCGTCGACGACGCCATGCATGCCACACGCGCGGCGGTCGAGGAGGGTATCCTGCCCGGCGGCGGCGTGGCGCTGCTGAGGGCGGCGAAGGCGCTCGATAACGTTGTCGTCGACAATCCCGATCAGAAGACCGGTGTCGACATCGTGCGTCGCGCCATCGAAGCGCCGGTGCGCCAGATCGCCGAGAACGCCGGTGCGGAAGGTTCGATCATCGTCGGCAAGCTGCGCGAGACGACCGACTTCGGCTATGGCTGGAACGCCCAGACCAACGAGTTCGGCGACCTGTACGGGCAGGGCGTCATCGATCCGGCCAAGGTCGTTCGCACTGCGCTGCAGGGTGCCGCCTCTGTTGCCGGCCTGCTGGTGACGACCGAGGCGATGGTGGCCGAGAAGCCGAAGAAGGAAACGCCCATGCCTCCGATGCCCGGCGGTGGCGGCATGGACTTCTAAGATCAGGCTTTCAAAGCGAGATTTCGAAACGGCAGATGGGCCGTGTCCGCCAACGCGGGCACGGGCTTGCCGGTTCGGGTCGAATGCTGAGCAGGTGTTGCCATGGATATGACGGACAGTTTTGGGAAGATCGCGGCGCCGACCCGCCCGAAGAACGATTTCAACTATGAAACCGATTGCAGGGCGGCGCTGGCGCCTTTGGTCGACGGCCTGCTGGATATGGCCGAGTCGGCCGGCTGGGACCGCCGCAAGGCTGCCTACACGCTGATGTTTTTGTCGGCTCAACGCGTGGGAGCCGGCAAGGAAAGAGCGTAAATGATCGCGGCGCGGATGCGCGATTGCCTGCTCTAGTGGGGAAATTGGCAGCTTCGCCGACAGCGCTCTAAGCCATCGGTAGTAACCGGCGCATAATCAGCGAGGCGTGGCCGCCCACCCCGTGTGCAGCCGGCCGGCGCTCGACCACTTCGAAACCGTGCTTGCGATAAAAGGCGATTGCCCGGTCGTTGCCCTCGATCACCTCCAGCGCGATGCTGGGAATCCCCGCATGCGCTGCAAGAACCGCGTGCAAAAGATCGGCCGCCAGCCCGGTGCCGTACTCGCTTTTGTCGATATGGAGCCGCTCGAGCATGACATCGCCCTTGTTGCCCATCGCGGCCATCGCGTAGCCGGCGAGCGAGCCGTCCGCCCGCTCGGCCACGAACCACATCTTGCTGTCGTCCCCGAGCTCGGTCACCAGCCGCTCCGGCGCGTGCTTCTCATCCGACAGCCGTGCCGTGGTCTCGGCACCCAGGATTGGCGAATAGGTGTGGCGCCAGGATTGGCCCAGCAGCCGCGATACCGAGGGCACGTCCTGTTCGGTCATGGTTCTTATTTGGGTCATTGGCACCTCGCCTCAGAAACCTGCCCCTTTTGAGCGGAGATGTTCGGCAGGACAGAGAGGTGCTGTCCCGCCGATCCTGCACGGCCGAGTTCAGCGCACATCCGCGCCGGCCGTCATGACTATGTGCTGGCAGACATTGTCGATATCGCGAATGACGTCGTCGTTCCAGAAGCGCAGGATAGTCCAGCCCAGCGCTTCAAGGCTCGCGCTTCTTGCTGCATCCGATGCCGAAGCTTCGGCCTCAGCATGCTGAGAGCCGTCCAACTCGACAATGAGTTTTTTGTCCGAACAGGCAAAATCGACGATAAAGCCGGCGATGGGCATCTGGCGCCGAAATGGCAGTCCCATGAGACGATGCGCCCGGACCTCATTCCAGAGCTTCAGCTCGGCATCCGTCATGGCCTTGCGCATCTTGCGCGCATTGCCGCGACTACGGGGAGGTACGGGATAGTGGTTCACTACTTCTGTTCCTCAGCGCGAAACTTGCCTATCCCTCTCCGCTGCGCTTGAACACCCCCCTCTGTCCTGCCGGACATCTCCCCCTCAAGTGGGGAGATTGGCAGCTTCGCCGAAAGCGCGCTTCTTTGGAGAGTGGCGAAAGCTGGAGCGACATCCGATCTCCCCCCTTGAGGGGGAGATGTCCGGCAGGACAGAGGGGGGTGCTGTCCCGCCGACCTGACCTGGATCACCGCCTTACCCGCGATTTCAGCCAGCGGTCGAAGGCGACGGCGAGGATGAGGATCAGGCCGATGACGATGCTTTGCGTGTATGACGAGACGTTGTTGAATTGCAGCCCGTTCTGCAGGACGCCGATCAGCCCTGCACCGACCACCGTGCCGCCGACGCTGCCGATGCCGCCGAACAGCGAGGTGCCGCCGATGACGACCGCCGAGATCACCGTCAGCTCGTAGCCGATGCCGGCGACGGCTTCGGAGGAGTTGAGCCGCGCCGACAAAACGAAGGCGGCAAGGCCGGCGAAGAAGCCGACGATGATGTAGACCGAGATCAGGATGCGGTCGACGCGCAGGCCGGAGAGCCGCGCGGCCTCGGCATTGCCGCCGACGGCGTAGACGGCGCGACCGTAGCGCGTGTAGCGCAGCACGATGTGGCACAGGATTGCGGCAATCGCGAAGATGATCGCCGGCACCGGCACCGGGCCGATCAGGCCGGTACCGAACCAGCGCATCGAGGCGTCGAAGCCGGAGATCGGGCCGCCATTGGAGATCGTCAGCGTTAGGCCGCGAAACACGGTGAGGCCGCCGAGCGTGACGACGAAGGGCGGTACTTTCAGCCTGGTGATGGCAAAGCCCTGGACACCGCCGGCCACGGCGCCGACGACGACGGCGGCGAGAAGGGCGGCGAACCAGCCATAGCCCAGCGTGCCCGTTGTCGACAGCGACAGCGTGTTGGCGGTGCCGCCCTTGGCCACCACCGCCGCGACCATGCCGCAGAAGGCGAGCAGCGAGCCGACCGACAGGTCGATGCCGGCGGTGAGGATAACGAAGGTCATGCCTAGCGCGATCAGGCCGGTGATCGAGATCTGGCGCATGATGTTGAACAGGTTGATCGGGTCGATGAAGCTCGGCTTCAGCACGGTGAAGACGACGATCAGCACCGCCAGGAACATCAGCGGGCCGAAGCTCATCAGCAGGCGCGCAAGATTGACGCCGCCGCGCTGGCTCCGTTCGGTCGTGCTGGTCATTGCGTTGCTTCCTGATTCTGGGCTTCCTGCTTCTGGTCGAGCGCCATCAGTTCCATCAGTTTCTCCTCGGTCGCCTCGATGCCAGGCATCTCGCCGGTGATGCGCCCGCGCCGCATGGTGACGATCCTGTCCGACACGGCAAGCACTTCGGGCAGCTCGGACGAGATCATCATGATGGCGATGCCGCGCGCGGCGAGCTCTACCAGGATCTGATGAACCTCCGCCTTGGCGCCGACGTCGACGCCGCGCGTCGGTTCATCGACGATCAGCACCTTGGGATCGCGTGCCAGCCAGCGGGCAAGGATGACCTTCTGCTGATTGCCACCGGACAGTCCCTCGATCGCCTGCTCGGGCGAGGCCATGCGGATCGACAGCATCTTCCTGTAGTTCGCCAGCGCTTCTCGCTCGCGCCGCTCGGCCATGAAACCGACATTGGAGTAGCGGTCGAGCGCGGCGATCGAGAAATTGGTGAGGATGGCGAGTGCGGCGAAGATCGCCTGGTGCTTGCGGTCTTCCGGCACCAGGCCGATGCCGAGCTCGATGGCATCGGCGGGTGAGGCCGGCGCGATCGGCCTGCCATCGAGCCTGATGGTGCCGGCGGCAATGCGGTCGGCGCCGAAGATGGCGCGGGCGAGCTCGGTGCGGCCGGAACCGACGAGCCCGGCGACGCCGAGGATTTCGCCCGCCTTGAGGTCGAGATCGACGCCTTCGAGCACGATGGCGTGCGGCGCCTGCGGATCGCGCACCGTGCGCAGGCCGCGCACCGAGAGCCGGACGTCGCCGGCGACATCGCGCTGCGTCGGCCTCGCATAGAGCTCGGAAGCGGCGCGGCCGACCATCTTCTCGATGATCTTCGGCAGTTTGATCGGCCCACCTTCGCGGTCGAGATGGCCGGCCAGCCTGCCGTCGCGCAGCACCGTCATACGGTCGCAGATTGCCGATGCCTCCTCCAGCCGGTGGGTGACGAACATGATGGCGACGCCGTCTTTGCGCAGCCGGCCCATAATCGCCATCAGCTTCTGCACTTCGGTTTCGGTCAGCGCCGAGGTCGGCTCGTCCATGATGATCAAGCGGCTCTTCAGCGATAGCGCGCGGGCGATCTCGACCAGCTGCTGTTCGGCCACCGACAGTGCGGAAACCGGCGTCGCCGGGTCGAGATCGAGGCCGACACGAGCGATGATCGCGCGGGAATCTTCCTCCATTCGCCGCCAACTGACCAGCCCGAACCGGCCGAGCGGTGCGCGGCCGATGAAAATATTCTCCGCCACGGTCAGCGTCGGGATCAGGCTCAGTTCCTGGTAGATGGTAACGATGCCGTGGCGTTTCGCATCCTGCGGATTGTGCGGATTGAATTCGACGCCGTCGAAGACGATGCGACCGCTGGACGGCGGCATCACGCCGGACAGGATCTTGAGCAGCGTCGATTTGCCGGCGCCGTTCTCGCCGAGCAGGCCGAGTATCTCGCCGGGGCGGACTTCGAGCGAAACGTCGTTAAGCGCGGTGACGCCGGCAAAGCGCTTGGTCACGCCCTCGACGGTGAGCAGGGCGGGGGAGGGCACAATAGCGGCTGCCTTGGGCAAAGTTTGCTCCTCGATCATTCGGTTGTACGCAAGGCTGGCGGGACAGCACCCCCCCTCTGTCCTGCCGGCCATCTCCCCCTCAAGTGGGGAGATTGGCAGCCTCGTTGGCCTCGCTTCTTCTGCAAGATCGAAAATTAGCGAAAGCCCGGGTAACATCCAATCTCCCCCTTGAAGGGGGAGATGGCCGGCAGGCCAGAGGGGGGTGCTGTCCCGCCGGCTTCGCCTACTTCGTCTCGCCCAGCCTCTCCGCCTTGTCGAGATTGTCCTTGCCGATGACGATCGGCGTCAAAAGCACCAGCTTTTCCTTCGGCTCGGTCTTGTCCCTGGCGTAGGCGACCGCGATCTGCACGGCGGTGCGCGACTGCTCGCCGGGGAATTGCTCGACCGTGCCGGCCAGCTTGCCGTCGCGCACAGCGACCAACGCTTCGGGAAGCGCGTCGAAGCCGTAGATCTTGACGTCGGTGAAGTTGCGCGCCGCGCAGGCTTCAACCGCGCCAAGCGCCATGTCGTCATTGGCGCAGATGATCGCGTCGGGCTTGCCGTTGGCGGCAAGGCCGGCCTCGGTGACGGACAGCGCCTCGGCGCGGGCGAAGTTGGCGGTCTGCTCGAAGATGATCTGGTACTTGTCCTTCATGGGATCAAGGACGTTGTGCACACCCTTGTTGCGGTCGATCGCCGGGCCGGCACCGGGCTGGCCCTGCAGATGGAAGATCTTGGCGCCGTTCGGGAACGCCGCCACCATGGCCTGTGCTTCGGCCTCGCCGCCCTTGACATTGTCGGCGCCGACATGGGCGAGGATGCCTTCGACGCCCTCGACGCGGCGGTCGATAGTGACGACGGGAACGCCGGCCTTCACCGCTTCCTCGATGGCTGGGGCCAGCGCGTTGACGTCGAGCGGCGAGATGACGATGGCGTTGACCTTTTGCACCAGTGCCGCCTCGATGTCGGCGGTCTGCTTGGGCGCCGAATTCTGGCCGTCGCTCTCGACCAGGTTGACGCCTTGCGCCTGCGCCTCAGCCTTGATCTGGTTCAGCATGTGCACGAAGAACGGAAAGCCGAGGCTCGGCACCGAACCGAGGATGGTCAGCTTGTCCTGGGCGAAAGCCAATTGCGGAGCGGCCAGCGCCAAGGCGCCCATCGCCGCGGTCGACAGCAGGAATTCACGTCTGTTGATCAATTTAGTCTCCTCCCAGATGAGCGCACGACCCCGAAACCGGAATGGGTTTTCCGGAAGGTTCCTTGCGTCGATTCAAAAATGGAGTGTCCTTCGAGCGCCCAACTCGTGTTTGAAGGGACGCAACGGCGCTCCAGCCGGTCCACCGCGACGTTCTCCTCCGCTCGGTGCCTGCCGGCGGATGCTAGCCAAGGCCGGAGCTTTGCGCAAGAACGGGAGAAGGCAAGACCTACCGATCGATCATCACCATGGTGCGCTCGCCGTAGCGCGGACCGGCGACCTTGCCCGGCGCCAGCGCGTCGTCGAGCACCTGCATCTCGGCGGCGTCGAGCCTGATCGAAGCCGCGGCGACGTTCTCCTCGAGATATTTTCTGCGCTTGGTGCCGGGGATCGGCACGATGTCGATGCCGAAGTCGCTCCCCTTGTGGAGCAGCCAGGCCAGCGCGATCTGGCCTGGCTTGACGCGCTTGGCCGCGGCGATGTCGAGTACCGTGGCTGCCGCCTGCATGTTGGCGTCATAGTTGGCGCCCTGGTAGCGCGGATCGCCGCGCCGGTAATCGCCCTCTGGATAGTCTTCGGCGCGCCTGACATCGCCGGTGAGAAAACCGCGGCCGAGCGGCGAGAACGGCACCAGGCCGATGCCGAGCTCCTTCAGCAGGGGAATGATTTCCGGCTCGAGATTGCGCTCCCACAGCGAGTATTCGCTCTGCACTGCCGACACCGGATGCACGGCATGCGCCCGGCGGATATTGGCGGCGCCGGCCTCCGAGAGGCCGAAGAAGCGGACCTTGCCCTGAGCAATCAGCTCGCCGACAGCACCCGCCACCTCCTCGATCGGTACCGCCGGATCGACGCGGTGCTGATAGAGGAGGTCGACGTGGTCGCTGGCTAGCCTCCTCAGCGAACCTTCGACAGCCTCGCGGATATGCTCCGGCCGGCTGTCGCGCTCGGTGCCGACTTGCTTGCCGTTTTCGATGCGAAAGCCGAATTTCGTCGCGATCGTCACCTCATCGCGCCGGCCCTGCAGCGCGCGGCCGAGCAGTTCCTCGTTAGCGTGCGGCCCATAGACTTCCGCAGTGTCGAGGAAGGTGCAGCCGAGTTCGATGGCGCGGTGCAGCGTGGCGGTCGATTCCGCCTCGTCGGCCGGGCCGTAGGACTGGCTCATGCCCATGCAGCCGAGGCCGATCATGGAAACCTGCAGCCCCTGGCCGCCGAGTTTGCGTGTCGTCAACGTCATGTGAAGTTCTCCAGGTCAGCATCGCGTTCCAAGCCGCCACGTTCAATATAGCGCGCCGGCTCGGTTTCCACAGAGCGAGAGACGCCACCGCGCGAGGGCTCGCAGCGGCCGCCAAATTGACAGCCGACCCGCTCTCGGCCATCCTTAGGCATGCCGCCTTGCGGCTTTGTGCGTGAGTAACCAGCATGGCCAGTTCCGTCACCAGCCAGAAATCCAAGCGCGCCGCGGTGCGCAAGGCGCTCGACCGCCACAAGGTCTACATCACCGCGCAGCGTTTTTCCGCCGGCGGCTACAGTGCGCGAGTGCTGGTCGACGGCGAGGCCTATTGGGTCGACGAATTCCGGCTCAGCCAGCTGCAGCAGGGCCTGTCGCCGGCCGAGCTCGAATTGACGCCGGCCACCGACGATTGAGCGGCGTGACCTCCCATCCTTCGTCATCCCAGGGCGGAGCAGGAGCGAAGCGACGTCGCGGAGAGCCTGGGATCCATGCCGTGACATTGGAGCGCCGCTGCGATGGGATTTTGATGCTGCGCTCGTTGCTTTTGCCCACCACCTACGCCTAGTCCATGCCAGCTCCTTCGAAGCTCAAGGCCTATCGCGCCAAGCGCGAGTTCACGAGGACGCCGGAACCGGCCGGTGGCCTGGCTGCCGGTGAAGGCAACCGCTTCGTTGTCCACAAGCACCACGCCACCGCCGATCACTATGATTTGCGCTTGCAGGTCGGCGACGTGCTGAAGAGCTGGGCGGTGCCGCGCGGCCCGTCGCTCAACCCGGCCGACAAAAGGCTGGCGGTCGAGACCGAAGACCATCCGCTCGAATATATCGATTTCGAGGGCGTCATTCCCGAAGGCGAATATGGCGGCGGACCGATGATCGTCTGGGACACCGGCGTGTGGGCGCCGATGGACGATGTCGAAAAGAGCCTGCGCACCGGCTCCTTCAAGTTCCGGCTCGCCGGCGAGAAGCTCAATGGCGGCTGGATGCTGACGCGGCTGAAACCGAAGCCCGGCGAGGATGAGGGCAAGAAGAACTGGCTGCTGTTCAAGGAGCGCGATCTCGCCGCCGATGCCACGCTCGACATACTGGAAGCCCGGCCGGAAAGCGTCAAATCCGGCCGTCGCATCGAGGAACTGGTGGCACCGCCGAAGCCGGCCGCCAAACCTGTCAGGCCGGTGGTGCTGAAACCCGGCGCTTTGCCGGGCGCCGTCAAGGCGCCGCCGCCTTCCCGGATCGAGCCGCAGCTGGCGACCTCCGTGGCCAAGCCGCCGGGCGGTGAGGATACTGGAGAGGAATGGCTGCACGAGATCAAGTTCGACGGCTACCGCACCATGGCGCACCTGGCCGACGGTGCGGTCAGGCTGATCACCCGCGCCGGCCTCGACTGGACGAAGCGCTATGGCGACCTGCCGCTTGCCTTCGCCAGGCTGCCGTGCCGGGAGGCGATCATCGACGGCGAGGTCGTCGCGCTCGACGCCAAGGGCATCAGCCGCTTTGCGCTTTTGCAGGACGCGCTGGCCGAAGGCGCCGGCAACAAGCTCCACTTCTACGCTTTCGACCTCGTCTATCTCGACGGCTGGGACCTGACAAAAGCGCCGCTTCGGCGGCGCAAGGCGCTGCTTTCGCAACTTCTGTCCGGTCTCGGCGCCAACTCCGCCATCCAGCTCAGCGATCATGTCGAAGGCGACGGCCAGGCGCTCTATGACCAGGCATCCGAGATGGGGCTGGAGGGTGTGGTGTCGAAACGCGCCACGGCGATCTACCAGAGCGGCCGCACCAAAACCTGGACCAAGACCAAGGCGCTCCAGACCGGCGACTTTGTCATCGCTGGCTACACCGTCTCCGACGCGGCCGAGGGACTCGCTGCACTTGGCCTCGGCGAATTCGAAGACGGCGAGCTGCACTATCGCGGCAAGGTCGGCACCGGCTTCGATGCCGCGACCGCAGGCGAATTGCTGGCGCGGCTGGAGCCGTTGCGGGCCGGTGCATCCGCGCCCGAGGGCGTTCCGCGCGAGATCATGCGCGAGATGAACTGGGTGCGGCCGCTGCTTTCGGCGCATATCCATTACGCCAACCGGACCACCGACAATGCGCTGCGCCATGCCGTGTTCCGCGGCCTGCGTGACGTCGGCCTGTCGACGCCGGTTTCGGCCAAGCGCAAGCGGCTGATCGCCGAGGCCGACCTCGCCACAATCTGGGTGACCAACCCGACGCGGCGGCTGTTCGGCAAGACCGGCCCGACCAAGCTCGACATCGCCGTCTATTACGCGCTGGTCGGCGATTTCATGCTGCCGCACATTCTCGGCCGGCCGGTCTCGCTGGTGCGCTGCCCGACCGGCAAGCCGCAGGACTGTTTCTTCCAGCGCCACGCCTTCACCGGCATGCCTTCCTCGGTGGCGACCTTCGAGGCGACGAATTCGGAGGGCGAGACCAAATCCTATCTCTCGGTGGAAGACGCCAAGGGCTATCTGGCTCTGGCGCAGTTCGGCGTCGTCGAGTTCCACACTTGGGGCACCCATCGCACGCGGCTCGACAAGCCGGACCTGATCGTTTTTGACCTCGACCCGGGCGAAGGGATCGCCTGGCGCGAGGTGGTTGAGGCGGCGGTGCACATTAAGGGCGAGCTGGAAGCGCTAGGGTTGGTGCCGTTCGCCAAGACCTCCGGGGGGCACGGCATCCACATCACCGTGCCGGTGACGCAAAAGCAGAACTGGAAGAAACTGCACCAGGCGACCAGCGCCATCTCCACGCATCTTGCCGCCACCGCGCCCGACACTTTCACCACCACCATGGGCAAGGACAACCGCAAGCGGCGCATCTTCATCGATTTTCACCGCAATGCGCGCGGCCACACCTCGGCGGCTCCCTATTCACTGCGCGCCCGCACCAATTTGCCGGCCTCGACGCCGGTCAGCTGGAGCGATCTGGAATCCATCGATGCTCCGCA
Source organism: Mesorhizobium sp. M1295 (assembly GCF_040318135.1). Classification (NCBI taxonomy): domain Bacteria; kingdom Pseudomonadati; phylum Pseudomonadota; class Alphaproteobacteria; order Hyphomicrobiales; family Phyllobacteriaceae; genus Mesorhizobium; species Mesorhizobium sp. M1295. The sequence goes on from NZ_JAMYLU010000009.1 coordinate 127,928, forward strand.
GGATCTGAATTATTCCTCGCTGCCGGGCCTTCTGGCGACGTCAGGCGACCCTTGGGCCGACATGGAAGATTTCGCCAGGGATTTGCCGGCGATAGGCACCGCGACGTAGTTCTGCGAGCGCGGCCCAGACTCCATCGACGCTCCGGAAAATTTGAATTATTCTTCGCCACGGACCTCTTGCCTGCAGGCGGCTCCCAGCGGAGGAAGATTTCGCTAGGGATTTGCCGGTATTGTAAGGGGCAATGTAGGATTTCGGCAGCCGCATTCGTCCTCCGGACGAAACAGCGCTGCGAACAGTTCGACAGCACAAGGCCGCGTAGGAGTATTTCATGGCGCCCAGGGCAAGTTGGAAAGGTTACCTCAAGCTCAGTCTGGTCAGCTGTCCGGTCCGGCTCTATCCGGCGACCAGTGCCAGCGAGCGCATCAGCTTCAACCAGCTGCACAAGAAGACGCACAACCGCATCAACATGAAGCCGGTCGACCCTGAACTCGGGTTGGTCGAGCGTTCGGACCTGGTCAAGGGCTACGAATACGAGGACAAGCAATACATCATCATCGACGATACCGATCTCGACGCGGTGCGCATCGAATCCAACCATACGATGAACATCGAGGCCTTTGTCGACGAGCGTTCGGTCGACGTCATCTACCAGGACGCGCCCTATTACCTGGCGCCGGATGGCGCAATGGCCGAGGAGACCTTTGCCGTGTTGCGCGAAGCGATGCGCAAATCCGGCAAGCTGGCGATCGCCCGCCTCGTGCTGTCCAGCCGCGAGCGCGTGGTGACGATCGGCGCGCGCGAGAACGGCATGTTCGTCTGCACCTTGAGGAATCCGAACGAAGTGCGTGGCACGGCTGAATATTTCGGCAATATCCCGGCCGGAAACCCCGATCCGGAAATGCTGCAATTAGCCGAAGCGCTGATCAAGCAGAAGGAAACCACCTTCGACCCGAAGAATTACGAGGACCGCTACGAGATCGCGTTGATGACGATGATCCGCGAGAAGCTCAAGGGCCACAAGCCTATCATCGCGGCGGCACCTGAGCGCGGCAACGTCATCAATCTCATGGATGCGCTGAAGGCGAGCCTGTCGCAGTCGGCCAAGCCACCGGCCAAGTCGAAGAGCAAGGCCGATGAAACAGCCAAGCCTGCGGCGAAATCCGCCAAGGCCGGCGCTGGCGCGGCCAAGGAAAACCCGCTCAAGGACAACCTTCTCAAAGCCGTCGGCAAGAGCAAGGCGTGACGGCTCTTGCCGGCACGGTCTTCGGCATCGTCGGCGCGCTGGCGGCCTTTCCGCTCAGGCTGGCGGCGCGCGAGGTCGCGCGCCAGCACGGCCAGTTGCGGCGCGGCGTCACTCGGCGCACCACGCATGTCGTGTTGGGCCGCATGTTGCTCGCCAGGGCCGGCGACATCGAGATCGAGCGCCGCGTCGCTGCGGAACGTGCAGCCGGGCGCAGGCTGGTCAGCGAGAACGGCTTCCTGCGGCTGCTCGGGTTGATGAAGGCACCGGAAGCCTCGACGCTGTCGCGGCAGTCGCTGATCGATCAGTCGCGGCTGACCGGCGCCGATCTCGACCTTTTGTCGCTGTTCGACGCCTTCGAGCATGATTGCGAACCGTATTCCTTCCGCGACCTGATCCTCGCCCGCAAATATGCCGGGCTGGTCGCCGGCGGCGCCTCATGGGGGGCGATCGTGCGGTCGGTGCATCGCTCCGGCCCGATCGCCTCGCTCACCGCCAAATCGCTGAATGTCGGCTCGCAGCACGGGCGGGCCGACGCGATCTATCTCGAGGGCGGCCAGAGCGAAGTCAACGGCCAGCTGCTGTTCGATCTGGGAACGCAGGATGACGACACGCTGGAAGAGCTGTTCGCCGATGCCGAGGCGGCGGAAGAGGCTGAAGACCACGAGCAGGCCGCGGCACTCTACCAGCGCTGCCTAGCCATCGACCCGAGCGATGCCATCGCCGCCTTCAACCGCGCCAACTGCCTGCGCGCCTCCGGCCACGCGGCCGAGGCGGCGCACGACTATGCCCGCGCCATCAAGTGCGACCCGGTGTTCGTCGAGGCATGGTTCAATCTGGCCGGGCTGATGAGCGAAGAGGGGCGGGTGGCGTCGGCTCGGCGGCATCTGCTGAAGGCGATTTCGCTAGATGCGAAGTACGCCGATGCGGTGTTCAACCTTGCGAGGCTGGAGTTCGACGCCGGCAATCTAGCCGAAGCGCGGCGGAACTGGGCGCGCTACCTCGAACTCGACGCGGATTCCGAATGGGCACGTATGGCGGCCAAGGGTATCCAGTTCGTCGATTTGCAGCTGGCGCGGATGTCGGCGGGTTAGGGCTTCATTTGGTCGCGCTTGAACACCCCCCTCTGTCCTGCCGGACATCTCCCCCGCAAGGGGGGAGATCGGCAGCTTCTCCTTACCGCCCGCCTTCCAACGTTGGTGATTGGCGAAAGCGATGGCGACCTCCAATCTCCCCCCTTGCGGGGGAGATGGCCGGCGGGACAGAGGGGGGTGCGAAGGAACTCGGCCTTCATCTGCGGGCCACCCCATGACGACCTTCCTCTTCGATGGCCCCGACACTGCCCCAATCACCATCTTGCTCGCCCACGGCGCCGGGGCGCCGATGGACTCTGCCTCGATGACCGCGACGGCAAAAGCGCTGGCCGAGGCCGGCTTCCGCGTTGCGCGCTTCGAGTTCCACTACATGGCGGCCCGCCGCTACGGCCATCGCAAGCCGCCGCCGCGCGCCGAGACGGTTAACCCGGAATATATCAAGGCAATCGCCGATCTCAGGGCGAAGGGCGTGAAGGGTCCGCTCATCATCGGCGGCAAGTCGATGGGCGGACGCGTCGCTTCGATGATCGCCGACGAGATGTTTTCAAAGGGCGAGATTTCAGGGCTGCTGTGTCTCGGCTATCCCTTCCATCCGCCGGACAAACCGACGCAGCTTCGGACAAAACACCTCGCCGACCTCAAGACGCCGACATTGGTCTTCCAGGGCACGCGCGACGAGTTCGGGACCAAAGACGAGGTCGCGACCTATGCTCTGTCCGACGCAATCGAGATCTTCTGGCTGGAAGACGGCGACCATGATCTGAAGCCGCGCAAAAACATCTCCGGCTTCTCCACCGCCGATCATCTGAAGACGCTGGCTGATGCAGTGAAGGCGTGGACCGAACGGATCGTGCGCTGAAGCAGGCCGATGAAGATCGCCACCTTCAACGTCAACAACATCAACGGCCGGCTGCCAAACCTGCTCGCATGGCTGGCCGCCGCCAAACCCGACATCGCCTGCCTGCAGGAGCTCAAGGCCAGGCAGACGCAGTTTCCGCGCACCGCGCTTGCGGCGGCCGGCTACGGGGCGGTGTGGGTCGGGCAGCCGACCTGGAACGGCGTCGCCATCCTTTCGCGTGGCTCGGAGCCGGTGCTGACCCGCGAGGCGCTGCCCGGCGACGACGGCGACCAGCAGGCGCGCTACATCGAAGCGGCGGTCAACGGCATCGTCGTCGCCTGCCTCTACGCGCCGAACGGCAATCCGCAGCCCGGCCCGAAATTCCAGTACAAGCTGGCCTGGCACGAAAGGCTGGAGACGCATGCGGCGCAGTTGCTCGACACCGGCCTGCCGGTGGTGCTGGCCGGCGACTACAACATCGTGCCCGAGCCGCGCGACATCTACCCGACCCGCTCCTATGACGACAACGCGCTGGTGCAGCCGGAAAGCCGGGCATCGTTCCAGCGGCTGCTCGACCAGGGCTGGCTTGATGCGCTGCGCAAGAAGCACCCGACGGAGACGCTCTACACATTCTGGGACTATCGCCGCAATCGCTGGCCGCGCGATGCCGGCCTGCGCCTCGACCATATCTTGCTCAGCAAGAAGCTGTCGCGCCGGCTGGTAGCGGCGGGCATCGACCGCGACGTGCGCGGCGAGGTCGGCGCCAGCGACCACGCGCCGGTCTGGCTGGAGTTGAAGTGAGGCACGAAAGCTGGCGCCGCCTTTCCGGGCGGCAACCAGTCAGGTTGGCCGCGCCGCTTCGCGGGCGAACGCCTCGATCAAAGGGGCGTATCCCTCAAGGTCGGGCTGAGTAGCGAAACTGTAGGTAGCGGCGGTCGAAGCCCAGGGCAGCTTTTCCGAAGTGAAGACTTCGACGAAGGGCACGTACCAATGGTGCTCGTCCAGCATGGTCGCGCGCACGTTGACAAGGAAATCCAGGCCATGCGGACGCGTGAACATCCAGTTCTTGCAGTGCGGGCAATAGAGCTGCCGGTGCGGGCCGTGCAGGCCGCCGACCACCGGCTCGCCTTGCGTTATGGCGAAACCGTCGCTGGGCACGGCGATGGTCAGGGAATACGCGCTGGCGCTCAGCTTCTGGCAGCCGGTGCAGTGACACGCCGTCGTCAGCAAGGGCGGCGCGCTGATGCGAAAGCGTATTCCACCGCACAAGCAACCGCCGTCCCAAGGTAGCTTCCAATCGTCCATCGCTGGCCTCGCCTTAGCCTCTGCCAGCGATCTAGCGCGCGACCGCCAAGCTGCAATCTCACCCTTGAGGGTCCCAGAAGGGAGGAGATCGGCAGCTTCACGTCCTTCCCCCAGGAATCGTGAACACCACGTCGGCGCGGCCGTAGCCGCCATCGGCGACCTCCTCGATCAGCACCATCGTGTAGGGGCGCACGCCTTCGCCGAACATCTCGACGAACAGGGCTGTGGTCTTGTGGACGAGGTCCTCCTTCTGTCCGGCGGACAGCGCGCGCTCAGGCACCTTGAAATTTGCAAACGGCATGATGTCGGTTTCCTGTTGGTTGTTGGAGGTAAAGTCAGACCGTGCCACCATTGGCGCGCAGCACCTGGCCGTTGACCCAGCCGCTGTCCGGTCCGGCGAGGAACGACACCACGCCGGCGATGTCGGCGGGCTGGCCGAGCCGCCCGAGCGGGATCATCCTGGTGATCGTCTCGACCAGTGCCTCGGACTTGCCGCCGAGGAACAGATCGGTGGCCACCGGCCCCGGCGCCACGACATTGACGGTGATGCCGCGCGGCCCGAGTTCCTTGGCCAGCACATGCGTCATCGCCTCGACGCCGGCCTTGGTGGCAGCGTAGACACCGTAGCTCGGCTGGTAGAGCCCGACCACGCTGGACGAGAAGCTGATGATGCGGCCGCCCTCGCGCAGCCGCCTTGCGGCCTCGCGCATGCCGCGGAAGACGCCGCCGAGGTTCACCGCGATCTGCTGCTCGAAACCGGCGTCGTCCGTCTGCGCGATCGGCGCGAGCTTCATGATGCCGGCATTGTTGACCAGCACGTCGAGGCCACCAAAGGCCTGCTCGGCTGCGTCGAACAAATGCGCCATCCCCTTGGGATCGCCGACATCGGCTTGAACTGCGATCGCCGTGCCGCCTGCCGCCTCGATCGCGCGCACCACGCCTTCGGCGGCTTCTGCGCCCCTGGCATAGTTGACGACGACCGAAAAGCCGTCGCGCGCCAGCCGCCTGGCAATTTCGGCACCGATGCCCTTCGAGGCGCCGGTTACCAGTGCCACCTTTCCATTCCGCGTAATCATGTCAGCTCTCCAAAATTTTTGTCGACTGAAAATAGGTGATAAATCTTGCGGGATAATCGCCCGGGACTTGCCAACACCATTCGGATATGGCGAACAATGGCGATGGACAGTCTCGACCGGATGCGCCTGCTTGCCCGTGTGATCGAGCGCGGCAGCTTCACCGCGGCGGCCGCCGATCTGTCGATGTCGCGATCGACCGCCACCGAGGCGATCAAGGACCTAGAGGCGCGGCTGGGGGTGAGGCTGCTCGAACGCACCACGCGCCATGTCACCCCGACGTTGGACGGCCAGGCCTATTACCAGCGCTGCCTCGCCATCCTTGCCGATGTCGAGGATGCCGAGGCCGGCTTTCAATCGGCGCAGCCGCAGGGCCTTTTGAGGATCGACGTGCACGGCTTCATGGCCCGTCATTTCATCCTGCCGCGGCTCTCCGAGTTCCTCGACCGCTACCCCGGGATCGACCTGCATATCGGCGACGGCGACCGGCTGGTCGATCTGGTGCGCGAGGGCATCGACTGCGTGCTGCGTTCCGGCGAACAGGCCGACAGCGGCATGATCGTTCGGCGGGTGGCAACATTGCGCGAAGTCACATGCGCCAGCCCCGCCTATCTCGAAAAGCACGGCATGCCGGCAACCCCCGACGGTCTCGAAGGCCATCTTATGGTCGGCTTCCGCTCGTCGCGAACCGGTGAGGTCATGCCGCTCGAATTCACCGTCGGCGGCGCGTTGCGCTATGTCGGCCTGCCCAACCGGGTGACGGTCAACGGCTCCGACACGATGGCGGAGCTGGCGCGCCTTGGCTTCGGCCTGGTGCAGGCGCCGCATTACCGCTTCGCCGGGGATTTCGCACGCGGCACGCTTGTCGAAGTGCTGCCGGAGTACCCGCCGTCGCCGACACCGCTGTCGGCGCTCTACCCGCAGAACCGCCAGCTCGCGCCGCGGGTACGCGTGTTCATCGACTGGGTGACCGGGATTTTTGGCGAGGATGGGACATCGGGCCGGGTGTGAAATGCACCGGGGCCGCCGGGCTACTTTGCGAAGGGCCGCGATACTTCACGCCCCCCTCTGTCCTGCCGGACATCTCCCCCACGAGGGGGGAGATCGGCGGCTTCAACGGCGGCGCCGAGCATCCTTGACCCACCTACCACCCACGCTATGCTCGCATCCATGTCAGGGACCAGCCCCGCGGCCACCGCACCGCTCATCGTGATCGACCTTCAGACCGGCATGTTCGACGGCGTTGCCGAGCCGCCGATCCATGATGCCGACGGCATGGTTGCCCGGACCCGCGCGCTGATCGAATGGGCACGGCGCAGCGGGCGCAAGGTCGCTTTCATCAGGCACGACGGCCCGCAGGGCGATCCTCTGGCGCCGGGTGAGCCGGGCTGGCCGGTGTGGCCGGCGCTTGGCCAGGCCGAGGACGAGCCGACTTTCGCCAAGCGTGTCGGCGATGCGTTCAGCAATGCAGCCCTTGCAGAATGGGTGGCCGGGCAGGGCGCCGGCGAGGTCGTTCTCATCGGCGCGCAGACCGATTTCTGCGTGGCGGCCACGGTGAAGGGCGCCTTTGCAGCGGGCCTGGGCGTCACGGTGGTTTCCGACGCCCACAGCACGCTCGACGCCGCCAGCGAGACGGCCGCGGAGATCATCGCCCGGCACAATGCGGCATTTGCCGCCACCGGGGTTAAACTGGTGACGACAAAAGCCCTGACCGATAGCTGATCCGCCGGCTCATCCCTACGCCGTCAAAGCCTGATCCAGCCGGGAAGAAACTGGCGGGTTCAGACAATTTGGCGCGGGGCACCTCACCACTTGCGGGCTTCCGCAAGCGCGGCCTATCGCGTATTGGCGCGGGAACGCTCCTTTGGCCTTTCCCGGAAAACCATGATTCGTCTCGAAAGCATCAGCAAGCAGAACGGCAGGCAGATCGTCTTCATCGAAGCTTCGGCCGCCTTGCAGAAAGGCGAGAAGGTCGGGCTGGTCGGTCCCAACGGCGCCGGCAAGACGACGCTGTTTCGCATGATCGACGGCGAGGAGCAGCCTGACGAAGGCCAGGTCTCGGTCGATCGCGGCGTCACCATCGGCTATTTCAGCCAGGATGTCGGCGACATGTCCGGCCGCAGCGCCGTCGCCGAAGTGATGGACGGCGCCGGGCCGGTGAGCGAAGTGGCGGCCGAGATGCGCGAGCTCGAGCACGCCATGGGCGACCCTGACCAGGCCGACCAAATGGACGAGATCATCGCCCGTTACGGCGAGGCGCAGCATCGTTTCGAGGAGCTCGACGGCTATGCGCTGGATGGGCGCGCCCGCGAAGTGCTGGACGGGCTCGGCTTCAGCCAGGAGATGATGGACGGCGATGTCGGCAAGCTGTCCGGCGGCTGGAAAATGCGCGTGGCGCTGGCCAGGATCCTTTTGATGCGGCCCGACGCCATGCTGCTCGACGAGCCGAGCAACCATCTCGACCTCGAAAGTCTGATCTGGCTGGAGCAGTTCCTGAAGAACTATGACGGCGCGCTGCTGATGACCTCGCACGACCGCGAGTTCATGAACCGCATCGTCAACAAGGTGGTCGAGATCGACGGCGGCTCGCTGACCGCTTACTCCGGCAACTACGAATTCTACCAGCAGCAGCGGGCGATTGCCGACCGGCAGCAGCAGGCGCAGTTCGAGCGCCAGCAGGCGATGCTGGCCAAGGAGATCGCCTTCATCGAGCGCTTCAAGGCGCGGGCGTCACATGCCGCCCAGGTGCAGAGCCGGGTGAAGAAGCTGGACAAGATCGACCGTGTCGAGCCGCCCAAGCGCCGCCAGAAAGTGTCGTTCGACTTCCAGCCGGCGCCGCGCTGCGGCGAGGACGTGGTGACGCTGAAGAACATCCACAAAAGCTATGGCAGCCGCTCGATCTACGAGGGGCTGGATTTTCAGGTGCGTCGCCGCGAGCGCTGGTGCGTGATGGGCATCAACGGCGCCGGCAAGTCGACGCTGCTGAAGCTGGTGGCTGGCGCTTCCGAGCCGGATAATGGCACGGTGGCGCGCGGCCCGAGCGTCAAGATGGGCTATTTCGCCCAGCACGCCATGGAAGTGCTGGAGGGCGAGCGCACCGTGTTCCAGACGCTGGAAGACGCGTTTCCGCAGGCCGGCCAGGCGCCGCTCAGGGCGCTGGCCGGCTGCTTCGGCTTTTCCGGCGACGAGATCGAGAAGAAATGCCGCGTGCTGTCGGGCGGCGAGAAGGCGCGGCTGGTGATGGCACTGATGCTGTTCGATCCGCCCAATTTGCTGGTGCTGGACGAGCCGACCAACCACCTCGACATCGCCACCAAGGAGATGCTGATCACGGCACTGTCGCAGTACGAGGGGACCATGCTGTTCGTCTCGCATGACCGGCATTTCCTGGCGGCGCTGTCGAACCGGGTGCTGGAACTGACGCCCGAGGGGATTCATACCTATGGCGGCGGCTATACGGAGTATGTCGAGCGCACCGGGCAGGAGGCGCCGGGGTTGAGGAGCTGAGGCGCGGACCCAGCTCTGCCGCTCGATTCCTGAGGCTAAGCACGAGCTGTTCAGCCGTGTATCGCAATTTCGCGCAGCGGATCGCCGCCGTCGATGAACAGCCGGCCTTGCGCGGTCAACACAGCGCCGAGCCGTTGCAGGGCGATTTTTCCCGCTTCGGAATGACGACCGTCCAGCGCGCCGACGCGCACCGCAACGGCAATGTCGAAGCGCTTCTCGTCGGCCTCCAACTCGAAATCTTCGATCGCGACCTGGCGAAGACTCAACCGGCCTGCCGCAATCTCGGCGCGCGAGGCGGCTCCGGCCTGTGCGATGGCCTTGGCGGAGCGATCGCTCGCCAGCACATGCCCGCCGCCGATCCGGCGCGCGATCTCGCGCGCCGCAGCACCTGGTCCGCACCCGATCTCCAGCACGCGCATGCCCGGCCGCAAAGGCAGCGCGTTGATGATCGCCAAAAGCCTTGGCGACAAGTCGTTCGCCATTCCCTGTTCTCCAGCTTTTTCGCGATCCGAGATTAGCGACCGCGGCCGGCGACGGGAAGAGACGCGGACATCGCCGATGCATTCACCCAGCTGCCGGGTCGAGGAGGGACATGATCAACATCGAAGAGAACTGGTCGGTCGCCTCAATTGCGGCGGCCGAGCGGCCCGGCGTCGTTGACCTGAGGGGTAGGGAGGGACTGGCGCCGAGCCTAACCGGTGGGGGGTAGATTACCGGCCGTTTATGTGTATACGCTCAAGCTAATATAAGAGCAAGCTAATGTTATGCGTCAGCGGGCGGGACGTTGGTTTCTGATCAGTGGACGGCCGCCGCCTCCTGGCCGCGCACTCCAACCGGCCCAACACCGCTTATTGCCTTCAAGTCGTGGCTCCAATGCTGTACCCAGCCCGAATTCAAGGAGCCTCCATGACCTCACATCCCGACATCCCCGACGCCAGCATGGCCGTCGATGCGGCCGGCATGACAGCCGATGACGAGCGTGCCGACGAGGCGGATGCCGCATGGCAGGACGATGTTCGCGAGGGCGTGCGGCACATAGGCGATCTGGATTCCCTGCCGCTGTCGCCTGCCGAGCGCGCGGCGGCCGAAGCCGCGGCCACGCGTCACAAGGTTCGCATTCCCAAGGCCTATCTCGACCTGATCGACTGGAGCGACCCGGCCGATCCGATACGGCTTCAGGTCATCCCGTCGCCCAATGAACTGACGGAGCAGGAGGGCGAGTTCGACGATCCGATCGCCGACCACGCCTTCAGTCCGGTGCCGAGATTGACGCATCGCCATGCCGACCGGGTTCTGCTGTTCCCGACCTATCAATGCGCGGTCTATTGCCGGTTCTGCTTTCGCAAGGAGTCGCTGACCTCGATCGGCCGGGGTTTTTCGCGCGAGGCGCTGGAGCCGGCGTTCGCCTACATCGAGTCCCATCCGGAAATCCGCGAGGTGATTCTGACCGGCGGCGATCCGCTCTCCCTGCCGGACAAGGCGCTGACGGAAATCCGCGCCCGCGTCGAGGCGATCCAGCATGTGCGGCTGTTGCGCATCCACACCCGCGTGCCCGTGGCGCTGCCCTCGCGCGTCACCGGCGGGCTGGTTCAAGCCTTGCAGGGCCGGCTGATGGTCACGGTCGTCACCCATTTCAACCATCCGCGCGAGATCACCGAGGCGACCGAGCGGGCCTGCCGTACTTTAAGGCAGGGCGGCTTCGTGCTGCTGAACCAGAGCGTTCTGCTGAAAGGCGTGAACGACACGGTCGAGGTGCTGGAAGAGCTGTGCCGCGAGCTGATGTACCGCCTTGGCGTCAAACCCTATTACCTGCACCACGGCGATCTCGCGCGCGGCATGGCGCACCGGCGCACCACGATCGCCGAGGGCCAGGCGCTGGTCAGCGCCTTGCGTGCGCGCCTGTCGGGCATCTGCAACCCCGTCTATGTGCTGGACCTGCCGGACGGCGGAGGGAAAGTGCCGCTCGGCCGGTCCTATCTCAAGGCGCGGGACGGGGAGACGTGGCAGATACGTGGGCTTGATGGGGTTGTGAGGGCGTACAGGGAGGTTGCTGGGGAGTAGGGGACGCGGAGCCACCGAACCGTCGAGGTCGCGTTCAGCTTATGTAGTAATGTCCCATATAGATATCATGGTCTAGACAGGACATGTTCGGTTCTGGGAATGTGCATTGGACGTTCCGCTAGTTTAGTCAACTAATATATATCGCCCAACTCATATCGTCGGTTTTGGGCTAGCGGGAAAACCTGCCTCCTGCTTGTACGACGGTGCCTGAGGCCACACTTTACAACCGGCTGGCAAAGCTCCCTTTTGTTGATGTCAGCCTAAATCCGGCTGGTGTTTCGATGCGGCGTTGAGGCTATAAAGCCGTTCAACCGGGCGGCCTTGAGATGCATTTCGGTCGGTCGAGAGGGGGTATGGTGATCGACGGAACGCCAAACGTGATTCTGCTGATCGGCAGCGCCCCCGATGTGGTGCGCTGCGCGGCCTGGCCCAAGCAGGCCTTCGGCAAGATCGTCGCCATCAACAATGCCTGGCGCGTGCGCCCCGACTGGGATTTCCTCGTCCATGCCGGCGATTTCCCGGCGGAGCGGATGCCGCAAGGCGATCCCCTGCAGCAGGCGCAGATCTTCAGCGCCTCGCATTACGCTCCGGCGCAAAACAGCTTTGGCGGCTTCGTCTATGCCGGCGGCACCATGTCGATGACGGCGGCCTACTGGACGATCCACAGCCAGAAGCCCGACGTGCTGGCATTCCTTGGCTGCGACATGATCTACGACCAGCCCGGCAACACGCATTTTTACGGCGTCGGCCGCGCCGACCCTTTGCGCAACGACGTCACGCTGCGCAACCTCGAGGCGAAGTCGGCCCGCCTGCTCACCCATGCGCTCCGGCGCGGGTGCCTGTGCGTCAACCTATCCGACCTGCCGCGCAGCCGGCTGATCTTCCCGCGGCTGACGCTCGACGAGCTCGGCGCGCTGTCTTCCTCGCAGCTTTCGGAAATGAAGGCGGAGATGCTTGCCGGCCTGCAACTCGATCAGGCGGAGGAGGCCGACAGGATCGAGAAGGAACTCGGCTATTTCTTCGAGGACGGCATGTACTGGAAGCACCTCGACAAGCTCGACGAGAAATTCCTGGCCGATATCGACCGGCTGTGGATGGCGGCGGTGGAGGCGAGCCAGCCGAAGCTGCCAATCTCCCCCACGAGGGGGGAGATCGGCGTGGCATCCGCTTAGCTTTTGGCCGCCTCGAGCTTGTCTTGCGTCTTCGTCTCGAAATCGCTGGCGTCATGGCGCTCGTGCAGCTGCATCGAAGGCTCGCCGAAGGTGCGATTGACCATGCGGCCGCGCTTGATCGCCGGCCGGGCGTCGATGGCGTCGGCCCAGCGCTGCACGTTCTTGTACTCTTCCACCTGCAGGAACTCGCCGGAATCATCATACATGCGGCCCTTGGCCAGGCCGCCATACCAGGGCCACACCGCGATGTCGGCAATCGTGTAGTCGCTGCCGCCTAAATACTCGCTTTCGGCCAGGCGCCGGTCAAGCACGTCCATCTGCCGCTTGGTCTCCATGGCGAAGCGGTCGATGGCATATTCGATCTTCATCGGCGCATAGGCATAGAAATGGCCGAAGCCGCCGCCGAGATAGGGCGCCGACCCCATCTGCCAGAACAGCCATGACAGGGTTTCGGCACGAGCCGGCTGCTCTGTCGGCAGGAATTCGCCGAATTTTTCGGCGAGATAGAGCAGGATCGAACCGGATTCGAAGATGCGGATCGGCTTTTCGCCGCTGCGGTCCATCATGGCCGGGATCTTGGAGTTGGGGTTGACCTTGACGAAGCCGCTGCCGAACTGGTCGCCGTCATTGATCCTGATCGGCCAGGCGTCGTATTCGGCGCCGCTGTGGCCGAGCGCCAGAAGCTCCTCCAGCATGATCGTCACCTTGACGCCGTTCGGCGTCGCCAGCGAATAAAGCTGCAGCGGATGCTTGCCGACCGGCAGTTCCTTGTCATGCGTCGGGCCGGCGATCGGCCGGTTGATGCTGGCGAAAGCGCCGCCATTTGGCTTGTTCCAGGTCCAGACTTTTGGCGGCGTATATTGGTCCGTTGTGTAGTCGTTCATGTCGGGAGGCCTTTGGATTGGAAGGATTGGGGATTGGAAGGATTGGGGAGGATCTCAGGGTATCAACTTGGGTGATGGAGGAGGAACTTTGCATAGGACAGCTTCGGATAGCCGTAGGTACAGATAGGGCGGCCGGCGCTGTTGCAAAACCCCGGCGCCAACGGCGAGGCGCCGGTCCACACCAAAGCCGGCGCCGCCTCTTGCGCCTGGTCACCTGCGCCATACCTATAGCCCATATCGGCCTGCGAACCTCATATCAGCCTGCGAACATTGCCAGGAACCAAAGCATGAATATCGAGCCCCTTTTGCGATCCATCGTGGCCGTCCGCGCCACCGTCCCCGAAGACGCCTTCACGGCAGACGCGCTGGGCACCCGCCGCGAAGGCAGCGGCGTCGTCATCCGCGGCGACGGGTTGGTGCTCACCATCGGCTATCTCATCACCGAGGCCGAGGAGGTCTGGCTGGCCGACCAGGACGGCCGCGTGGTGCCCGCCCATGCGCTCGCCTACGATCAGGAATCGGGCTTCGGCCTGGTGCAGGCGCTGGCGCCGCTCGGACTGCCCGCCATTGCGCTCGGTGATGCGTCCAGGGCGAAGATCGGCGATCCCGTCGTGCTCGCCGACGGCGTCGGCCGCTCGGTGCGGGCGCAGATCGTCACCAAGCAGGAATTCGCCGGCTATTGGGAATATCTGCTCGACGAAGCGATCTTCACGGCGCCGGCCCACCCCTCATGGGGCGGCGCCGGCCTCATCGGCGCTGATGGCAGGCTGCTCGGCATCGGTTCGCTGCGCCTGCAGATGAGCCGCAACGGTGAGGTCGCCGACATCAACATGGTGGTGCCGATCGATCTGCTGCCGCCTATCCTCGACGATCTCCTGACGCGCGGCCAGGTCGCCAGGCCGCCGCGGCCGTGGCTCGGCGCCTTCTCGGCCGAGAGCGACGGCAAGGTCGTGGTGATGAGCGTCGCCGAGGGCGGCCCGGCCGCCCAGGCGGGCCTGCGCCAGGGCGACGTCATCTCGGATGTCCGCGACGCGGCGGTCGACGGGCTCGCCGATTTTTATCGCAAGCTGTGGAAGAGCGGCCCGGCGGGCGCCGAGATCCCGATCCGCGTGCTGCGCGACGGCCGCGAAACCTGGCTGCGCGTCAAATCCGCCGATCGCAACAGCCTGCTGTGGAAGCCGCCGCTGCAGTGAGGCAACCGAAACCTCTCACGCTCCGCAAGCGCTGAAGCCAGTGCCTGGGGTCCACTCCGCGAACGGGATGACCTTGCCTTCGACCGATACGGTCGCGCGCCTGGTGGTGCCGTCCGCCAGCTTCTTGCTGCTTTTGCCCTTGCCGGTCAGCACATTGTAGTCGCAGTCGCCGGCAACATTGTCGTCCATGTAATCCCAATATTCGTAGGCGAAACCGGCGACGACGAACGTGCCGTTGCGCCAGGCGAGCGTCAGCGTCTTGTTGGTCCGCTCGCTGCCGATCTCCATCGCCGGAATATAGAGCTTGATCGAGCCGTTGGGGAGCGCGGTGAGTTCGGGCTCGGCGTCGGATGTGGCGGGGCCTGGCCGGTCGTAGTCCTTCCATTCCGCGTAAATCTGTTCATGCACGACCCCGGCAGGCCTGAGAAAATTGCCGTCGCGGTCCCTGAGGAACAAATGCAGGTCCATGGAATAGCCGGGCTCGGTCTCGACGATCATCGCCAGATCGGCGGCGCCATCGCCGTTCCAGTCGCCGGTCGCCGCCGTGATGATCTTCTGGGTCTCGATCGGCTCCGCCAGGGCGGCGGCCGGCAGCAACAGGACCAGACCGAATATTGTCGATCGCATGTAAATCCCCCGAGCTTGGGCAGGCCTGAGACGCACGCGCTTCTCAGGAGGCCCGGCTCTGCCGCGTCTCGGAACGGCTCGTCTCGTTGAGCAGCCGGCAGAGCGAAACCGCTTCACGACGGCTCAGGCCGATCAGCGCGATCTGCGAAAATTGCGCCGGCAGATCGTGAACGATGTCCCACACCATCCATCGTCCGTTCGGCTCCAAGACACATTCGTAGCGCAATAGTTGTTCCTGCATCCGACCCCCCGGCTTTGCTCACCGGACTGGTACAGTGTCGAGGTAAATGAGTTGTTGCGCCGCGAGAGTATTCCACGGCTATCAAAACCAGGCGTTGAATCCCGCAGCGGCGAGCCTGACACACAGCAGGCCGCCCGGCGGGGCGGATCTCGACAAGGCGGCAGGGCAGGGACGCTTCTGGCGTGAGCGGCGCCGGCCGCCAACGTGGATCAGGCGTTGCGGCTCGCCATATGCGCGTCGAGCTTCCTCCTCGAGGGGCCGTAGCGCTTGATAATGGTCGCGGCCTCGCTTTGCGGTATGCCGTATTTGCGGGCAAACGCAGCGACCTCGTATGGCTCTTCGCCGGAGACCAGTTTGCGATCCTGCTTGGTCTTGGATTTGTCGTCGGCCATGGCGTCCTCCATCACATCTGGTCGTTATAGGGCTCCTTGGTCCGGCCGACCATCCTGGCCAGTTCGGCAAAGGACGGCACGCCGGTTTCGCCCTGGGCATTGTTGGCCGCCTGCAGCAGCCTGAGCGGAAAGCAGACGGCGTCGCGGTTGGACGGCGACATGTCTTCATAGAGACGCTCGTCGCTGGTCATCGCCGCCTCGGCCCGGCGCAACGCCATGTCGACTTCGTCGACCGATAACAGGCCCTTGTGGACCAGCGCGTTGTTGACGGCCGCGATTGCCATCATCAGTCCTTCGAGCTGGAGATTGGCGACGTTCATCGTCTTGCATCCTTGCCGGGCTTCTTGACGGTAGCCTTGCCGTCTGGACGGATCGCTGCGCGCGGCGGGTTCTGGCCCTCCGAATGCCGGGTCTTGTCGTCGAAATCGTCAGCCGGCCTGGTCAATCCCATGCCGCCGGGAGGTGGCTTGTTGCCGGCCGCATCTGCGAGAATTCGTCGGCCGCGTCGGGGCTCGTCTTTGCCGGATATTTCCTCGCTCCGGTCTCGTAGCGGTTCTGGTCGTCGGCCATGTCCTGTGCTCCGGTTGCAATGAGCAGATAACTTTCATGCGACGGCAGCGGTTCCGTGGCGAAATCGACCTTGCCGGTGCCGCAGCCTTAGCAATCTGTCGGGTTTTCGTGCATTCTTGTGCATGCCAACGATGCTTCGCTCCGACGCGCCGGCAAAATGCTGCTCCTACTGCGGTGGGCGCGACCACAATTACGAGGATTGCCCGAAGCGCAAAAGCGATGCCGAACGGCAGAAGGACGCGTCAGGCAACGCCTACCAGCGCGACGCTGCGGCTGGAGTGGAAGTCCGCTAAAGCGGTTCCAGAAAAGTGTCGGCGGTTTTCCGTCCGAAACTGCGTCAAACAGACAAACGGTTTTCAAAGCCAATCTCCATTGTCCGCCTAGCCTGATGGCGAGCTACCAATCGCTACCTTGCATAAACAGGTAGCATGTTATATACAGCCATTGAATTGGAAGTTACGCATGACCGACTCGATCCAGGTGCAGTTGCGAAAAGGCGCTCTCGAGTTGTGCGTCCTGGCCGTGCTGTCGCGGGGCGAAAGCTATGGCTACGAGATCGCCAGCACGCTGGTCGCCGCTGTGAACATGGGAGAAGGCACGATCTATCCGCTGATGCGGCGGATGCAGAATGACGGCCTCGTCGCCACCCGCATCGTCGAGTCGAGCAGCGGGCCGCCGCGCAAATATTACCGGCTCACGCCGCTCGGCCAGCAGGCTTTCGAAGCTCATCGCCGCGACTGGCGCTCGCTCGCGGGCGCAGTCGACAAACTTCTTGAGGATTTGCCATGACCAGGGATGCCTTCCTGCGAAAATTGAGACTGGGGCTCGCCGGCCTGCCAACTCAGGAGATCGAGGATATTATTGGCGACTACGCCGCCCATTTCGCCGATGCCTCGGGCCGCAGCGAAGCGGAGGTCGCGGCGGCCCTGGGTGACCCGGCCAGGCTTGCCCGCGAACTCCGCGCCGAAGCTGGGCTGCGCCGTTTTGAAACTCATTGGAGCGTGTCGAACATGTTGGCGGCGACGTTCGCGCTTGCCGGCCTTGCCTTCGTCGACATCGTCTTCCTGCTGCCGCTGCTCATCACCGCGGTCGTGCTTGCGCTCGGCCTTGGCATCACGCTTGTCGCCATCGGTGCGCTGGGCATCAAGATCATTCTGACCACGCTGCTGTTCGAGCCCGGCGGCACGCTCACGGCGATGCTTGGCCGCGTCTTCATCGGCGCCGGACTGGTGTGCGGGTTCCTCGGCGGCGGCGCCCTGCTGTTGCTGGGGTCGAGCGCCGGCATACAGGTCTTCGGGCGCTATGCCCGGATGCATTCCCGTCTGACCCACCCGGACCGCAACCAGGCTTGAGCGGTGCCAAGATCGCAATTTGTCATCACGTTGAAGGAAACGGACCATGACTGGAAAACTGGCATTCGTCGCAGCGGCGGGACTGGCCGGCGCCGCGCTCTTCCTGGCCGTCGGCATCGGGCTGGCCGGGCCGGACTGGATCAACGCCGGGGGTTCATGGATTGGCGGACAATCCACCTGCGGAGCAACCACATCGACCAGAAAAGAGGTCACGCTGCCGTTCCGCAACGACGGCAGTTTCACGATCGCTTTGCCGGCTTCAGTCCGTTATCAGCCGGGTGACAAGGCCGAGGCCGCCGTCAGCGGCGAGTCGACCCTGATCGACCATGTGCGGATGGAAGGCAGCAGGCTCACCTTGGATTGCGAACCGGGCTGGTTCGCGTCCCGGTTCGATGTCAGCGTGTCGGGGCCGGCAATTTCAGACTGGAAAGTGGTCGGCAGCGGCGACCTTGCCCTGTCGCAGATCAATCAGCCCGGGCTGCAGCTGAACATCCGCGGCAGCGGCAGCGTTACCGCAACCGGAACCGCCCAGACGGTCGATCTGGATATCCGCGGTTCGGGCACCGGCCGGCTCAGGAACCTTATCGCCCAATCCGCGCGGATCGAGATCCGCGGCAGCGGCGATGCGGAGATTACCGCACAAGCGTATGCGGACGTCACGATTTCCGGCAGCGGTGACGTCGACGTCTATGGGCACCCGACCATGCGGCGTTCGGAGGTCAGAGGCAGCGGCAGCATTACGCAGGTGCCGTAAAGCAATTTCGGCGTAGGGAATTGTCCTGGCCGGCCCGAACCACCCGGCCGGTCCGACCGGCCGGCGCGAACATCCTTCCATGTCCAGAGGATTGCAATGCCGCCACTATTGTGGGCAAAACCAGCACGGGCAATCAAGTTGGGGTGGGGCAATGACCGATACGCAAGGCAATTCGGGCCGTCCGCAGGGCAAGCCGGGGACGGCGTCGATCGGTTCCGGCCTGATCGCCCTCGTCATCGTGGCGCTCGGCGTCTTTGCGCTCCTGGGATCCTGGTACACGATCGACCAGGGCGACCGCGGCGTGCTCTTGACCAACGGGGCGCTGAGCTCGGTCGTCGATCCCGGGCTGCATTTCAAGCTGCCATGGCTGCAGCGCGTCGAGAAGATCAGCCTGCGCCAGCAGGTGCTCAAATGGGGCTGCGAGAACCAGAACGATTGCAGCGGCCTGCCGGCCATGCAGGCCTATTCGCGCGACCAGCAGCCGGCGGACATGCGCGTCACCGTCAATTTCCACGTGCCGGCCGCCGAAGTCAGCAACGTCTACACCAATTACGGGTCGATCGAGGCACTGGCCGACCGTGTCATCGCCAGGAAAGCACCGCAGGAAATCAAGACGGTGTTCGGCCAGTACGACGCGGTGTCGGTGATCCAGAACCGGGCGAAGTTCAACAAGGACGTCGCCGAGGCCATTGCGGCGGTAACCGATGGCCCGGTGATGATCGACAGCGTGCAGGTCGAGAACATCGACTTCTCCGACGCCTACGAGCAGGCGGTCGAAGCCAGGATGACGGCGCAGGTCGAGGTGCAGAAGCAGGAACAAAACCTGCAGCAGGAAAAGATCAAGGCCGACATCGCCGTCACCCAGGCCAAGGGCCGCGCCGACAGCGTCAAGGCCGAAGCCGAAGCCAGCGCCTACAAGACCAGGATCGAAGGCGAGGCGACCGCGGAAGCCATCAAGGCCCGCGCCGCCGCAATCGCCAACAATCCGCTGCTGGTCGAACTGACCAAGGCGGAGAGATGGAACGGGGAATTGCCGAAGTCGATGATCCCGGGCTCAACCGTACCGTTCCTCGAACTCAGCTCGCCGGCCGCAGCATCGAACTGAGGCGCGGCATCGCGGCGCAACCAGGTCAGGGCGGCGGCGCGGTAGCCGTCCTGATGCGGTCACGGCTGAAGCACGGCGCCTCGGGCGCTTGCTTGCGTTTGCCCGAGAAAAGCCGTCAGCAGCTCCATTCCCGCCGGCCAGTCGCCGAGCCCGCTGTCGCCATTGATGTGGCCAAGCGGTCCGGCGATATGGAGATCGCTGCCCCAGCGCTCGGATTTTGCCCGGACATAGTCCAGCGAGCCGTAGGGATCGTTGGTGCTGGCGACAATCAGCGAGGGAAAGCGAAGCCGTTGTTGCGGTGTCTCGGCGAAGGCGCGGGCGGAGGAGGGGAAGGCCGGCGACGCAGAGTCCGGAACCGCAACCAGCAACGCGCCGCCGACCTCGCGGGGCGAGATCCGCTGCCAGTGCGCGACCAGCAGGCAGCCGAGGCTATGGGCGACGAGCACCGGTGGTGTCCTTGCCAGGCCTACGGCGGCTTCCAGCGCAGCCACCCAGTCGTCGAAGTCCGGCGCGTCCCAACTCGCCGGGCTGAACCGCCGCATCGCCAGGTCCGCCTGTTGCCAACGTGTCTGCCAGTGGGCTTTGCCCGATCCGCCGATGCCCGGCACAATGATGAATTCGGTCATGCGAAGCCCTTCTCTCCTGATGCAACGCGCGCAATTCTAGGTCTTCTCCCAGGCGGCGGAATGAGAGATCATCGGAAAGCAGCGAAGAAATCCGATGGATTAAAGGTGATCATGCGGAACGGCGATTATCGGCCAAGGCTCGATCCCACCGATCTGGCGATCATCGAGATCATGCAGGAGGATGGCCGCATCGGCATCTCCGAGCTTGGCCGCCGCGTCGGCCTGTCCCAGCCCGCCGCTTCGGAACGGGTGAAGCGGCTGGAGGAGCGCGGCGTCATCACCGGTTACAAGGCGGTGATCAATTCGGCAGCGCTCGGGCTCGGCACCATGGCGGTCATCCGCTTGCGCACCACGCATGAGCATATCCAGGCCTGCCTGAAGAAGTTCGCCCAGTTGCCGGAGGTGATCGAGGTACTGCGGGTGACCGGCGAGGACTGTTTTCTGGTCAAGGTCGTGGTCCCGTCACCGCCCGACCTTGAAAGCATCGTCGACAGCATCGGCCACTACGGCACGGTGACGACAAATGTGGTTCTGCGCGCCGAGCCACCGAAGCGGCTGGGGCGCGAATTGGTGACGAGGGCCTGACCGGGGCGCCGCCCCGCCGCCCGTCTATCGCTTTGTCTGCGTATGCCCGACGGCATTGGCGAACGAAATGCCGCCCTTGATCTCGCGCATCGCCATCGAGGTGATCGTGCGCCGCACGCCGGGTAACCGGCTGAGCTCCTCGCGGAGCATCCTGTCGAGCGCCATCATGTCGACGGTGACGATCTGCAGGAGATAGTCGGCCTCGCCTGTCGTGGCGTGGCAGCGGCGGATCAGCGGATGCTTCTGCACCGCCGCCTCGAAGGCGTCCGACAGCTCGAAATCGATCGACACCTGGATAAAGGCTTCGATGCCGAAGCCGAGCTTGGCCGGGTCGATGCGGGTCGAGTAGCCGCGGATGACGCCGGCGTCCTCCAGCGCCTTGACCCGCTTCCAGCACGGCGTCTTGCTCAGGCCAACCTCGTCGGCGAGCGCGGCAAAGGAGATGCGGGCATCGCGTTCGAGCGCCGCGACGATCTTCCGGTCGACCGCATCCAGCAGCATTCGTTCTTTCCTTCCGCTTCAGATGCAGTTTTTGTCCTTTGTTTCCCGCCAGCCGAATAACAGAAAGGGACAATGTTCGGCAAGAAAGCGATTAGACTCGGGGACCGGGACCCAACAAGCGCCTGCGGCCCGACGGCCGGGGCAAGGAGCATGGCCATGGACAAGCAGGACTATTATGCCCGCATCGAAACGCCTGAGATGCGCGACTATGGCGTCTACCTCAACTGCGACAGGCTGCTCGCCTGCCAGAAGCCGCTGGCCGAGATGGTCAATGCCGACGAGCTGCAGTTCCAGATCGTGCATCAGGTCGAGGAACTGTGGATGAAGCTCATCGCCTATACGCTGGTCGACGTCGTCGATTTCCTGGAAAAGCAGGACACGCATCGCATCGTCACGCTGATGGGGCGCGTGCACCGGCTGATGCGCATGATGACGGCGCAGCTCGACCTGCTCGAAACCATGTCGCCCAAGGAATACCAGCAGATCCGGTTGCAGCTCGGCAATGGCAGCGGCCAGGAATCGCCGGGCTTCAAGCAGCTGCTGCGGCTGCCGCCCGATCTGTGGCGGGCCTTCAAGGCGTCCTACCTCGATGGCCGCGGGCTCTCGGTCGAGGACGTCTACGATGCCGGCTACGATCACGGCGACAGCTATGTCGTTGCCGAAGCGCTGGTCGAGTTCGACGAGCTGTTCCAGAAATTCCGCGCCAACCACCTCTACCTCATCCACCGCACGATCGGCCTCGGCGCGAAATCGCTGAAGGGCCGGCCGGTCGAATTGCTGGAAGCCGGCGCCCGCCACCGCTTCTTCCCGGAGCTCTGGGACATACGCTGGGCGATGACCGACCGCTGGGGCAGCCAGTATGGAACGATACGGGAGCCGATCAGCAAGCCGGGGGCCAAGGTGGGGTAGTCCTGAACCTGGTTCCTCGCCCTAGTAAAGGCAGGCAATCGATAGGGAGTCCCCCTCATCCGGCCGCGGAGCCTGTCCTCGGGCTTGCCGGAGGCAAGACCCGTGGGCGGCCACCTTCTCCCCGCTGGGGAGAAGAGGCTGGCATCAACGCAGGCGACCTCCTCTCCCCTCGGGGAGAGGTCGGATTGCCCCGAATTGCACTTAGCAATTCGGTTGGCAAACCTGGTGAGGGGGCACTTGCCCATATGCGCCCTGCCTCCATTGGGCGAGGAACCAGGTTCTGCAATGTCTGGCCCGCTACGCGCTTGTATCCTGCAGGTTTTTCGGGGGATGATGTCGGGCTTGCGGCTGGTGGTGCGTCCTTGGGGCGAAACCGTCGCAACTCTTGGGAGGACATCATGACCTTGGAAACCACTCAATCATCCGTTCAGTCGCCGTGGCAGACCGCGGCAATCCTTGTCGCCCGCCTGATCTTTGCCGCCGTCTTCCTGATGGCCGTGACCTTCAAATTCATCGATATCGGCGCCACCGCCGGCTATATCGCGGCGGCCGGATTTCCGTTCCCGCTGTTCCTGGCCTGGTGCGCAGCCCTGCTCGAGGTCGTCCTCGTCCTATGCTTCCTGACCGGCGCCTTCTTCTCCTGGGCAGCACTCGTCGCTGGCGCCTATGTGCTGTTCCTGGGCTTCGCCTTCCACGGGCCGTCGCACTGGGCCGGCAACCAGGCGGAGTTCGGCTTCTTCGTCGACCATTTCACCTTCCTGGCCGGGCTGCTGTTTGCCGCCGTGCACGGGCCAGGCCGCGTCCTGGCGCTGAAGCTTGGCAGGAGGTGATGCCGGAATTTCGGATCCGGCGTCTCGATCCGCACCAGCATCGTCGTGACATCGAGCACGGCCGGGTCCCGTCATTCAGGCCATCGCAGGTCGAGTGCAATAAAAGCGACAGCTAAAGTAACGGGCGTTCTAGGTTTATGCTTTTTGTAGAGGCGCCTGCATTCCCTCTGTACTTCCAACTTTCGACGGGCTAAGCAAGACACGGGTCTTGAGGGGGAATTCATGAACATCGCCACGCGTTTTGCTGCCGCCATGATCGGCGCGTCACTGCTTGCCGGCTGCACCACGTTGACCGAAGGCGAATTCAACACGATGCATGCCACGCTTGAAGGCAGCCCTGCCGTGAAGCGCCTGGTCATCAAGGACTGCATTGCAAGAGAGAAATCCACGTCGCTCGGCGAAAAGAAGACTTACGCTGCGTTCATGAATGTGAGCGTGGCGAAGTACGAGACGGCCCTGTGCAGCCGTATCAGCAATGCCATTGCCAGTGGCAGACTGACCTACGCCGACTATGTGAAGCTGCATTCGCCAACCGCCGACAACAGCAAGGTCATCAGGATCATGCAGGGCCGCTAGCAGTCGCCGCCAGCCCGGCACGGCAGCCGTTATCGCTGTGTCAACTCCGATCGCGGCGCCAGTTATGATCGCCGCGTCACATCTGGTCGTTGTAAGGTTCCTTGATCTGACCGACCATGCGCGCCAGTTTCGAGAAGGACGGCATGTCCGTCTCCGGCTGACACTGATTGGCCAACTCCAGCAGTCGGATCGGGAAGTTGACGGCGTCGCGGCTCGACGCCGACATGCCTTCGGACCTTTCCTCGTTGGTCTCGCTGGCTTCGGCCTTGCGCAAGGCGATGTCTATCTCCTCGACAGAGAGCACGCCCTTGCGGACCAGGACCTGATTGATCGATGCGATGGCCATAAGCAGGCCTTCGAGTTGCAGATTGGCGACGTTCATGGCTTTTGCTCCCATTGGCTAAGCTTCAAACGCGCGAATGCCTGTTCTGATCCGGACGGTGGCGTCTCGCCGGCCGGTGTGCTTCGCCCACCACCTCGCATTTTTTGCCGCCGCAACGTATTTTGTTCTTGCTTTGTGCCGGCAGCTATGCTACTAATCTGGGTATGGTGCTAATTGGCTCCAACGACCCGCCCGCCGAGGCGGGTTTTTTGTTTCAGGCCGGTTTGGAGACGATCACGGCGAGCGAGGCGAGCTTTCCGTCGCTCAGGCTTCGGATGTAGTTGCGGCGGCGCTGCAGGAATTCCGCGCCCATGACGATTTCATTTGCCTGCTGCTGCGCCGGCGAGGGCACGATGCCGGAATTGGCTCTCTGCAGCGCCAGCTCAACATGTTCGCCGGTTTCGTCGACGATCTCGTCGATGCGAAACCCGGCATCTGCAAACAGGGTTTTCAATTTTTCCCGATCGGCGAGGTGACTGGTCGCCGGCGAAACCGCCCAGGGCATGGGGTAGTACGGCTCGCCGCCGGCGAGCACGGCCTCGGTCCAGATCAGCCTGCCTCGCGGTTTCAGCACGCGCCAGGCCTCGTCGATGACCGCGGCCTTATTCTCGATGTTCATGCCGACATAGAAGCAGATCGCCGCATTGAACGTGCTGTCGCCAAAAGGCAATTTCGTCGCGTCGGCCTGATGGAAGCGAACCTTGTCGGACAATCCGCTGAGTGCGGTCAGTCGGCTCGACGCGGCGACAAAGGCCGGCGTCAGGTCGATGCCGTCGACCTGGCAGCCATAGGTCGAGGCCAGAAATCTTGCCGGCCCGCCAATGCCGCTGCCGATATCCAAGATCCGATCTATCGGCGAAGGCGCAAGACGGGCAGCATGCTCCCGCGTGGCGATCAGTTCGCGGCCATGGAGCTGATCGAATGGATAGAGTTGCGCGGCGGCGAGTTTGCCGGCCGGGTCGGCGTCCGGGATCGCGGCCAATATGCGATCGACGATGCCGTCGCTGCCGTAGTGACTGGTGACATTGCCCATGACGCGTTCCCCTCAAGCGCAAACACCATCCCATCAACGCAAGTCTCACGCAATGCCCCGCCTTTCTCGCCAAAGAACCCCTCTTTCCAGCCGTCCACCGATGAAGGGTGCGAGGTCGTCAGTGCATTTTTTTCCGCTGATGCCACATTTTGTTCTTGCTTTGTGCCGGCAGCTATGCTACTAATTTGGGTATGGTGCCAATTGGCTCCAACGACCCGCCCGCCGAGGCGGGTTTTTTGTTTCAGGCTTCCTTTTCGACCAAACGTTACGTGAGCTGCCAGCTGTGGGGCCGGCAGGACAGGGGCGCGAAGGAACGCGACCTGACGATCGTCGGAACCGCGAAATCACCAACCATGAATCCCGCAACGCGCTCGTGCGCCCACCCCAGAGAACATCCCCATGTCCAACCGTTACGCCACCATCATCACCGACGATGACGGCCACGAGGTCGTCAGCGCCATTGGCGAGTTCGCCGGCGCCGCACCCTGTGCACGCATCGGCCGCTTCGAACTGGTCGCCGCCGGCGTGCGGATCGGTATGCTGCGTGGCGGTACCGTCGATGCGGTCGGCGGCTTCGGCTTCCCGTCGGAAGCACTCGACGGCAAGGCGGTGGCAATTCTCAGGGCACGGCTGAATGCCTTGCCTGACGCCGGTGCGATGAAGCCCGGCACGCTGACTGATGCGAAGCCGGCGAGCCAGCCGCACAAGCCGAAGTCGGCACGCGCCGGCAAGAAGGCCAAGCCGCGCAAGCGCATTGTGCGGCCAGCCAACAAGAAGCCGGCGATCTCCGCCGGGACGGCAGAGTAGGGCATGGCCAAGGCTCCTTCCACCGGCGATCCCCAGCCGCACGATCAAGCACCCGGCAAGCGAACCAAGCGGGCGAAGAAGACGCTGGCCGACGGCTTCCTCGAAGCGATCCGCGCCGATTTCCGCGCCCATGGCGCCGGCGTCATCGCCGAGGTGCGCGCCGAAAAGCCCGATCAGTATCTGAAGCTCGTGCTGTCGGTGCTGCCCAAGGATCTTAGTGTCAACATCAACAATCTGGATGCATTGAGCGATGACGAAATCAGGCAGCGCATCCGCGGCCTCGAAGCCGTCCTTAGGCCGTTCCTCGAGAAGCCGGACTTCGCAAAAGGCTTCGCCCAGCCGGGCGGCAAGGAAGGAATATCTCAGCCTGCTGGCGGAGCTGGACCGGAGGCGCCGCACTAACCAGCTTGCCGCCTATCGGCCTTATCCCCGACAGGCCGAATTTCACGCAGCCGGCGCGACCAATCGCGAGCGCCTGTTCATGGCCGGCAACCAGCTCGGCAAGACCAGGGCGGGCGGCGCCGAGTGGGCGATGCACCTCACCGGCCGCTATCCCGATTGGTGGCAAGGCAAGGTTTTCGATTGTGCGGTACGGATGTGGGCGGCCGGCGTCACCGGTGAAAGCACGCGCGACAACCCGCAGCGCATCCTGATCGGCCCGCCGCAGCAGCAGGCGGCCTGGGGCACCGGGATGATCCCGGCCGACGCGATCGTCAGCACGATGGCGGGACGGGCGCCGGGCGCGCTCGACAGCATCGTGGTGCGCTGGGGCGGCGGTGGCGATGTCCAGGCCGACGAATCGGTGCTGTCGTTCAAGAGCTACGAGAAAGGCCGCGAGAAATGGCAGGGCGAAACGCTGCACGGCGTCTGGTTCGACGAGGAGCCGCCGCTCGACATCTATTCCGAGGGACTGACCCGCACCAACGCCACCGGCGGCATCACCATCGTCACCTTCACGCCGCTGCTCGGCATGTCGGACGTGGTGCTGCTGTTTTTGTCCGCGGAGCAGGTGGGAGGGATGGGGAGGGGATGACAGGGCTGCGAAATCGCGCAACTCGCGTTCCTTCGCGCCCCCCTCTGTCCTGCCGGACATCTCCCCCTCTAGTGGGGAGATTGGATGTCGCATTGGCTTTCGCCAATCTCCAATGCTTGCGGATAAGCGAGACGCTGAAGCTGCCATCTCCCCCCTTGAGGGGGAGATGTCCGGCAGGACAGAGGGGGGCGCTGTCCCGCCATCATGAAAACATCTTACCGAACAGCAGCATACGTCCAACACCTGCCACCATGATTCAATGCCGCGAGGGTGAAAACAATGACCCGTCACGTCACCTTCATGACCATCGACGATGCCGAGCATTATACGCCGCAGCAGCGCGCCGAGATCATTGCCGCCTATCCGGCGCATGAGCGTGAGGCGCGGGCCAAAGGCATTCCGGTGCTCGGCTCCGGCCGCATATTTCCGGTGGCCGAGGAGCTGATCGCCTGTGAGCCGTTCCCGCTGCCGCGCTATTGGCCGCGGCTCGGCGCACTCGATTTCGGCTGGGACCATCCCTCGGCGGCGGTCGAGCTCGCCTGGGATACGGAGGCCGACGTCGTCTATGTCACAAAGGCCTGCCGCGCTTCGCAGCAGACTCCCGCCATGCAGGCGCTGACTCTGAAACCGTGGGGCGAATGGCTGCCATGGGCATGGCCGCGCGACGGCCGCCGCGAGACACTGGAGGGTGCCGGCACCGCGCTTGCCAAGCAATATTCGGCACATGGGCTGAACATGCTCGCCAGCCATGCGCAGTTCGCCGACGGTTCGGTATCGGTCGAGGCCGGGCTGATGGACATGCTCGATCGCATGCAATCAGGCCGCTTCAAGGTGTTTTCGACGCTTTTGCCGTGGTTCGAGGAGTTCCGGCTCTATCACCGCCGGGATGGCCAGGTGGTGAAGTTGCGCGACGATTTGATGGCGGCGACCCGCTATGGCGTGATGATGCTGAGGGAAGCGGTGGTCGACCCGGCGGTGTTCAAAGCCGCGCGGCGGAAGGCGGGGCAGGCCGATCCGCTGGGGGCGTTTCGGTGACCATCCGCATCATCCCCGCCACACTGCGCGATCTCTCCTATATCGCCGCCAACCTGCGGCCGGAGGACCGAGCCGAGATCGACTGCCAGTTCGACGAGTGGTCGCCGGCTTTGCTGGCGCTGACGGCGCTGCAGGGGTTTGCCTATGTTGCCGAGCTCGACGGCAATCCGGAGGCCGGCTTCGGCGCCGCCGAACAGCGCAGCGGGCTGTGGATCGCCTGGAGCTGGGGCACGCGCCGCATGAGGCGCTGCGTGCCTGGGATCACGGAATTCTTTCACGCCGTGCTCGGGCCGCAGGTTGCGGCGCACGGCGCCTGGCGGGTCGAGGCGCGAGCGCTGGCCGCCAATGAATTGGCGCTGCGCTGGCTGGCCCGGCTTGGTGCCACGCAACGCTGCCGCCTGCCGGGCTACGGCCGGAACGGCGAGGATTTTCTGCTCTACGACTGGACGAGAATCTCTCACTTTGGAGAAAACCATGTGCCTTTTTCAAAAGCCGCCGGCGCTGAAGCCGTTGCCGCCGACACCGACCATTGCCGACAAGGACGTGCAGGCGCGCGAGGCCGCGTTGCGGGCCCAGCTGGCGGCCAATGATGGGACCGCGGGAACGGTGAAGACCGATTTGTCGCCCAGTGAGCTCACCGGCCAGCGCCGCGTGCTGCTGGGGGTTTGACATGGGCGCGATGAGAAGAGTGTTCCGCAACCGCGTGCTGGCGTGGTGGTACTGGCGCCGGCACGCAAGGTTGGTGAAGAAGAGAGGCGGGTGATGCTGCCGATCTCCCCCCTCGTGGGGGAGATGCCCGGCAGGGCAGAGGGGGGCACTGTCCCGCCGGCCTTGGTGATCAATTTGTAAGTTGCCGCCATCGGCTCATTCCGGCGGGAAACGAAAACAGAGGCTGGCGTTCCTTCGCGCCCCCCTCTGGCCTGCCGGCCATCTCCCCCCTCGAGGGGGGAGATCGCAGCTTCCGCGTTTTCCGTAACAACCGAGCGCAAATCGTGTTCCTTCCGCACGGTTGACATTCTTCCCTCAGCCGCCATGCTGCATTGCAACATGGCTATCGAGAAGTTCGGCATGACGGAAACATCGCGCATCGAGTGCCTGGACGGGCTTCGGGCGCTCGCCGCGATCTGGGTGCTTATCGGGCACTGCCTGCTGTTGACCGGCTGGCAGGTTCCTATCCTCGGCGAACCGGACCTCGGCGTCGATCTGTTCATCATGCTGTCCGGCTTCCTGATGGTGTTCCATTACCAGCTGCGCCAGGACAAGGAGCCCTGGCAAAGGCCGGAAACCTGGCTGAAATTCTGGACCCGCCGCTACTTCAGGATAGCGCCGCTGTTCTACATCATGCTGTTCGCTGCCCTGGCGCTTGGCCCCTATCTCTACCAGTCGAGGATGGTCATCGACGAGTTCCTGCTGAGGTCGCCGCAGGCGCCCGAGCGTTATCTCGACAGCGGCCTGAAGAATATTGGCGCCCATCTGCTGTTCCTGTTCGGCCTGGTGCCGAATTTCGCCTATCGCACGCCGCTGCCGGACTGGAGCCTCGGGCTGGAGATGCAGTTCTATGCGGTGTTTCCGGCGATCATGCTGCTGGTGCGCAGGCTTGACTGGGTATGGAGCGCCATTCTGGTCGCGGCCACCGGCAGCGCGATCGTGTTGTTGATGGGGCAATTGTCGGTGCATTTTCCGATGCCGTCGTTCCTGCCGCTGAAGATGCAGATTTTCCTGTGCGGGATGCTGCTGGCGGGCGTCGTCCATCAAAGGCAAAAGCGGCCCTTCGCATATCTGGCGTTGGCCATGGCTCTGGCCGCGCTGCCCTTCGGCGGCGGCTATGGGCTTGGCAAGCTTTTGATGCGGGAAGCGCTCGTATTGGGTTTCTTTGCCCTGGTTCTCTACCGGATGCTGCCGGGAATGATGGGCATCGTGGCCAGAAAGATCGCCATGACGCTCGCCAACAGGTTCTTTCATCTGATGGGTGAGCTTTCCTTCAGCATCTATTTGATCCATCTGCTGGTTCTCCAGCCGGTCGCGGCCCTGGTCATCACCCAGTTCGGCCACGAATTGTCGGCGCCGCTGCGCTTTGCGGTCGTCACTGTCGTCGTTCTGCCGGTGGTGTGCCTGCTGTCCTGGATCACCTACACGCTGATCGAAGTGCCCGGCCAGAAGATGGGACGTTTCGTGGTGCAGCGTTTTGGGCGGAGCCCGGCGCTCGAGGGCAGCGCATGATCAGCTGAAACTGCCGATCTCCCCCCTCGTGGGGGAGATGCCCGGCAGGGCAGAGGGGGGCGCTGTCCCGCCGGCTTGTGGATCATTTGTAACGCGACGTTAGGCGAATTCCGGTTGGGCGAATCCGGTCGGAAAAACATAAAAAACGCAGGCTTGCGATCCTTCGCGCCCCCCTCTGTCCTGCCGGACATCTCCCCCACAAGGGGGAGGTCGGCAGCTTCGGCGTCCCGCCGCTTCTTTTCAATCAAATCCATCAAGCGAGGCTGACCATGAGCGATTCCCGTGCTCGCGATATTCTGTCGCGACAGGCAGAACTGGAGAGCGAACGCAGCCAGTACGAGCATGTCTGGGAGGCGGTGTCCGAATTCTGCGACCCCGATGCGCCCGATATGTGGAGCGGCCGCCGCCAGGCCGGCACGGATTCGCAGGCCGAACGGCAGGAGCGGCGCGGTGCGCGCGTCTACGCCAACACCATCAACTCGGCCGCCAACCGGCTGGCCGCCGGGCTGGAAAGCCTGATCATCCCGCAGTCAGAGAAATGGCATGGGCTGTCGACCGCGGCAATCAACGACGAGGAAACCGACGAGGAAAAGGAATGGGCGGAAGCGCTGCGCGATTTCCTGTTTTCGCTGCGCTACTCCGCCAATTCGAACTTCGTGCCGGCAACACAGGCATGCCTGCGCAATGTCGTGCGCTACGGCCCAGCCTATCTCTACGCCGAGGAGGGTTTTGGCGGCACGCTGATCCGCTATGCCTCGATCCCCGTGGTCGAGGGCTATCTCTCGCGCAACCGCTGGGGCCAGGTCGATATTTTCCACCGCCGCTACGAGCGCACGGCGCGGCAGGCGGCGCAACTGCTCGGCTATGAAAAGCTGCCGGTGCGGATCAAGGTTCTGGTCGACGACCCCTCGAAATGCGAGACGAAGATCTCGCTGATCCAGTGCATCCAGCCGCGCGACGAGCGCAAGATGTACAGTCTGAGCGGCACCTATCAGTATCTCGATACGGCGTTCGCTTCCTATCACGTCATCGAGGACGAGGAGGTGATCGTCAGGGAAAGCGGTTTTCGCTCGTTCCCGGTATCGTGCTTCAACTGGCGCCGCTACGAGGGCGATCCCTACGGCATCTCGCCGACCATCGAGGCGCTGACGACGGTGCGCGAGGAGAACGCCGTGCGGCGCTCCGGCCTGCGCGCCCTGCAGCAGATCACCGATCCGGCGACCGCGTCCAAGGCGCGGCTCGACTATGTGCCGGTGCTCAATCCCGGCGAGAATTATCCGGGCCTGATCGACGATGCCGGCCGGCCGCTGATCGCGCCCATCGCCACCGGCCAGAACCCGACCTATGCGTTCAATTATGCCGACAGCCGGGCCGAGGAGATCCGGGACATGATGTTCGTCAACCTGTTCCAGACGCTGGTGCAGAACCCGCAGATGACGGCGACCGAGGCCTTGATCCGGCAGGAGGAGAAGGGCGCGCTGCTCGGGCCGTCCGGCTCGATCATCCAGGCCGGCTTTGCCAGCAATCTCGACCGCGAGCTGGGTATTCTGGAAGACAAAGGACTTTACGAGGAAGACAGCCGCTTCCTGCCGCCGGCGAGCCTCGCCGGCAAGGCGCTGCGGCCGACCTTCACCGGCCCGCTCGACGTGCTGCGCCGCTCGGCCGAAGCCCGCGACACCATCCAGGTGGTGACGACGGCCATGCAGATGGCGCAATTCGATCCCGGCATCATGGACAATATCGACGGCGATGAAGCACTGAAGATCGTGCAGGGCGCGGGCCGCAGCCCGCAGCGCATCTTTCGCCGCCAGGACGAGGTGGCCGGTATTCGCGATGCTCGTGCCAAGGCCCAGCAGGAACAGGCCGGCATGGCGGCGGTCGCCACCGCCGGCAAGGTCGCCAGGGATGCCGTGCCCGCCGCAGTGCAGGCGCGCGACAGCGGCCTGCTCGATGGGCTCGGCGGGCTGATGCCGCAGGGTGTGCAAGATGCTTCGGGCGGGCAGCGCGCATGAGCGGCAAACGCTTCGCCCATTCCAGCCAGGCCGGCGGCCCGGCCAAGGCGCGGGATGCGCTGGCCAAGGCCTATCTCAGGGTGTTCTCAGGCCAGGACGGCGAAATGGTGCTGGCCGACCTGACGGCCGCGACCGGCTATTATCGCCGGCCATCCTATGGCGAGTGGCTGGCCAAGACGAAAACTCCGAACGGCTTCGAGCTGCACAGCGCGCTGAGCAACGCCCGCGCCGAGGTGGTGCAGCACATCATGGGGTTCCTGACGCTGGACGAAGCGCAACTGGCGGCACTGGAGAAGGCGGCGAGGGCGGAGGGGAGGTAGGGTTTGGGGCTACAGGATATCTGAACGCGAATAGCCATCGGTTCTGCGGTGCATCAATTCTGCAAGGCGCAGTCCAAATACCACGTGTTCAGATATGTTGGAGTTTGCAGCGTGACCCGCGCCTTGGTCGGAGGACCTTCAACATCTGCTGTCCTCATAACGAACGTGTCGAGCATGAATGTCGTGCTATCAAATGCAGCGACCTGATACACGCTGCGTTGGAAGATATCGTATTTCGTTGAGGATGGTTTGAACGTGCTCGATTTGCTGGTTACAATGAAGTGATCGGCAAATTCTTGGATATCGAATTTCCTGGCCTTGTTATTTGCGACGAATTCCGGGCTACCAGATGACGGTATGTCGGACCACGTGCGGAAGTCGCTCACCGTACATAAGAAGACGTCGCCGTCTTTCGAGTTTGCCGGCTCCATCGCAAACAAGCAAGCCAGCAAAAGGATTACGAGGCGGAGGATCACCGGCCTCGAAGTTGCAATAGCCCGCATCGCTCGTCCCCCTTGGTAGGGAAGATAGCGCTGACCTCTAATCAGCGGAAGGACCAAATCAGGGAAAAGGATGCGCCGAGGCTGAAGCTGCTTCCCTCTCCCCGTTTTACGGGGAGAGGATGCCGGCAGGCAGGTGAGGGGCGGTGCCGGCATTTCAGAAGTTTGCGCTGCCCCTCATCCCCCTGCCGGGACCTTCTCCCCGCAGAACGGGGAGAAGGGGGCACGCTCAATAATCGCCGTTATAATAGCGGTCGTCACAGGGGGCGGTGTAGATGCGGCCGCTGTTGCGATCCTGATAACGGCAAAGCTGTTCGCCGCGCGGCTGCGGCGTGGTGGCGTTGCCAACCACGGCACCCAGAAGGGCGCCGGCGCCCGCGCCGATGACCGTGCTCTTGGTGTTGCCGCCGATCGCCTGGCCGGCGAGAGCGCCGGCGCCGGCACCGAGCAGCGCACCGGTGCTGGTTCTCTGCTGTGCTTCGGTCTGCGCGCAGCCTGCCAATGCGGCAGTCACAAGCATGGCGGCAATGGCTTTGTACATGGTCATCATCTGGTACTCCCTTGAAGCCTATGAACTAATACGCTGGCTGATTTTGCCAAGTGCGGTGGCATTTGCGGCGGAACATAGGCACTGAGCCTCACGAAATAAGACATGGTTGTTTTAGTCTGACAGCTCGGTTTCGGAAAGAAATGTAACCGAACAAGACGACGGAGCTTCATCTCAAATCGACCTTCGAGGGGCTACGCTGCCTCGATCTGCATCACCTTTTTTGCCGCAGCGGTCAGAAATCCGGATCGGCTGTAGCCGTGGCGCTCTGCATATCGATCGATCTGATCGAGGATATCTTCCGGAATGGTGACATTGACGCGCACGACTTTCGCCGCTTCGGCTTTCAAGGGAACCAGGATGGCGACACCGCTCAGATTGTCCTTGTCCGACATCACTTCCTCCAGGGACGACGGCTCGGGAATTGCTTCGCCATCCTCGACCAGCCCCTCGACATGAAAGGCCAGTGCTTCCTCGGCCATGGCGCGGGCATCATCCAGATTGACGCCTGCTGTCACCAGGCCCGGAAAATCGGGGAAGGAGACGCCGAAGTCGCTGTCCGCTTGCTTGTGGATCAGTCCGATGTAGTTCCGCATTTCTCTACCTCAGCTTCAAGCCGGATTGTTTTTCAATGCTCTTCAGAGTGCCGATCGGGATGTCGCGCTTGGGATGCGGAACTGTCACGCGGCCCGGCTTGGCTTTGTGCTTGAACTGGGCGTGACTTCCTTTTCGAGCCACTTCGTACCAGCCATCCGCCAGCAGCCTATGAATGACATCGGCGCTCTTCATGTTGTGTATAGATACACACAGAAGGCCTAAATGTCCATGAGATTTGCGGCAGATTACGTGCCGCGGTCCAGTTGAACCTTCCTCAAATCCCCAAAAAATGGAGATACCAGATGACCCGAGGTCTTCCCCGGACGCTTTCGCGTGCCGCCGCCAGAGAAGCCGGCCTTGCCCCGCCCAAGGCGGGGCTTACCGCCAGGACGACCGGGCAGGGCGGCGCCTACCGCACCGTCTTCTCCTTCAATGCCATGCCGGTGCCGGTCACCGATGCACTGGCCTATGCCAGTCAGAAGCTGTTCGATTTCATCGATGGCAAGATCCGTATCAAGGGCGGCACGGCAAGATTGCAGTTCGCGGTGCTGACTACCCGCGCGTCGACCATCAACGACAATGCCGCGCTAACCTGGTCGCTCGGCTCGACGGCGGCGTCGAGTGCTGCGCTCGCCGGCACCATGGTCAATGTGCTGGGCGCGACCGGCCGTACGCTGGATGGCGCGGGTGCCGCGCTGTCGAGCGCATCGATTGCCGATGTTGCCGCAGCCGCTACGCTCGACGGCACCGTGACGCCGGTCGACCTCTATCTCAACCTGGCGTTTGCCACCGGCACGGATATCGACGCTGACGGCACGGTTGCCGTCACCGGCACTATCACGCTGCTCTGGGAGAACTGGGGCGACAATATCTAGGTTCCCTCCAGATATGGGTGATTGGCGAAAGCGGAAGTGACGGCCAATCTCCCCCCGCGTGGGGGAGATGCCCGGCAGGGCAGAGGGGGGCGCTGTCCCGCCGGCTTATCCAGCTGATTCGTGCTTGCAATCTTTCCCGGGGCGTTGGTGACGAAGTGCACCGGATCCTCGCGTTCCTTCGCGCCCCCCTCTGTCCTGCCGGACATCTCCCCCACGAGGGGGGAGATTGGCAGCTTCGCCGCTGGCTCTCTCTAAACCTCAACATAAGGAATCTTTTCATGACAGATCTGGCAGACGCCGGGTCCGTGGTGGCGGCGCCACCGGCGGGCAACCTTGCACGGCCACCGGCCAACGGGGACAACGGGTCCGCCCTGCCTGCGGCCACAAGCTGGTTTGACGGTCTTTCCGAAGGCAACCGCAAGCTCGCTGAAACCAAGGGCTGGACCAAGCCTGAAAGCCTCGATCGGGTTTTCACCTCTTATGCGGAGCTGGAGCGGCAGCAGGGTGAGAGCCTGCGCGTTCCGGCAGCCGATGCAGCCGCGGAAGACTGGGACAGGTTCCATGCCCGACTGCCCGAGGCGATGCGTCCGCTGACCTCGCCCGACAAGGTCGAGTACAGGCGCCCCGACGGGCTCCCCGAAAACTTCGCCTATTCGGACGAGCTCGCCAATGCGTCCAGGGCCTGGGCAGTCGAGGCAGGTGCTACCCCGAAGGTCGCGCAGGCCTATCACGACCGCTTCGTCGGCTACATGGCCGAGCAGGCCAAGGCACAGCAAATCGCCGTTGCCCGCTCGGTCGAGACGACCCACGACGACCTTGTGCGGGATTGGGGACCGACCGGCAGCGATGGCTTTCGCAAGAAGCTCGAGGTCGCCAACAGGGCGATGAAGAAGCTCGGCCTGGTCAATGCCTATAAGGCGAAGGGCATCCTTCTGCCGGATGGCGCCTTGACCGACCCGCAGATCGCCAAGGCGTTCCACGCCATCGGCGAGGCGATGTTCCGCGAAGACACGATCGACGGCGGCGCGGCCTTGAGTGGAGGCAATCCCTTCAAGCGCAATGCCGCCGGCGAGCGCAACCTGACTGGCATCTCAGCCCTGGTCAAAAGCGACCCCGCCCGCGCCCGGCGGCTGGCACGCGAGGCCGGCGAAAACCCCGATCTGTGGATGCCCAATAATCCTCTCTGAAATTGGACCATGATCTTTTCCGAAACCGGTTTCCACTTTTCTGGATCATGGTCCGCCAATCCCCACAAACCTGAAGGAAGACAAAAATGGCAGACGCCTATACCCGCATCGCGGACGCGATCGTTCCGTCCGTCTATGCGCAATACTCGTTCGAAGAGCATGTCCAGTCGCTCGACATCTACCAGGCCGGGATCCTGTTTTCCGACCCGGCCATCGCCTCGAAGCTCTCCATGGGCGGGCGTTCCGTCGACATGCCCGGCTGGAAGGATCTCGGCAACGATCCCTCGGAGCCGGTCAATGACGACCCGGCCGACTCGATCGAGATGAAGAAGATCGGTGCGCGCCGTGAAGTCGCGGCCCGCAATGTGCGTGCGCAGGCCTGGGGCATCCCGGACCTGACTTCGATCCTTGCCGGCGACGATCCGCAGAAGCTCATCGTGCGTCGCCAGACCGACTACTGGCAGCGCGCCAACAAGCTGACGCTGCTCGGCATCCTGAAAGGCGTGCTGGCCGACAACATCGCCAATGACGGCAGCGATCTGGTGCGCGTTACCGGTGCTTCCATCGTCGACACCGACATCATCGAGGCCGCCTATCTGATGGGCGACCGCGCCGACAAGTTCAAGACGATCTGGATGCATTCGAAACAGATGAAGGCGCTGAAGCTCGCCGACCTCATCGACTATGTGCCGTCGTCCGAGCAGGGCGGGCCGCTGATCCCCTACTACATGGGGCTCAGGGCCGTCGTCGATGACGATATTCCGGTCGCCGGCGGCGTCTACACCGCCTTCATGTTCAAGGACAAGGCGATCCTGTGGAACGAGCTGCCGGTCAACACCGAAGGCGGCCCGCTCGAGTTCGACCGCAAGCCGCGGCAGGGCCATGGCGGCGGCGTCACCGAAATGGTCGGCCGCCGGCATTTCGTGCCGCATGTGCCGGGCACCCGCTTCCTCGACGCTTCCTCGGCCGGCGAATTCGCCACCGATGCCGAGCTGGCACTGGCGGCAAACTGGGACCGCACGGCGTCGAGCGTCAAGCACATGACGTTCATCGCGCTGAAAACGATGGAGGCCTGATCCGGCCGGAAGGGGCGGGCATCAGACGTCCCGCCCCTTCTGGACACCAGGTCGGCCGGTGTGGCGAATCCCAAGTTCACCCGCTGCGCCGCGCCGGAGTGATGCGAATTTTGCGGTTCGCCACAACGTTCATGTTGCTCGTTTGGCCAATCGACGGCACCAAACAGTTACAAGAAAGGGCGATGCTGCCTTGTCTGAGCAAGGGAGGTAACTATGAACGTGAAGTACAAAACAGTTCAGGAAGTGCTCCGAAAAGCGGGCATTGTCATGAGCAAGAAGGGGGAAGTTCATCGCATAAACTTCTTCAGCGGTCTGGAGGACACCGCCTACTACACACCAAGTCTTCAAGATGCCCTGGACAAGGGCTTGGCTATGGCGGGAGGTATCGGAAGGGTGAAAGCAAGCGTCTTTGCCAAGTCAGCCGAAACAGGGATCTCGACCAGCGCACGCATCGGCTGACTCAATCCAGGCAAGACATCGCCGCATTGTGCGGCGGTGTCGTGAAACCGCAATAACCGAAGCATTGCCGTCTTCCTTGCTCGAATGGAAAAAAGACGGATCACGCAGCACGTGCCACCCATTCCCTGACGGGCGGCTGGCATCGTGACGGCTCCCTGCACGAGACGTGCAACGTTCTGCCCAAGCCACAATCACAAGAAATCCCCAGCCGCCTTGAAGCGGCTTTTTGCCGTGGAGGCACCATGCCCCGTTTTCCCCGACCAACCACACAGACAGAGGCCTGAGCCATGGCCATCACCCCGCTCGACATCGCCAACATGGCGCTCGCCGTGCTCGACGAGGCGCCGATCGACAGCCTCGACCAGGACGCCAAGGCGGCGCGTCTGCTCAATCTGCACTTCGACCTGACCCGCGAGGCCGAATTGACCAAGCACGCCTATGTCTTCGCTATCCTGGCGGCCTCGGTCGCCGGCTTCGACACCGGCAGCGGCGCTGGCACGCTGAACTTTGCCTATGAACTTCCCGCCGACTGCCTGCGGCCCTTGCCGCTGACCCATAATGGCGAGCCGGACGGCGTGCCGCTCTCATGGCGGCAGGAGGCCGGGTTGGTCTATTCCGATCAGGCCGGGCCGCGCATCATCCGCTATATCGCCAACCTGACCGACCCCAACGACTGGGACGCGCTGTTCACCGAGGTGCTGATTGCGGCGCTCGCCATCAAGATCGCGCATCCCTTGACCCACAAGTCCGGCATGATCGACGTCGCCCGCAGCGCCTATGACAGGGCGCTGGATGCCGCCTACTCGGCCAATGCCATCCAGCGCGGCGGCAGATTTTCCAATATGTCCTGGGCTTTCCAACGCGGCGACAACAGGTTCGCCGGCCGATGACCACGCTCTATCCGGTCCAGGACGCATTCATCCGCGGCGAGATTTCTCCCCGCTTGCACGCTCGCGCCTCGCTCGAGCTCTACCGGGCGGCGCTGTCCAAATGCACGAACTTCGTCACGCTGCCGCATGGCGGCATCAGAAAGCGTGGCGGAACGTATTTTTGCGCGGAGGTGAACAACTCGTCGAAGGCGACACGGCTGATCCCGTTCATCTTCTCGGCCGATCAGGCCTATGCGCTCGAATTCGGCGATCTTTACATCCGCGTCTACGCCTATGGCGCCCGCGTCGGTACGGTCGAGGTGGCGGCCCCTTATCTCGAGGCCGATCTCTTCGACCTGCAATTCGTCCAGTCGGCAGACCAGATGTGGATCACCCACAAGGATTATCCGGTCAAGGTGCTGACGCGCACCGCGCACACGACTTGGACGCTCGCCGATTTTGTCTTTCTCGACGGTCCATACGACAAGATCAACACCACCGCCACGACCTTGACGCCGGCCGCAACCGGCAACGCCATGCCGGTTATGGCCTCGAATACGCTGCCAAGCGGCACGGTCAGCAACAGCAACGGCTCATCCGACGTGTGGCAGGCTTTCGGCGGCGACAAGCAGGAGGGGTGGACATAGCGGGATTTCCGAGCGGGTATCTGCGCTACCAGTTCGGCGGCGACGAGGCCAGGGCAGTCGACGCCTACTGGATTACCGCGACGAATGATCACTCAGACACTGTCTCGCCGACCCAGTGGCAGTTCCAGGCCTCGCACAACGGCACCGACTGGACGACGCTCGACAGCCGGGACGGAGAGACCGGCTGGTCCAAATCGGAAACCCGCTTCTTCGACGGCTTCAACAACACGGTTGCCTACGAATTTTATCAGCTGCTGTTTTCGGGCGGCGACAGCGACGGAACCGCTATCGCCGAACTGGCCCTGCACGAATACGCGCCGTCGCAAACGCCGTTTGATCTCTCGGCCTCCTCGGCCGTCGGTATCAATGACGGCACTGGTTTCCAGACGAGCGATGTCGGCCGCGCCATTCGTCTGCTTGGCGCGGATGGTTTCTGGCGCTGGGCCAAGGTCACTGCCCGCACCAGCATGACGGTGGTCACGGTCCAGTTGTATGGACATGCTCTGCCCGATCTCAGCCCGATCATCCGCTGGCGTCTCGGCACGTTCGTGCCCGGCAAGTACGTGCAGAGCGGTTCGCTTTACGAGGAGCGCCTGGCGTTCAGCCGAAAATTCTCGGTCTATGCCTCGCAAACCGGCGATTTCGACAACTTCGCCACCGGCGAGAAAGACACCGACGCGCTGGAATTCGTGCAGGCCGGCGGCGGTCAGGCCAATGACATCACGTGGGTGGCGGAATCGGACGGTGCGCTGATCATCGGAACGCTTGGCGGGGTGAGGGCGCTGTCCGGCTCCGGTATCGACGAGGCGCTGACACCGTCCTCGTTCAAGAACCGCCGGTCGCGGACCTTCGGCTGTGCTCCGCTGCGTCCCGTCGATGCGGGGCAGTCGTTCCTCTATGTCACCCGCTCCCGCAAATCGATCGCCGAGCTGACGCAAAACGCCACCGGCCGCTTCACCTCCGACGACGTCGGTCAAATATCGGAGCACATTCCGAAGAAAGGCGTCGTCGAACTCGCCTTTCAGACCGACCCCGACCCGCTGCTCTGGTTCCCGCTCGGGAATGGCGAACTCGGCGGCTACACGCACCAGCCGTCGCAAGACGTGCGCGGCATGCATATCCACCAGATCGCCGGAAGTTTCGCCGGATCGAACTGGGCCGTTGTCGAAAGCGCCGTGGTGACGCCCGGCCAGGACGGCAATGACGACCTGTGGCTGATCGTCAAGCGCACGATCGGCGGCGTGACCAGGCGCTATATCGAAATAAAGACCGTGCCGTTCGAATATGCGGCAATCGAGGACGCTTTCGAGGTCGACTGCGGGCTGACCTATTCGGGTGCTGCCGTCAATGTCGTCTCCGGCCTCGATCATCTCGAAGGCCAGGCGGTCGACGTGCTGGCCGGCGGCAAGGTCTACAAAGGGCTCACGGTCGCTTCCGGCCAGGTGATGCTGCCCGGCGGCGCCACCGCCGCCAAATGGCAGGTCGGGCTCGGCTACCAGTCCGAGGCCAACACGCTGGAGCTCGACGTCGGCGGCCGCGACGGCTCGATCGTCGGTCGGCGCAAGAAGGTCGCTAAGCTCATTCTTTCGCTGCTGGAAACCGACATCGCCGGGCTTCAGGTCCAGTCGTTCATCCGCGGCCGATGGGAGCAGGTTCGCATCCCGTCCGTGGTTGCTCCGGGTGCCATGGCGAAATTGTTCACCGGCAATGTCGAGGTGCCGATCGACGACAGCTGGGAAGGGCAGGGGCGGGTGAAGATCCGCCACGTCAATCCGACGCCCTGCACGATCAGGGCGATGACACCGGTGTTCGACGCCGAGCCTTAGACGCATTGCAGGTTGGCGAAACTCTTGACGACGGCCGATCTCCCCCCTCGTGGGGGAGATGTCCGGCAGGACAGAGAGGGGCGCTGTCCCGCCGACCAATCGTAATTACGTCCTTATCCATTCTGGCCTGACCGCAGTTAGCTAAAGCCGCGATCCTTCGCGCCCCCCTCTGCCCTGCCGCGCATCTCCCCCACAAGGGGGGAGATTGGCAGCTGCGATGTCCTCCCTCAAGAAGGAACCACCCGTGACCCAACTCCCCCATGCCGAAGACCTCGGCAGGGCGCGGACGGCTGCCGATTTTGCCGCCGTCATCGCCTTGCTCGACACCGACCTCAACAATGCGATCGCCCGCAAGGGCGAGCTGGAAACGGAAAAGTTTCACGCGATCTTCGGCGCCGGCAATTTGACGGCGGCGCGTGCCGCATTGGACGACTGCACCGCTGAAATTGCGCTGATCGAGAAAACCATCGAGGACGCGGACGAGCGCCGCGTTGGCGCCCCCCTGGACGAACCCCCCGCCGAACCCTGCGCTGACACGCCGCCGCCGGGCGACGAGGTCAGGACAAACGCCGAGGCGCTCGGCGAGCGCTGGCGCACGGTCCACTGGCTGATCGAGCAACTGCGCCAGGAGCTGTTCGCGGCCGATGCCTTGAGCCGCGCCGTCACCGCCGCCAACGGCGTGTCCGACGGCGCCGCCGGGGTCAAAGTCAACCTGACCACCATCCGGCGCACGGCCATGGCCGGCCCGCGGGCCACAGCACCCACGCGGCTCAGCCGCCCGGCGATCCAGGC
Source organism: Mesorhizobium sp. M1295 (assembly GCF_040318135.1). NCBI lineage: Bacteria > Pseudomonadati > Pseudomonadota > Alphaproteobacteria > Hyphomicrobiales > Phyllobacteriaceae > Mesorhizobium > Mesorhizobium sp. M1295. The sequence goes on from NZ_JAMYLU010000009.1 coordinate 169,581, forward strand.
CGACCGGCTGCTTTTGTCCTTCCTCAGCCCCGGCGGCGTGCTCGACCGGCGGCCTTCGATCGGCGCGCCGGTCAACGGCATCAAAAGCAAATTCATTCCCGCCGGCGAACGAGGCTGACCATGTGCACACTAGCTCTTATCGGCACGGCGCTTTCCGTCGGCGGCGCGCTGGCGGAAGGCCAGCAGTCCAGGCAGATGGCCGACTACCAGGCCAAAGCCTATGAACAGCAGGCGCGGGCCGACGCTCAAAGCTCGGCCTTCGAGCAGGGCCAGGAGCGCCATAAGCAGGACCTGCTGCAGGCGCAGGCGCGTGCCCAGGCCGGCGCTTCGGGCGTCGCCATGGCGGGATCGCCGACCGAGGTGCTGGCCGCCAATGCCAGGCAGGGCCAGCTCGACCTCAAGGCGATCCAGTACGGCTCGCAGCTGCGCCAGAACGGTCTCGGCACGCAGGCGGCGATCGCGCGCTTTTCCGGCAGGCAGGCGGTGGGCGCCTCGATCTTCAAGGCCGGCGGCAATCTCGTGTCGGGCATCTCCGGCCTCTACGACCCGGCCAAGGCGGTGACGTTCGGCAGAAGCGCCTTCCCGCCGGCGCCTGGCGGAGGCCTCTACTGATGGCCACCATCCCGCTCCAGCTTGCCCAGCGCCGGCTCGATACCGGCACTGTGGCCTCCTATCCCAACGGCTCGCCGGTGGGCGCGGCCATGCAAGGCTTTGGCGACGAGCTCTCGGCGGTGGCCGAGCGCTTTCGGCAGCAGAAGCAGCAGCAGGATGCGTTCGACGCCGACATTATCGGCCGCGAGCTGAACGCACGCATCGCGCACGCCGAGGCCGTGGCGGTGCAGACCGCGCCGGCCGACGGCGGCGGCCTGCACGACTTCATGTATGGCCAGCTCGATCCGCGCAGCGACGGCGTCGTCAAGCCCGGCCTGTTCGACCAGATCTTCGACGACACCGCGGCGAAAGTGCCGGAGGGCGAACGCGCCAATTTCCTCGCACAAAAGCAGGCGTTGCGGCTCGCCGGCTCGGCGCGCATGGCCGCGCAGCAGCACGCGCGGCGCCAGAACTACGAGCAGGCCGAGTGGACCAAGGTCGAGGACGGCTACACAAGCGCCATCGCGCAGGGCGACCCGGACGATAGCGACACGTTCGAGGCGATCAGGCAGAGCGGGCTCGAACTGATCGGCAAGATGGGCAACCCGGCGGCCCGGCAGGCGGCCGAGGCTGCCTGGCGCAGCAACACGGCAAAGGCGCTTGCCCAGGCGATGATCGCCCAGGATCCGAAGCGCGCTGCCGAGATGCTGGGGGCGGTGTTGGCCGCAACGGACGGCAAGACCAAGGACGATACCGTCGAGGCTGTGAGTGGGCCTCCGGCGGATGGAACTGCCGCACCGGCTTCGCTCCGTGACCGGGTAGGCAAGCTTACGCCGGACGAAAGGTCGGCGCAGGCCTTTGGGGACGACATTGCCCCCGAAGAGCGGCCAGGGTTGGTCCAGCAGGCCCGAGCCGCCGACGCGATGCGGCAAGTCGAAAAACGCACAAACATTATCCTGGCCGAGCAGAATGCGCCGGCCGACATCAGGGACAGTGGAACCTATTCCGGCCCGATCCCAACGCCGGAACAATTCGTCGCTCTCTATGGCGCTACCGAAGGCGCCGGGCGCTTCGAGGCGTTCAACAGGACCGTTGAGGTTAATCGCCAATTCCACGGCATGCGCGACCTGTCGAATAACGCCGTGCGGGCCATGGTCAAGGACGCCGACCCCACCGCAGATAGTTCAACGCCGGAAGTGGACAAGGCACGCCATGACGCTATCGCCGCCGCCGCGGACCTGACGTTCAAGGCCAGGCAGGCCGATCCGGGCGGCTATGTCCGCGAGGCATTCGCGAACCTTGATGCGGCCTGGAGCAACCTGTCGAAGCCGGGAGACTATCGGGCGGCGATCATTGGCTCCATCGCCGCCCAGCAACAGTTGGGTTTTGAGACCGCCCAGCCGCTACCCAACTCTGTCGCTGAGGACATTGTCGGCAGACTCAAGGCCCAGCCGCAACACCAGACCGCAGAGCTGCGCAATGTGTTCGCCGCGCTACCGAATCAAGCCGCGCGCGAAGCGGTGCTGAGCCACCTGTTTCAGACCAGCGCGTCCCAAACGGACAACAGCATCGCGGACAGGTCGGTCCGGGCAGCTGTAGTCGACCCGATGATGCTGCTCGATTTAGCCAACACTGTCGAGCCAGGACGATCGGTATCAAACGCGGAACTCACCAACTACTTACCGACGAATCAAGAGTGGCTCGGGAGATTGATAGCCGGCGACAGTGAGCGGGGGAGCCTATGGCGTCTTCTCGCGCAAAAACTCGTGGGCTCCGATGGGCTTGGCGAAGACAGCATCTCGGTGGCCGACTTCACGCCGTTGGGGACGTCATTTGCACTGGAGAAGGCTGGAAATGCAGCGCTGGAAGGCAACTACGACCAAACACTGCTCAATGCCGCGGGCGCAATTCCTGGCGATAGGTTGGCGGTGGTGGCCCTGGAACGCGCCGCGGCGAAGATTGCCAAGCCCTGGGTAGAGAAACTCTCAATATTTTCGAGGCGGCCGACTGACCTAGTCGAAGGCGGCGAGGCACTTGTTCGTGGGGTCGATGCCGAAACCCTTAGGCACCAGCAAGCGCTTGCGCGCTCGGTCTCGCCACCAATCCCACGCCGGAAGACGCGAGCCGGTGAAATGTCCGATAGTGCCTTTGATACCGCGTTACTAGGTGCGATGCTTGCTAGGGATACGTCCAAAGTTAAACATGCCGGGGCGAAGGTTGGGTGGGCTCCATCCAAGGACTATCGAAAAACCTTTTTCGACGCGAATCCTAGTCTCAACAAAAGCGACTATATAGTGCATCATGGCGTCGAGCAGGGAGTTTTTAAAAGGTATCCCGGGCTTTTTGCCGTCGGCTGACAAAAGCACAGGCGATGAAGAGCTTGATGCTGCACGTCTGGAAGCCCGAAAATATCTTGAGTTTTGTGACTGGTTTCAGACATCAAGGGAGAATATCTTGGGTATGGGGCCGACGGCATAATATATATTTTCCTTTTCGAGATTGTACCTGGCAGGCCGGAAGTGGATCCGTGAGTATGGGTGATCGTAGGCGATGTGCCTCCGACATACCTGACTTGTGAGGACGCCAAGACTCCATACGAGGCGCTGGATGGATATGTCGGCGCCATGGAAGAGTGGGTCGAAGCTGCGCGACGGGGGGACCCGGTGGCGGATCTAATCCCGGTCGATGTGCCGGCTAGCCCAGCCAACGCCGAAATGTGGGTAGCCGTCTCAAGTTCCTTGATGAGAATGTGCTTCCGTTACTTCCGAAGTGATGTATCGGCGCTTCTCTGCAAGCGCCGTCAGCTAGCTAAAGGTTCTACCGTGCGGTGATCATCGGCAAGCCCCGAACTCGAGCAGCAAGCAGGCGCATTGCCCAGACTTCGATCGCAAAGAGCCGCGGCAAAGCAGCTTGGTTCAACCAGCTATACTAATCTTTTAGTGCTTTCACGATGCTGGCTTATGGCCCGCTAACCGCCGGGCGGTCAGTTTGGCGGTGCCTTTTGGATCGCCTCCTGTTTCAGATGAAGGATTGACCTGTTGCGCACCGACTCTTTTGCGACCATGGCAAGGATCGCTTTTTTGCTTACCTTGGCCGCTGTTCTCCTGCTCGCGCTTTCGCCGGTGCGGTTCCTGCAGGAGTTGGACATGGGCTTCACCTTCCACCATGACAAGCTCAACCACGCCGCGGCGTTCGCCGCGCTGGCGGCGCTCGGAAGCCTCGGCTGGCCGGAACACAAGACGAGGCTGGTCGTGCTCCTCGCCATTACCGGCGCGGCGATCGAGCTTCTTCAGGGCGCGCAGCTGATCGCGCGCGATATGGATATCCTCGACTGGGTCGCCGACTGCGCCGGCATGGCCTGCGGGCTGGCGGCGATCGGCGGCACAAGAAGGCTCATTGGCGGATCGCTATAGCCCTGGACCGCGTTGCTCGCTGTCCGCAAATTGTCCGTGAATACATCGGCCGCGCCGGATAACGCGGTGTCCGGCCGCGCAGCTTAGATTTCCCACCGCCAGCACCGAACCCCCTTCCAGCCTCGCTCATGCGGGGCTTTTGTTTATGGAGCAAGCCCTCATGTCCCGACCTGCAACTGCCGCCGTTCGTCTCCTGACCGGCGAACGCGAACCCGTGCGCCTCGCAACCACGGCCGACATCCTCCTGCACGGCCTGCAGGCCATCGACGGCGTGCCGGCCGAAATCGGCGACCGCGTGCTGGTCAAGGACCAGGCCGACCCGACGCAGAACGGCATCTACACGGCGAGCGCAGGCGAATGGTTCCGTGCCGCCGACGCCCGCACGACGCGCACCCTGCAGAAGGGCACGACCGTTCACACCCAGATCGGGTCGGTCAATGCCGACCGCGTGTTCGAATTCACGGCCGACGAGCCGGCCGTCGGCGCCGATGCCATCACCATCGCCGCATCCGTTCCGCCCGACATCGCCGACGTGGTCGAAGAGGTCGAAGCGCTGCGCGATGAAACCCAGGCCTTGAAGGATGCTGCGGAAACCAGCGCCGGCCAGGCATCGGCCAGCGCAGCCGCTTCCGCCGCGAATGCCAGCCAAACCACGGCCGACCGGGCTGCCACCAATTCCGATGCAGTCGCCGCGGCGGCCGCAGTCATCAGCGCCCAGGCCGCACGCGACGCTTCGCTCTACGGCAAGGGCATTTTCCCGACGACTGCGGCGGCAATCGGCTTCGGCGTCGTCGGCAATGGCGCAATCACGGCGGGCTCGGGCGGCGCCAATGGCACGTTCGACCTGGCGTTTGCCGGCGGCACAGGTTCGGGCGCGGCCGGCCGCTTCGTGGTGGCGGGCGGGGCGCTGACGCAGATACTGATCACGGCGCCGGGCTCCTACACGGTGGCGCCGACGTTCAGCTTCGGGGCGTCGGCGGGGCTGGCCGGCGCCGCGGCGGTGGCGGTAATGGGCAGGAATGTCGATGTCGGCGAGTATTTCTGGACGGAGGTCAGCGCCGGCATTGTGGGGCTGTACAGCGTCGGGGCAGGCCCGATTGCCGTCGACACCGGCATTCGCGCGTCACCGGCGGAAATTGCCCTGATCAGCTCACGGACTGTGGGGCCAGTCCCAATCACTGGTTCTGTCGGCGGCACGGTCGTTGCCAACGACAACGTCTTTTTCTGGCCAGGGTCGCTGTCGGCTGTCGATGAATATCTGTCGACGCTGGAGCTTGGATTTGGCGCCGTGCCGGGGACAGCACATATCGTCTTAGCCCACGTTGAGGCCGACGGGACGCTTAGCCTGGTTTCCGAGCAGACGATATCCGCTCCAGCCGGCCCGTCGTCAGTTGTTTCGGGGCTCGCGATCCTGAAGCCTGCCGGCAGTGTCATGGGCGTCCAACGCACTGGTGCTGGCAGCTGGTACTACACTGCCGGGGCAATTCCGAACGGCGAAGTCGAGTGGTTCACAGGGGCAATTCCTGGGTCGCACATGGTCAAGACTATAAGCGCGATAAATGGTCCACAATGGAGGGCAACCTTTAGCGGCGAAGTAGCCGGCAAAGCACGCGCGGCTGCGGCGGCACTTGCCGGCATTAATCAGGCGATCGGCACCACGCAGATGATCGGATGGCCAACGCTGGTCAACACGGGGACGGATACACCGGCTAGCTACAGCGTCATCCCTGAAATCCCGTCTTCAGTCAGTGGCTACATCACTGAAGTTAATGTCGGAGCCGCAGCCAACGGCGCTGCCAAGATCCACGTTGTTGATATTGCGGCTGGCCCCACCGTCAATGTGATTAGCACCACGCCCGTCGACTTGTTGAATGGCGTCGCCAAGCTATCGCTCGGCATTCCGATTGCGGTCGGGCAATATCCAGCGATCAGTGGTGGCGGCTACAAATATCAGGCGAACAGTAATCCGCTCGGCATTCGAGCGTGGGTGAAATCGGGAGCACTGTCGAATGGCGCAGCCGTCATCGAGCAAGGGGCGCACCGTTTCGAGGTTTCATTCACGATCAAGACTGGCATCATCGCCGATGTCTCGCGCGCCTTAAATCCGCCAACGACCAATGGGGCGGCGGCCGCCGGCATCGGCTTGTTGAAGGATGCCGATCACACCGGCGTCTCTGACGCCACCGCAATTTTTGCGGCCGCCGCGGCGCAGCATCCGCAACCCTATGTCGATCACGGCAGTTTCGCGCTGACTGCAATGCCCGCAACCGGCGATGGATTTTGGGGACCCGGAAAGCCATCTGTCGGCGGGCGCCGGTTCTTCATCCCAAGTCGGCCGTCGCTGCAGAATCTGTACGATGGCTTTCGGGCGAAGATGGCGGAACACATCGCCAACAATGACGTGCTTTGTCTGATCGCGGACAGCATCGGTCTTTGGGCGCTTGCCAGCGATGGGCCGAAGCACTGGTTCAACCATGTCACCAGTTTCGCCAACATCGGCATCGCTGCCGACGAGCCGGGCATGACCGCTTTGCGGCCCTCTTCCAGCTATACGCCGGCTTTCTATGGCGTCACGGCTGCTGGAACCGTCTCGACCGGAACGCGCGGGCCGATCGGCGAAAGCATCATCTTGGCGGCCGGCGCGTCTCTCACGTTCACCGGCGCCTATGAACAGGTCGACGTGCACTATACTCAGGACGCCGGCCAGGGCTCGCTTGCCTTCGCCTTTAACGGTGGCGCGGCCTACAAGACGGTCAATGCTGCCGGGGCTCTGGTGCTTGACCAGTTTTCTGGACCGTCGCTTACCGGGCAGGCCGCGAGTGGCAATTACACTCTTACAACGGTTGGCGGGCCGGTCGAGATCACCGGGCTTATCCGGCTTGGCATAAAGGCAACTGCTTCGCGCGCACGTTTGCGCACGCTGCGCGCGGCACATGGGAGCTTTACCTTCTCGTCCTACAATACGGCGCGTCTTACCTCTGCCATTGTTCAATGTGGTTATGCCGGTGGCAAGATCGTGCCGGTTCTGGCGCTCGGCATCAACGATAGCTTTGGCACTGCGCCATCGTCCATTTCGTCCACCATCGCGACGATCCTCAACACGCTGGAAGCGGCCTTGGCTCCCCGCATCATCGTGATGCCGCCCACGCGGCCATCGGCGGCATGGGATGCAAGCTACACGTCAGGCCGTACCTACGATGCCGCCCTCGGCGCAATCCGTCAGGCCTATAGGTCCCGCAATGTGCTGAGCATCCCGATTGATGGGTTCGACTATATTAGCTCGGGCAACTACCAAGAGGGTTTGCATTTCAACGATGCCGGCCATGACGGCAACGCGCAGCGCTTCATCGAACACGTCGCGGAAAGGGGATAACTAGTCGACACTGGACGCGGTTCGTGGGTTATGGCAGGGTTTCCCCGAAGGGGAGCCCAGTGCCATGGCCAACGCCGACAGCATTATTGCGATATACGACGACTACTATGCCGGCGACAAGGTGCACGCGAAACGCGAGATTGCTTCTGTTCAGTCAGTCGACCACGTCGAAGACTTTGTCCAAGGCGAAATCTTCGACACGATACTCGATATCGGCGGCGGCGAAGGCGCCGTGCTGGACAAACTCAACAAGCGTGGGATCGGAAAGACCTTGGCGGTGGTCGAGATTTCTTCTTCGGGTATCGAGGCGATCAACTCGCGGAAAATTCCCAATCTCAAAAGCGTCTTGCGTTTTGACGGATATCACATCCCCCATCCCGACAAGTCCTTCGACCTGGGATTGGCAATCCACGTGGTCGAGCATGTCGAGCACGAACGGATGTTTCTGAGGGAGGCGGCTCGGGTTTGCAAGAAGCTCTATATCGAAGTGCCTTTGGAACATACGCGAGATCTTAGCAAAGCCATTCGGATGTCGGGGCCGTTTGGGCATATCAACTTCTACACGATCCAGACGTTTGAAAACCTTCTCAAAACATCCGGGCTAAAGGTCGAACGGCTAAAGGCTTTTGGCCAAAGCTTGCCCTATGAGCAGTATCTGGCGGGCCGCTCAAAAGGTTGGCTAAAGCACCAAATCCGAACGGGGTCGTTGAAAATCGCACCCAAAACCGCGATGCGCAGCATGGCCTACATGGCTGGGGCACTATGCTCGACCAGCTGATGGATTTTTCGCGCCAATAGGTTTTGCTGGATTGCCCCCGACCATAGTCAAGGGGGGCACGTCTTTGGTCACTACAGATCCCGCACCGACGACAGCCCCTCTGCCGATCGTCACACCTTTGAGAATGATAACATTGAAGCCGATGAAGACGTTGTCTTCAATTTTCACCGGCGCCATTGTGATATTCGTCCAGTCCTTCTTGCCCTGATGCCAGTCAGCGACGTCAGCCGTCCGATTTTGCCATGCTGTTGCATGGGCGTTGTGGTCAACAATCGTTGTCCCCCAACTTATGATCACGTCATTCCCGATCTCGATGCGGTCTGCTGCCACTAGATGGCTCTTGCCGATGTAGGTTCCATTTCCGATAACGATCTGCGCGTCAGGCCGGTCGAACGAAAAATACGAGCTTAAGATGCAACGTTCGCCGATGGAGTGACGGCCGCGCCGAGCGGTGTGTACGCTGCGCAGGTCCATCTTCGTGCCGGCACCGGCCTTGATGCCGGCTAAGCGCTGCAAGAACGGTGGCACGAAACGCATTTATTGGTTTTGCCCGAAACGAGATAGCGATGTGCGACCGGTCTGGATTATCTAAATCGCGCTGTCAACCAATGAGCACTGTCAAGCGAGAGTGCAAGCATCCAGCGCAGCGGGAAAGTAGCGAGTTCACAAGGCAAGATCTTCGCCGTCACCGAAACTGCGTCCGCCGCCGCCAGCGGCTAGCGCCTGCTGTCCTGCGGCTTCTCGTGAGATTCCTGGCCTTTCGACCACCAGACAAAATACAGCGAGCCCATCTTCATCACAGGCACGCGGCGGTCGCGTTCCCGGGCCCGCAACTCACGATAGGTCTTCATCTTCAGAGTGCCGCCCGGCAATCTGATACGCACTGCCATCGGTCCAACTCCCGTTGTGCAACGCAGCAATTGTGTGCAATGCGGTAAGTAGAGACCTTCCGTTACGGAAGAGTCAACAGCGGCATCATCAACTTATTTTGCGCGCTGGCCGGCGGAGGCTTCGCGGTGCCGGGCGGGCAGGCCTGGACGAAAGGAGCTTCATCCTGGCGACTGATCGTCAATCAGGCGCTGGCGGTTCGACCACCAGGTGAAATAGACCCGGCCGAGCCTGACGACGGGTATGCGGCGGGCGCGTTCGCGATCGCGCAATTCGCGGTATACTTTCACCTTCAGCGTGCCGCCAGGCATCCTGATACGCACCGCCATCGATTCTGCCGCCCCATTGTGCAAAGCAGCACAAGAGACCTTCCGTCACGGAAGAGTCAACGCCCGCCCGCTGACTATTTTTGGGATTTGGCGAGCGGTCTTCGGAGGTTTGGCGCGCGGCGGTTCCTGATCCCGCACGGAGGCGCCAGTGCCCGGTCGGGGATCGTCGGTGCGCGGGCTATTTCCTGGGCGAGGATTTTCTGGGCGAGGATGGGCGATCGGACATGCCGCTCGGCCACCAGATGACGAAGTAATTGCCGACCTGCCAAACCGGCACCTCGCGATTCTGCTCGCGGCGCCGCAGCTCGTCCCTTTTCTTGATCTTCAAAGTCCCGCCTGGGAGTCTGATTCTTATCGTCACGTGTCCTCCCGCACCCCCTACAGGTACGAACGACATACGCGAACAGTTTCATCCCGGCTAAGCAATTTCATCCAGGCCGAGCAATTTCGGGGCCGATACAGCGCGCCGGACCGGCGCGAGATCGCCGGAACCGGCTCTATTTGAAGAAATCCGCAATGCCGTTGATGGCCAGCACCGCATAGACGATCGGTCCGGCGATAAACGCACAATAAAGGCAGAGGATCGCTGCCAGCACCGCGAGCAGCGGCTTGTCGCGACCGACGGCGCGGAGCTCGGACCTCACCGACCAGCGCGCCGCAGCGGTTTGTTCATCATCAGGCATGTGCACCATCCCGCGCCCATTTCACACGGCGGGTCGAAAACATCAACCTTCCTTGCCACATCGGCACGCGCTGCCGCCCAATTCTGCTTTGCCGCCACGCATCCGTTTTTCAACCTCAAAACCTGCCCACAAGGGCGGAAAGGACTGCCCATGGACCTTTCATTCAAGGGCGCCGCGAGGCGCCTCGATGACATAGACTTGCCGAAACTCGGCGCCCGGATCGGCGTCGGCGAGGACGAGATCCACGCGTTCCTCGATGTTGAAACCAGCGGGCACGGCTTCGACGCCGTTGGCCGGCCGGTCATCCTGTTCGAACCGCACGTCTTCTACCGCAACCTGTCGGGTGCCAAGCGGGCACAAGCGGTAGCCGCCGGTCTCGCCTATCCGAAGTGGGGCGAGAAGCCCTATCCCAGGGATAGCTACCCACGGCTCAGGGCAGCTTGTGCGATCGACGAAACCGCGGCGCTCAAATCGGCCTCATGGGGCTGGGGCCAGGTTCTCGGCGAGAATTTCAAGGCGGCCGGCTTTCTTACCGTGCAGGCGATGGCCGAGGCTATGATGGCGGACGAGGCACTGCAACTCGGCGCGGCGATCGATTTCATCGTCGAGAAGCGGCTCGACGACAATTTGCGCAATCACGACTGGGCGGGATTCGCCAAGGGCTACAACGGCCCTGGCTATCGCAAGAGCTCCTACGATACCAGGCTTGCCGAGGCCTATCGCAAATGGTCGCGCATCAAGGACACGCCGTGGCCGTCTGCCGGTCCGGTGTCATCGGCGGTCGTCCCCGCAGCTCCGCCAGAGTCAGCAAAACCGATTGCCGTTCTACCGCCGGCCGCCGCGCCCTCTGCGCCTCCTGTGGCTGTCGCCAAGCCCGGCTTCTGGGCAGCGCTGATCGCCGCCGTCCTGAAACTATCAGCCATCCTCAAACTGTTTGGAAGGAAATGACATGTGGACCCGGATCAAGAGCTTTTTCTGCGACAGCGAGACAATATTCTGGGCGCGGTTTCAGGCGGCCATCGGCGTCATCGCGAGCATCGTCACCTATGTCGACCCGCAGGTTCTTTCGCCGATCATTCCGGGGGAATGGTTCCCCTGGTTTCTTGTGGTCAACGGCGTTTTGACCGAGTTCCTGCGCCGCCGCCGCGCGGAGGATTTGTGATGGCCGCACTCCTCGCCATTCTCGGCGCCATCATCGGCAACAAGCTCGTCATGACGATATTCGCTGCTGTGGCCGGCGGTATCGGCCTTTATGTTGCCGGTGGCATCAACCGGGCGAAGAAAGAAGCGGCCAAACAGGCCGAGGCAAAAGTCGCGGCCGGAGAAGATCGCCTCGAAATGAACCGCGAGGCCGCCGCAGAAGAGCGCAAGGCCGCCGGCATGACCGATGCGGCAGCACGAGCGGAGGCTGGGAAATGGGCAAAGCGCTGATCCTCTGCCTGGTGCTCGCCGGCTGCACGACAACCGCGCCGGCCGGCAATCCGCGCCAGGTCTGGTGCGACCACAACCAGCCGCGCCGGCCATCGGCGGCCGTCGTCGCCGCCGTGACCCGGCCCGAGCTCGACGAGATGAACGCCTTCAACGGGCAGGGTGCCAGATGGTGCGGGTGGACGCCATGATGCATGAGCTGCTCGACGTTCTGGGCATCAAGGCGCCGGTGTTGGTCGCCGGCCTTTCCGGCGGCATTTTGCGGGCCTTGTCGCGTCACCGCTACAAGGTCCGCGAAATGGTGGCCTCGCCGATCTGCGGCGCGCTGGCGGCGGCCTATCTGACGCTGCCGGTCGTGCATTATTTCCGCGCCGCCGGCCTGCCCATTCCTTCTCCGGACGACGACACCACGACGCTCGCCGCCGCGTTCCTCATCGGCGTCTCGGCGATGTGGATCTCGGATATCGTCTTCGAGGTGATCGTGCGCCGGTTCGGGCCGGTGAAGGAGGAGTAAGCCGCCCAAGCTGACAAAAGAGTGACGTTCAGTTGAAGCCCGCGGCGCCGAAAGGTGCGGCGGGCTTTTGCATTTTCCCTGGCAATCTGTACGATCTTTTCTCTGCGAGGGCGGCTCGATCCGGCGCTTGCGAAACCAAGATACGCTTTAGGCCTCACGGGAGATGGTGTCATGCTTGCCAGAGTCCTGACACAAGCGGCAGTCCTGACAGCCGGGGCGCTTCTGTTTGCCGCGACGGCCCATGCCCGGCCGGACAGCCGCGCGATGACGTGCGAACAGACACAGCTTCTGATCCAGAGGCACCGCTCGGTGGTGCTGACCACCGGACAGAACACCTACGACCGATACGTGCGCCAATTCGGCAATGAATGCGACTGGCCGCAGATGCCGCGCGTCGCTTATATCAAGACGCGTGACGGTCAATGTCTGGTCTATCGCTGCCAGGAGCCGGTCTTCGACCTCCCGAATTGAAAGCAGGGGCTTTTTCATCCGGCCGCCGACGCGGACAGCGAGGGCAGTGCGAAAGGCGGTGGCTCATTCTTCGTCGAAAGGACCACCTTCGCGTGCGAGATCGCGTGAAATAACGCGTTCATCGGTATCGTCCGGCAACGCCTCGTCGCTTTCCTGGTAAGCGTTATCGTCATCCTCCTCCGGCAGTTCGCCGTCTTTCTCGACGTCGTAACGGATGTCGCCGTTTTGCGGCACGCCGTCTGGGAGAATTCTCCCGCTCCGGATGGCGTCCCAGTCCTGCTGCTGGATCGTCGGGCTCTCGGTCTCGTCGTCGGTTCGTTCTTTCCTGCGCGGTTCCATCGCTGGTTCTCCATAATGTCGGTGGCACCTGAACTGGCTCAATGGTTGAACTCATAAGTCTGGTGGCCGGTTCCCGGCCCACTGCGGTCCGGGCGCATTGCCGCACGACGGAACCAATCGCGCCTGCCTGCCTTCACAAGTCAGACGATCCTGGCGCGAAAGGAGCTCGACATGAGACCGCTCATTTTCTTGCCGTACATGCTAGGCGCGCTGGTGCTGGCGGTGCCGGCGTCCGCGCAGCCGGGCGAACAGTCGCAATTCGACCGCTGCAAGGTCGAGCCGCCGGACAAGAACAGCCAGCAGCAGCAGCCGGCCGGCAACAATTTGTCCGATATGCTCGAGCCATGCGGTGGGGTGCTGAAGCCGCCGCCAACGGGCGATCAGGGCATGGCGGCGCCACCGCCGGATGAGGGCAGGACCCCGGTGATCAAGCCCGGCGAGGTGCCGCCACAGCCGCCCAAGCAGTAGCCGCTTCATTTGCTGCCACAGGGGCTGCCCACGGGGCTGCGACGGGGGGTAACGCCGCGCCGTTCGAGCCGGCAGGTTTGTTGCAGTCGCCTAGGAACATTAGCTTGTCCTAAATGTTGTTTTAGACGCAGCCGATATCACCCCCTCCGGTATCGCTGCTGATCGGGAAACCGATCGGCCCGCGTCTTGCGACGCGGGCCACCGCAGTTCATCCGCAGTCCATTCGCCGCACCGCACGGGGCACTTCACCGCTATTCGATTAGCCGCCACTTACGGAACAACAAGGTGGCCTGGGCGTTTGCCCAGAGGGTTCGCCGCTTCGACCGGAATGCCGCGTCGCAACCGTAAAGGCGAGGCCCGTAACAACAGGAGTAGACGATGAAAATCCACCTTGTTCCTGCTGCGGCGGGATTGGTGTTGCTCGCCGGCGTCGGCGTGGCCACCGCAGACCAGGTGATTGTCACGCCCGAACAGCAGACGGTCATCCGCGAATACGTCCACAAGCACCCGTTGGCGTCGATCAATCTTCTGGGGGTGGAGCTCAATATCGGTTCCACGTTGCCCGATACGGTCGAGCTGCAACCGATCGATGTTCCCGACGTGCAATACAGATACGTCGTCGTCGACGGTCGCACCGTGCTCGTCGACCCCGGCACGCGCAGGATCGTGCACGTCATCGAGTGACCGGCGTTCCCAAACCGCGAACCGGATTTGGAAAGGTCACGGTCTAAATTATCAAAAGAGCTCCATCCCGAAGGATCGGGATGGAGCCGCTGTCGTCTCGAAACAAGGAAAGGAGCCATTCCCATGCTGCCGCATGTCGAGCCGACCAACGTGGCCGCAGCCGTCGACAAATTGCTTGCTGAACGAGGCGATGGCCTGCTGTCGATGAAGGCAGCGATTGCGCTGTTGCGCGAACGCACCGGAACGGAGCGCTCGGACGCCGATCTTGAAGGGCTGATCATCAAGAAGGCGGCGCTCCTCGGCGTTGCTGTCCTGTGTGACAGAGAGGCTCAATAACGGTGCCTGCCGCTCAAGACGCGGGTCGAAATTTCAGCTAGAACAAAGTTGCTTACGCATGAACCGAGCCGACGGAGGCAACAGTGACGGACAGGCAGGAACGGATTCGCCAGCGGGCACACGCGATCTGGGAACAGGCAGGCAGGCCCGACGGGTCGCATCAGCAGCATTGGGATCAGGCTACCGCCGAGATCGACGCAGAAACCGCCGCGCAGGAGACCGCCAGCCGGCCGAAGCCGAAAGCACGCCAGCCTAAGCCGACGCCGGCCGCCAAGGAGGGAACTAAACCCAAGGCGCGACCGCGCAAAGCGTGAACTCGAGCCGATTTGATTGCATCGCTGGATCTCGCGGTTCGGTTGGGCCATCGTAAAGCGGGACCAGTCCTAACCGGTCCCGCTGCCGTAAGCCCACCCGCGATGGCAAGCCGGATTGTCGTGGCTTACTACTTACCGCAATTGTTGTCGTTGACAGTCGGGGAAACCGTCCCGGCAGGCTTGTTGGACGCATCGGGTTGGGCACCTTGCGGGGTTGCAGGGCAGTTTTGATCCGCATTGGAGTTCATGGCACCCGTCGTGCCCATCGTGCTGCTGGTCGTGCCAGGGTCGATGCCATTCGGCTTGGGCTGGACGAGGATGCTCTTCTCACTGCCAGGCGCATTGTTGTCCAAGCCGGCATTCTGGGCCACGCCGCGGTCGCCAGACCGGCTGCAAGTATGGAGGCTGTCAGGATTTTCGTAAGCATGTTGATCTCCATTATTCGGTTGTCATCGCATGGCGACTAGAGAGAAAACAACGCGGGCGACGGAAAGGTTCCGGCAACAATGGCACAGCACGGCGAAGCAAACACGCGCATGGCGGACCTTCTCGGCTCGTTTTCTATTGCCTCGGACCGGATTGATGTAGTCGTTTGCAGATTTAAGAATTCGCCTTATTTTGATCGCCGACCGTTGCGGCGACGTTCGTCTATCGCGGCGCCCATCAGTTGACGCTCGCATTGCTTCAACCGGCAGAGGACCTTCCCGAAGTAAAACTTTCGGAAAATTTCACTACAAACTTCACTCGGCTGTTGTGTGAACAGATACCATGAGGCCAGTAAGTTGATCGGCAAAGAAACCGATCATCTTCTTGCAAATTAGTAGGTATGCAACCGGCGATGTCGCGGGCTGTTCAGCGCAACTATAGCAAGGAGAGTGTTATGACCACCATAATCAAAACAATCACCGATGCGGTGGCGGGCAGCGCAGTTGTTTTCATGCTCTCGATGCCCGTGAATGCTGCGGACGGAATTGCCGTTGGTGTTGGAACATCCATCGGCGGCAACGGCGGCATCAAAGCCGGCCTCGGCGCGACGGTTGGTGGCCGCCAGGGCATCAACGCTGGTGCCGGCGCAACGGTTGGGGGCAGCGGCGGCATCAAGGCCGGCCTCGGTGCGTCGCTGGGCGGCAGTCGCGGCATCAACGCCGGCGCCGGCGCAACGGTTGGCGGTTCCAGCGGCATTGCCGCGGGCGCCGGCGCGTCGGTCGGGGGCAGAAGCGGCATCAACGCCGGTGCCGGCGCCACGATCGGCGGTTCCGGTGGCATTGCCGCCGGCGCGGGGGTAGGTGTCGCCAGCGGCGTCAGGGCCGGCGCGGGGGTCGGGATCGGCAGCGGCATCAATGTCGGCGCCGGTGTCGGGATCGGCGGTGGTGCCAATTCGAGCAATCCGTCCAACCCGGGCAGCCCGTCCAATCCCAACAATCCCAACAATCCCAGCAATCCCAACTTACCCCAGGTCGTCGCCGACATGTCGAGCGACAAGTTGGCCAGGATGAAGAGGCGCTGCGTCGACGTGCTCAGCAGCGAAGGCACTTATGACAGCGATTTGCGCCAGTTGTGCCTGCTGATCGCGCGCCGCTAGGGCGAATACATCGGAATGAAATGTCGGACCGGCCGAGAGGCCTTCGTCCACCAAACCTCCATCAGTCCAAAGCCCGCCATTATGGCGGGCTTTTTGCCGAGCACGTGGCGGCAGCATGACGGGGGCTCACAAGAGCACGCGCCTCAATGCGCTTGACGGCCAAAATCCGGCGAAACGGTCACCCCGCCCTCCAAGGCGTCCCGACCCAGCGCGGGACTGCTTTGCATCGGTTCGGGGCACGCGAACTCCGCCAGATCGGTTTCCGCGAAGCCGTCGAACTCGATAGCTGCGCCTTGGAGCTGGGCTGCTTGCATGACGAGCCATTCGATGTCTTCGCGCGCAACATTCTCGGCGAGGTTCTGCAGTCGCACGGCTTCGGCGACGGCAGTCAGATTGATGGCAATCCTGGACCGCAATGTAGCCCGAACTCGGGAATTGACGTCGTCATGCAGACGAACCGAAAATCTGTAGCGCATGGAAAACCTTCCTTTCAGGAGCGGTTTATCCCTCGCTTCCACCATGCGCCCAGGGGCGGCGATTGACAAGCGAAAATCTTGAAAAATCGTGCAGTATCAAATAGTTAGTGTATTTTGTCGATTGTGCAGTTGATGCTTGATCCGCTTCATTGGATTTCTGCACGGATCACGCATCTGGAGGTCTTGACGTACTCTGCCAATATACCTAACTCTACAAAGAATTAGGAACATACTAACTCAGCTACTTTTAGCCTGGTATGGCTGGAGGCAGAGATGTCCGAACTGGAACGCCCGGAACGATTGCAGATCATGCTGACCGTCGATGAACTGGCGGCATTGGAGAACTGGCGCTTCGACAAGCGCATGCCGAGCCGGTCGGCTGCGGTACGCGAACTTTTGAGGCGAGGCCTCACAGCCGATGGCTTCCTGACGGCGGCGCATGGGACCAAGTCGCGCGACTTCGGCATTCTGCCGCATTCTGCCGATGGTGACGGGGCAGCCGAGGGGTCTTCCAGCAGCGAACAGTGAATCTCCAGCGACCCCGTTCGCCCGCCGCACCTCGCTGGCCTTCACGGCCGCTGGGTATCATCAAGCAGCTTGGTTTATCTGTGTGGCCCCTCCGCCGTCGGTTGACAGAGCTGGCGTTGCAGATACATTGCACAGGACTATACAGGTGCAATGAACAGGTATGCCTATGGTCCGCCGCGTGGTCCCATCGTCTCCCGGTACGGGCAAGCCCGAACAGATCGCCACGGTTCTCGAACATGAAATCCGCTCCGGTGTTCTGGGCTTCGGCGACCGGTTGCAAAGCGAGAACGAGCTCGTCCAGCGTTTCTCCGTCAGCCGCAACACCGTTCGCAAGGGCCTCGAGGAACTGTCCAGCCGCGGGCTGATCACCACCAAGGTCGGCATCGGCTCTTTCGTCACCTTCGATGGCAAGCCCGTCGATGACTCAATCGGTTGGTCGCGGGCGCTCGCCAACGCCGGCGCAAATGCCGAGACGCGGACGCTGCGGCTCGAGGTGATCGAGGACCCTGATCTTGCCGCACTGCTTGGTATAGAAAACCCGTTTTTCATCGCTGTCGATCGGGTGCGCACCAATGCCAGCGACGGCCACGCTATCTCCATTGAGCGCAGCCGCCTGCCATTGTCACCCGAACTGGAGGACGTGCCGTTACGCGGTCTGCGCGAAGGCTCGCTCCACCAGACGCTCCGCGGCGCCGGTCTCATTCCAGACCATGGCGAGGAATGGGTCGGCATCGAAATGCTCAACCCAGAGGACGCCGCAATCCTCGGCTGCCCGCAAGGCACGCCGTTCCTGCGCGGTTGCCGCTTGACCCGCGCCGCCGATGACCGGCCGATCGAATATGTGACCAGCCTGCTCAACCCGGCGCATTTTGCGCTGCATATGAGGTTCTGAGTGATGCCGGACGACACCGGGAACATAACCGATCGGGCCATGGGAGCGCTTGTGGGCGGGGCACTGGGAGATGCGCTGGGAATGCCGACGCAGCTTTTGTCGCCGGCGCGGATTGCCGAACTCTACGGTCATGTCGAGGACTTCATTGCTCCTTTCGCCGACCATCCGGTGTCGAAGGGACTCCCGGCCGGGACGATCACCGACGACACAGAACAGGCGCTTCTGCTTGGCCGTATCCTGGTCGAATCCGGTAACCGGTTCGACCATGCGCGGTGGGTCAACGCGCTGCTCGACTGGGAACGCGATGTCAAGGCGCGCGGCAGCTACGATCTGCTGGGACCATCAACCAAACGCGCCATCGACGCCATCAATAACGGTATGCCAGCCGAGGAAGCGGGACGCAGCGGCGACACAAATGGTGCAGCCATGCGCATCGCGCCAGTCGGCATCATGATGCCGCCAGAGCCGCTTGACGCACTGGTCGGCAAAGTGGCCGAAACTTGCAGGGCGACGCACAACACGTCAATCGCAATCGCTTCGGCCGCAGCGGTCGCTGCCGCCATCAGTCGCGGCATCGCTGGCGGTGACTGGCGCGCCGCTTCCGACAGAGCCATCGCCGGGGCGAGGCACGGGGCAACGCTCGGCTATTGGGTGACCGGCGGTGACATCGCCGCGCGCATTGGGTGGGCGCAGAAGCTCGTACGCGGCAAGGAGACGAGCGACGCGATCCGGCTGATCACCGATTTGGTCGGCACCGGCGTCGCCAGTCAGGAGTCCGTTCCGGCTGCATTCGCGGTGCTGGAAGTCGCCGGCGGCGATCCCTGGCAAGCGGCAGTCATCAGCGCCAATCTCGGTGGCGACACCGACACGATCGGCGCCATCGCGGCCGGCATGGCCGGTGCCTGCACCGGCTTTTCCCGATTGCCACAAAAACACATCGCCCGGATCAAAGGCCTAGACATTGGGCGGGTGCGCGCGCTCGCCGCCGACTTGGTCGCCCTGCGGACGGCGAAGAGCAGGTCCGGCAAGGATGCGGCAGCATGAGCGGGCGTCTCGTCCACATCGGCAGCGCGGTAGTCGACTATGTCTACCGCATCGATGCCTTGCCGGCACCGGGCACGGAGAAGACCGCATCGAGCTTTGCACAAGTCGCCGGCGGCGGCTTCAACATGATGGTCGCGGCCAGCCGCACCGGCATGAAGGTGGTGTTCGGCGGCCAGCTCGGCAGCGGACCCAATGGCGACTTCCTGCGCGCGGCCTTAGCCACGGAGGGGATCGAGACACTGACGCGGGCATCGCCGGTTCTGGACAGTGGCAATTGCGTCGCCATGATCTCGAGCGATGCCGAGCGCACCTTTGTCTCGTGGCCTGGTGCAGAGAGTTTGCTCAGCCTTGACATGATGGCGCTCATTTCGGTCGCACCGGGCGACTGGGTGTTCACCTCCGGCTATACGGTTAGCTATCCGGGAAGCCGAGAGGCGCTTGTCGACTGGATCGAGGTGCTGCCGGCGGAAATTCCTTTGGTCTTCGATCCGACGCCGATCATTTCAGACATTCCGCGCACCATTCTCGACCGGGTGCTGGCGCGCACGAGCTGGCTGAGCTGCAACGCCGCCGAAGCGGCTGAGATCGCCGGCACCGGCGATGTCGAGGCTATTGCTGCCCGGCTGCTGGCCAGCCACTGCCCCAACGCGGCAGGCGTGGTCGTCCGCGCTGGCGCAAAAGGCTGCTTCGTGCGGCTGGCCGACGGCACCGCCCAAGATGTGCCCGGGTTCAAGGTCGCGGCGGTAGACACCAACGGCGCCGGCGACACTCATATCGGCGCCTTCGTCAGCGCGCTCTCGCACGGCGTGTCGCCGTTCGAAGCGGCGCGTTACGCCAATGCGGCGGCGGCGCTCTCGGTCACCCGCCATGGCGGGTCGATGGCGCCGAACGACCAGGAGATCCAGCGATTCCTCAGCCATGACGATCGACCGACGACCGTGCATGGCCGGAAACAAGAGGCCCATTTCTGACAGCCTAATGGGATAACAAGCCCGCCAACCGGGCAACAATGAGAGGAACGAACATGCGCATGCCCAAACTGACTGCTTTTCTGACGGCAACCGCTGTCTTCGCTTCGGCGCTTACGCTGGCCGCCAGGGCCGACGAGGTGCACGTACTCAACTGGAAGGGCTATGGCGCCGACGAGCCCTGGGCCATAGCCGCCTTCGAAAAGGCAACCGGCAACAAGGTCGTCAACGACTTTTTCAATTCCGAACAGGAAATGCTGACCAAGCTCAGGACCAATCCCGGCCTTTACGATGTCGTCATGATCAATGCCGCCTTCAACGATCAGGCGATGGCGGAAAAGCTCATTCAGCCGATCGACACGTCCAAGCTGGCGAACTATGCCGACATCAGCAAGGACAAGGCCGGATCATCGATGCTTGTCCATGACGGCAAGGTCTATGGGGTGCCGTGGGTTTGGGGGCTGACGGCGCTCGCCATCAACGACAAGTCATTCGACAAGCCGCCGACCAGCATCGCCGAAATGTGGGATCCCGCCCACAAGGGCCGCGTTACCATCCGTGACGATGCCGTCGAGGCCGTGCAGTTCGGCGCCATCGCTACCGGCCAGAACATCAACGACGTCAAGGACATGGAGGCGGTCAAGGCGAAGCTGACCTCGCTGATGCCGCAGATCAAGACTTTCTGGAGCTCGGAGAACGACTGGAACCAGATGGTTGCCTCCAACCAGATCGACATCGGCACCTATTGGAGCGGCTCGGCCGACCGCGCCAAGACGCATTTCAAGCTGCCGGTCTCGCTGGTCATTCCCCAGGAGGGTGCCGTCGCCTGGCTTGACGCCTTTTCCATTCCGGTCGGTTCCAAGAACGTCGCCGGGGCGCAAGCCTTCATCAACTACATGATCGACCCAAAGTTCTATGTCGAATGGGTTACCAAGGTCGGCGCGCCGGTGTCGGCCAACACCAAGGCGGTCGAAGCGCTGCCAGAGGGTTCCTTCAACCGCAAGGTGATGGGCGACCCGGCAGTCGCCAAGCGCATCCAGTTCCAGGCGCCGATTACTGACGCGCAGCGCGAGACCTATCTGGCGCTCTGGCAGCAGCTCAAGGTCGACGTGAAGTAACAGCAGAAGCCGCGATCAGCCGACCATCAATGTCGGCTGATCCTTCCTATCCTGGGAGGAGATGTCATGGCAGTACAGATCGCAGCCGCGTCGCGCAGCGGGCTGAGATCGGCCTTGCCGCTGTTGGCGCCTGCCTATCTCTGGCTGACGGTTGCAATTTTCCTGCCGCTCTCGGCCATGGTCTTCTTCTCCTTCATGACCGATCTGCCGCTATCGGGAAAGCCGTGGGCATTCACGCTCGAAAACTATGCCGCCTTCTTTTCACAAAGCCTTTACCTGACATTGCTGGTGGCCTCGCTGCGCCTCGGCCTCGAGGTGACGCTGTGGTGCATCGTCATCGGTTATCCCGCCGCTTACGTGCTGGCCAAGGTGCTGAAAGGCCGCAGCCGCGAGGCGATTTTCCTGCTCGTCATCCTGCCGTTCTGGTCGAACGGGCTGGTGCGCATCTTCTCGTGGGCGATGGTGCTGCGTGAAGGGGGCATTCTCGACACAGCGCTCAACGCCGTGCTGCCGTTCAAGATCAACATTGATCTCATGTATTCCTATCCGGCCGTCATCATCGGGCTGGTGCACTCCTACGTGCCTTACATGGTGCTGACCTGCTATCTGACCCTGCAGGCCATCGATGACTCGCTGATCGAGGCTGGGCGCTCGCTCGGCGCCTCGCGGCTGCAGGTGCTGAAGCGGGTCATCATTCCGCTGTCGATGCCGGGGCTAGTGGCGGGCGCAGTACTCATCTTCGTGCCGGTCGTTGGCTCGTTCATGGAACCGCGCATCCTCGGCGGCCGCACCGGCACCTTCTACGGCACTGTCATCGAGGACCAGTTCGTTGCCGTGTTCAACTGGCCGCTGGGTGCCGCACTGTCCTTCATCCTGCTGGCTGTGGTGCTGGTCATCCTGGCGGTTACTTCGCCGGTGCTGCGGAGGGCCGCTTAGTGGCGACGACCCGAATCCTGGAATGGCTCGGCCGGGTCTACATTCTGATGCTGCTCGCCTTCCTGTACCTGCCCATCATCATCATGGCGCTGATGTCATTCAACGTCTCGCCCTTTTACCAACTGCCGTTCGAGTGGACGACGGAATGGTATGCCTCGCTCTGGCAGAACAATCAGCTGATCGCGGCCACGCGAAACAGCGTCGAGATCGCCGTCATCACTACCATCATCTGCACCGCGCTCGGCACCGCGGCGTCGCTAGGGCTCTATCGCTACGACTTCCGCGGTAAGAAATTCCTGCAGGCGCTGCTGTTTCCGCCGATCGCCATACCGTGGCTGATCACTGGCACGGCGATGCTGATTTTCTTTTTCGGCGTTGGCATCGGCCGCGGGCTGCATGCCATCCTGCTCGGCCACGTGGCGTTGGCGCTGCCCTATGTCATCGTCGTCGTCTCGGCCCGGCTGCAGACATTTGCGCCAGAGCTCGAAGAGGCGGCGCGCTCGCTCGGCGCCAATCAATGGCAGGTGACGAACCGCGTCACGCTGCCCTGGATCATGCCGGGCGTCATTGCCGGCGGGCTGTTCGCCTTCGCCGTGTCCTTCGACCAGTTCGTCGTCTCCTACTTTCTGTCGACGCCCGGCCAAACGACGCTGCCGGTCGAAATCTACGCGGCGATCCGCAAGGGTTTCACGCCCGAGATCAATGCTGTCTCGACGATCATCATTGTTGTGTCGATGGCGCTGATGCTGCTGACGGCGCGCTTCTTCAAATTCGGCGGAGAGAAATAATGGCGGGCGTGCAGGTATCGAATGTGTCGCGCAGTTTTGGCGCGCACAAGGCGCTGGACGATGTCTCGATCGATTTCGCCGACGGCGGCTTCTACGCCCTGCTCGGTCCCTCCGGCAGCGGCAAGACCACGCTGCTGCGCCAGATCGCAGGCTTCGACTTTCCCGACTCTGGTCGCATCTCCATAGGCGGCGAAAGTGTTGAGCGGGTGCCGGTGGAGAAGCGGCGCATCGGCATGGTGTTCCAGAACTACGCGCTCTTTCCCAATATGAGCGTCTCCGACAATGTCGCCTTCGGACTGTCGGTGCGCGGCGAGCCCAAGGCAGTGATTGCCAGCGAGGTGCAGCGCGCACTCGACCTCGTGCAACTCGGCACGCTCGGTGGTCGCCGGCCGCACCAGCTCTCCGGCGGCCAGCGCCAACGGGTGGCGCTCGCTCGCGCGATCGTCACCACGCCGCGCGTGCTTCTCCTCGACGAGCCGCTCGGCGCGCTCGACAAGGCGCTGCGCGTGGACATGCAAATCGAATTGAAGCGTATTCAGCGCGAGATCGGCATCACCACGATCTTCGTCACCCACGACCAGGAAGAAGCGCTGACGATGAGCGACCGCATCGGCATTCTGCGCGATGGCAAGCTGGTGCAGGAAGGCCCGCCCGAGGAGATCTACGATCGGCCGAAGAGTGAGTTTGCCGCCACCTTCCTGGGCGACGCCAACATCCTTCGCGGCAACGCCACTGGTACGGGCATCCGGCTGCCTGACGGAACGGGGATTGCCGCAGGCGCGGGGGCTACGCTTGTCGCCGGCATGAAGGCGAGCTGCGCCGTGCGGCCCGAACGAATCCGCATCGCCACCAATGCCGGCGTTCCGGACCGAGCCCATGCCAACATGCTCACGGGGCGGGTCTCCAAGCGTATCTTCGCCGGCAACAACAGCACATATTTTGTCGATCGCGATGGCCAGACAATCAAGGTCATCGTGCAGAACACCGGCATCGAAAAGCTGGCGGAAGGACAACAGGTGGTGCTGCGCTGGTCGTCCGAGAGTACGGTGCTGATCGACGCGAGCTAGCAGATCCAATCCTTCAGTCTTGCCAGGCGGTCGGCAATCGGGGAAAGCATGGTCGGGCAAACTCCGAAGCGGAATGCTCGATGCCCCTTGAATTGAATGCGGGCGACCAGTCGATGCTGCATGGCGAGCAAGGCTCGGCAGCGGCTGCCGCCATGAAGATCCTGGTCGCCTTCGCGAAGGCGGTCGACGCGCGCAAATTGCTGGACATTGCCGGTGCCCATATCGACGGCTGCCTCTATCACGGCCAGGCCAGCCTCGATTTCGTCGAAAGGCTGATCGAGGGCGGCGGCCGCGTTCGAGTGCCAACGACGCTGAATGTCGGCTCGTTCGATCTGATCCATCCTGGACTGGTGAAGATGACAGCCGCGGAAGAAGTGCCGGCGCGCCGTCTGATGAAGGCGCATCTGGAACTCGGCTGCCAGGCGACTTTCACCTGCGCGCCCTATCAGACGCGGTTTCGGCCAGGGTTTGGCGAGCAGATTGCCTGGGGTGAATCCAACGCCATCGTCTTTGCCAATTCGGTGATCGGTGCGCGGACCAACCGCTATGGCGATTTTATCGATTTGTGCTGCGCAATCACCGGGCGCGCGCCAGCCTGGGGGTTGCACCTGATCGAAAACCGGCGTGGCCAGGTACTGTTCGAGCTGACTGGCGGCCTCGAGCCTACCGACGCCCTGTTTGTCGGCGTCGGGCTGATCGTCGGGCAAAGGAGTGGCGACCGCATTCCGGTGATATCGGGCCTGCCGCCGCCGCGCGACGAGGACCAACTGAAGGCGCTGGGGGCGGCGGCGGCAACGACGGGCGCGGTGGCGCTATTTCATGCCGTCGGCATCACACCGGAGGCGAAGACCCGCGATGAGGCGTTGCACGGCCTGGTGCCGGAGCAAAAAATCCGTATCAGCTGCGCCGACATCGACCATGCTCTGGCCAGGCTATCGAGCGTCCCCGACGGTGTGCTGCTTGCCGCCGTCTCGTTAGGCACGCCGCATTTCTCCTACGAGGAATGGATGCGCCTGTTGCCGTTGCTGCGCGAGGTCGCGCCGGGCAGAGGCGTTCCGATCTATGTCAACACAGGGCGTGCCACCCTGGCGCGGCTGCAGGACGAAGGCGCACTGGCCGGCATGGGAGCATTCGGCCTCGTTCCGGTCGCCGACACCTGCACTTACGTCACCACGATCATCGAGCGGCTCGACGGTGTGGTGATGACCAATTCGGGCAAATGGGCGCATTACGCACCTGGCAATATCGGTGTCTCGGTGGCCTTCGGTGACATGGAGGACTGCGTCCGCTCGGCTGCTGCCGGCCGCGTCGTGCGAGGCGCGCCATGAGGGGGCCGGACAGAACAGGTACATTCCACCTTGCCGGCTCGGCACAAGGCCCGGCGCTGGTGCTTTCGCAGGCGCTCAGCTTCTGGGGCGGAATCGACGTCGAAACGGGCGACATCATCGACCATTCGCACCCGAACCTCGGCGGCAACATCGCCGGCAAGATCCTGGTGATGCCGAGCGGGCGGGGGTCGTCGTCCTCGTCTTCGGTTCTGGCCGAAGCGATCCGCAGGGGCACGGCGCCGGCCGGCATTATCCTGGAGCGGCCGGACCCGATCCTTGCCGTCGGCGCCATCGTTGCCGAATTCCTCTATGAAATCAGCATGCCGCTGGTCGTCTGCGAGATATCAGGCATTGTCTCCGGCGACCGGATCGCAATCGATCTGGGCGAAGATGCCCAAGCGATGGTGAGCAAGATCTAGCCGGCCATCAGTCCCGCCGCGCCCCGCCGCCAGTAGGCTGCCGCCAATGTTTCGTTGCGGCCGAGCGTCAGCGTGCCACGCCAGTGTTCGCGCACGGTCCTGGCGGCGGCTGCTTCGGCCGCGAACCAGCCGAATGCCGAACCGGTCGGCCATGCGACCGACCGGATGGCGCGCGCCAGCCTGTCGTCGAGCCCGGCCGGCACGCTATTTCTCGGCAGCCAATGCAGCTCGATACCGGTCTTGTTGTCGATGGCCTGCCGTTCGCCGTCGTCGGCGATCTCTATGAAGGCCACGCCTTTGGTCTCGGCGGGCAGCGTCTCCAGCATGCGGGCCAGCGCCGGCAGGCCGGTTTCGTCGGCGCCCATGAGATACCATGATGCCGGTCGTACCGGACGGCCGACCGGCCCCATGATGCCGATCTTCATGCCAGGCGCCGCCTGCATGGCCCAGCAGGCGCCGACGCTGTCGCCGGGATGGATGAGGAAGTCGACGTCGATGATGCCGTTTTCGACGTCGAGGGCTCGAATGGTATAGACGCGCGCTACCGGGCGCCTGTCGTCCGAGGGCCAGGCCGGCAAGCCATTGCTGCCAAGCACGGGCCAGAGCGGATCGGGGACATCCCTGGTCGGGAACAGCATGCGGATATGCATGCCGCCGAATTTTGCGAAGCGCGTCAAATCCTCGCCGGCGAAGCGGATGCGGCGCATATGCGGGGTCAGGTCGCCGACCTGGGTGACGACCATCTCACGGAACTGCGCAAGTCGGGTTTCTTCGGCGAGATCGCCGGTCCAGACGATCTCGGGTTTTTCTTCCTTGGCATAGACTTCGACAGCGGTAGCCAGCAGGTCCTTGATGCGGGCCAGCCCATCGCGGTCGGCGGCGTTGGCCCGCATCACCAGCCGCTCCATGTCAAGGGACGCGTCGCCGAAGGCGAAGCGGAAGTCGAGCCGCTGCCCCTCGCGCGAGGCATCGGCATCGAAGCTTTGCAGCCTGTCGCTGATGCGGTCGATGTAATGCGGCAGGTTGCGCAGGTTCAAGCGCGCTTCGCAGGCCAGTCCGCTCGCTGATGCTTGCCTCATTCTCAACCTCCGATCCTGCCTGTGAGCGCCACCTTGAAGGTGCGGCCCTTGCCCTGTTCCGTTGCCGCCGTCGTCGACCAGGCGCTTTGCGGGTCGGTGTAGGCGGTGTTGAAGACGTTATCGACGCCGAAATCGAGCTTGGCATGGTCATTGATGCGCCAGTTGGCAAAGACGTTGACCAGGTCGAAGCCTTCATCGACCACGGGCGGCGCGTCGGGGTTGGTGCGGCTTGTCCGGGTGATCTTGCCGACGCTGAGATATTGCGCACCGACGGTGAACTGGTCCTCCAGCATGCGGAAACCGACGGTCGCCGAGAAGCGGTCGAGCGGCGTGTTGTTCAGCGCCTGGCTGGAGTAAACGCCGCTGACGACCTTGGCGTCGATCAGGGCGCCGGCGAGGTTCACGAAACCCCAGCCATAGTCGTAGACGGCCTCGGCCTCGATGCCCTTCAGCCGTGCGTCGCCGATGTTGATCGCCGTGCGCGGCAACACAGTGAGGTCGACGTCGATATAATCTTCGACGGCGGTGTGGAAGACGTTGACCTTGGCACGAAACAGGTCACCCGCGGCCAGCACATCGTCATATCTAAGATTGATCCCGGCTTCCCAGTTCTTCGCCGTTTCGGGCTGCAGAAGCAGGTTGGGCTGGTAGCTGTCGCCGCCGCCATGCGCGCCGCCGCCGCGGTAGACGTCCTGCAGGCCCGGCGCCCGGTAGCCTTCCGAATAGGTGCCGTAAAGCTGGAAACCTTCCAATGGCGTTAACCCGACGGTGAGGCGCGGCGACCAGCGGTCGCCGGAAATCGAGGCTTCCGCCGGCGGCACGGTCTTTGTCTCACCGTCGAGTTGATAGCCGTCATAGCGCATGGCGGCGATGAGCTGCAGCCAGTTCTCATAGTCGCCCTGCCATTGCAGGAAGCCACCATAGCCCTGCTGTTCGCCGGCGCCGAAATGCGCGGCGTCCGACGAAGCCTTCAGATAGTAGTAATCGAGGCCGTAGGTGAGGGTGTGAGCGATCTCCCAGGCATCGAAGCGTGAGGAGTTCTTCAGGTTGAAGCCGCTCGTGGCGACGTCGTAGTAGCGGAAGTTGCCGATCGCCGTTGCCGGCCAGACCTGCGTCTGCTCGGCGCGCGTGCGGTTGTGGTAGGCGTTGACACTGAGGTCGACCAGCTCGTTGTCGTCCGGCCTCCACGTATAGCCAGCCGTATAGGTCTGGTTGGTCGTGTCGGTGTCGTAGCGGCTCAGCGTCGGCGAGGTCGAGCCGCTCGATCCGGTGACCTGGTCGCCGTAGCGCTGCAGGATCGCGCCGAGCTTGAGCTCGTGGCCGTCGGCGGGCCGCAGGGTCGCCTTCATATAGCCGCTGGTGATGCTCTCGCCGGTCCACGGCACGGTGTCGCCATTGCCATCGGTGTAGCTGTCGCGGTCGCGGTAAATGAGGTTGCCGATGATGTCGGCGTCGTCGCTGAAACGGTAGGCGCCGGTGGTGCTGGTGGTGAAGCCGTCGCCATTATCCTCATAGCCCAGCTTCTCGCTCAGCGCCCAGCGTTCCTCCTGCTTGAGGAAATCGCCGGCATCCCTGGTCTCGAAGGAGACGACGCCGCCGATGCCGCCCGAACCATAGGCATTCGAGACCGGGCCGCGAATGACGGTCGCTTCCTTGATCAGTTCCGGCTCGACATAGAACGAGCCCGAGCCGTGTCCGACGCGCCAGTAATCCTGGCGGGCGCCGTCGAGCGTCACCACCACGCGGCCATATTGTTCGAGGCCGCGAATGTTGATGGCGGTCGCCGGATCGTCGCCGTTCATCGAGGCGGCAACGCCGGGCGTGGTGCGGAACATGTCGGCGGCGGTGTCGGGCTGGATGCGTTCGAGCTCTTCCTGATCGACGGCGCTGATGGCGGCCATCGATTCGATGATCGCCGTCTTGATCATCGTCGCCGAGATGGTGATCAGGTCGAGCACGGTCGGCTCGTTCTGCGCAGTTCTAGCCTGCTGGGCGACCTTGACCGGCCGGTCGGCCTTGGCGGCGGCGCCTTTCTTCTCCGGCTCCTGCGCGGCGGCCAGCGGCGCGGCACACAGGCCGAGCGCGAAGGCGACCGCGGTGCTCGCCATCAAGGTTTTGTTGCTTGTCAGTTTCATGCGTGCAGCCCCCGGAAAAAGCAAAGATTGCTGGCGGTGGCCGTTGGCCTTGGCTGGCATGATGGAGAAGCCTCGACACGCGGGCCGGGCAGGGTTACTTATTAAAACATGATGATAATAGTCAACTTAATTTTACAGGCCGCGACCATGACCGAATTATCTCAAATGGAGCAGCGAAACGGCGGGCTCTGCAGCGGTAGACGGTGGAGGCAGACGCGCTGGTTTCAATTGGGCGGGATGGTGACGGTGCTGATGCTGGCGCTTTCTGCTCTTGCGCCGTCTTGCGGCTTCAAGGCGCTGGCCGCCGAGACGGTTGTCGATGCATCGGGGCGCACCGTCGCGACCGGTCCGGGAACCAGGATCCTGACACTCGGTTCCGATGTTACCGAGATCGTCGATGCGCTGGGTGCCGGCGAGCGGATCATCGCCGTCGATCGCGGCAGCAAATATCCCGCTTCCGTCGCGCAAAAGCCCAATGTCGGCTACCGGCGCCAGTTGTCCGCCGAAGGCTTGGTTGCGCTTCGCCCGGACCTGATCCTGGCGGCCGAAGACAGCGGGCCGCCGGAGGCGATCGAAGTGCTCAAATCGCTGGCGATCCCGATTGTCCTTGTCCCGGAAGACAACAGTCCTCAAGGCATCGACCACAAGATTACGTTGATTGCCGCCTCGCTCCACCTCGAGGACAAGGGCAGGAAGGTTTCAAGGCAAGTGCTCGACGCCTTCCAGGCCGCTACCGACCTCGCCGCGAAAATGCCGGCCGAGCGACGCAAGAAGGTGGTGTTCTTCCACGGCCTCGTGCGGCTGAGTGCTGCCGGTGCGGGCACTGCGGCCGACGCGATCATCCGCTATGCCGGCGGCATCAATCGATGGCCGTAATGCAGGGTTACAAGGCAGCGTCGGAGAAGAAGCTGATCGAAATGGCGCCCGACGTCATCCTGATGATGAGCGACGGCAAGGGCGGACCCACCGCCGAGCAGGTGTTCGCCACGCGCGCGCTGAGCGCCACGCCGGCGGCGAAGGCAAAGGCGCTGATCGTATTGGACGGCGCCTATATGGTCGGCTTTGGCCCGCGCACCGCCGATGCAGTCCGCGACCTGGCGCAGGCGCTGTATTCGGAGACAGCAGACGCCGACTAAGTCATGAACTTTATGACGTCATGTTCAGTGGGTACTCGCGCCCCATCTGCCCCAAGCTTCCGTTCAGATCTCCGGGATGCTTTCCCTGAAGATCACCTGCAGCCTTGGCTGGTGCAGTTCGTAAGGCAATCCCCTGACCGCATGGGTCAAGGTGTTGAGCGCTTCGCGGGCTTCGACGCGCGGGTTCTGGTCGATGACCGCGTCGAGCGTGCCGTCGAGCAAAAGCTCCTTGGTGCCTTCCGTTACTTCATGGCCGAGAAAGACCGTCGACAGTGCACGCCCGCGTTCCCGTAGCGCGCGGGCGATGCCGGTGTTGCCGGCGCCGACATTGTAGATGGCGGCCAGGTCCGGGTGCCGATCCAGCAGGGCGGAAGCCTCCGAATAGGCCTTTTCCCGATCGTCGAGCATTTCGCGCATCTCGACGATCTGCAGATTGGGCGATTCTTCCGTCAGTATGTGGCGGAAGCCCATCTCGCGCTCTTCGTGGCCGCGGTAGGAGAGCGAACCGGCGAACAGCGCGACCTTGCCCGGACGCCCTGCACCCATGAAGCGGTTGAGCAGGTAGCCGGCGAGCCGGCCGGCGGCGCGGTTGTCGATGCCGATATAGGCGACCCGCGGCACATGCAGGATGTCGGAAGCGATGGTAACGACCTTGACCCCGCTGGCCGAAAGCGAGCGGATCGCCTCGCGCACCGTCGGATGGTCGAGTGCGATCACACCGACGCCTTGCGTCTGTCCGTGCAATTCCTGCAGCAGCCGGGCAAGCCGGTCCGGATTGAAGCCTTCGATAGTGGCGACGCGGACGTCGAGGTCCGGCCGCGACTGCGCCTGCGCCTCGATCTGGCGGTGCAGCATCTTGATGAAGGAATTGGTGCCGGCGGGCAGGGCGAAATCGAGCCGTATAACCTCACCAGGTATCGCGTTGCGCGAGTTCGGATTATTCGAATTTTCAGCGATATAGCCAAGCCGTTGCGCCGTTTCGAGCACGACCTCGCGGGTGCGCGCCCTGACCCCGGCGCGGTTGTTGAGCACACGGTCGACCGTAGCGGCGGAAACGCCGGCTTCCCGGGCTATGTCTGTCAGGGTGGACCGCACTGTCGATCACCTCATTCCAAAATGCGCCAAGGGCGCATCGAGATTACGCATTTCATGGGTCCGCTGTCGAAGCGGCAGCTTCATCGCCAGCCGCGATTCTGATGGGAAATGATGTAACCAGCCTTGGCCGATACGCAAGCTGCCGCGCTACACCAAAATGCCGAAACGGACCAAAGCGGGGAGGTGGGCAGCCTGGCTCCCTCAAATTCAAGCACCGGCTTCAGTGTGAGTGCCTTGATACACGCCATTCGTCCCCTCCCATGAGATGTTATGAGGTGTCTTGATTATTTATGATGTTGACAGGCTTCGTATAGTGCCGTCAATATCCATCATAAGGGCCGTGGAGGAACAAGGCCCTGAGGGAGGAGTTCCAATGTCGAATTTGATCCGCGTGTCGCGGCGCCGTTTGCTGGCGTCCGGTGGAAAGGCGGCAGTCCTTGTTGCTGCCGCAGGTATCGCACCGAAATTCATTCGCCCAAGCCGTGCCTATGCGGCCGATGCCCTGGCGCCCGGCATGATCGGTGGCCCGACGGGCTTCGACGGCTCGGAGCGCTATCAATATGGCGCCGACACGCCCGAGGGCCGCGCCATTGAGGCGGCCAAGGCGATGAAGGGCGCCGGCAAGGCGCCGGCCAAGATCGTGCTTGGCCTGTCCGATGGTTCGATCGGCCAATTGACACAGCCGTTTCCGGCCGGTGCGCCGTCGATCAAGGATCTCTGGGAGAAGGAAACCGGTATTCCGCTCGAGATCGTCGGTGTGCCGAATGGCCAGGAATTCACCAAGACGATGCAGGACATCTCCACCAAGGGTGGGGCGTATGACATCTACGCGGTCGAATGGAACCGTCTTGGCGACCTCGCCGAAACCGGGGGCATCCTCAAGCTCGACGACTTCGTCGCGCAGTACAAGCCGGAATGGGACGATCCCGAGCGCGGCTATGTCAATGGCGCCAAGGGCGTCTCGCTGCTCAATCAGTATCGCGGCTCGACCTATGGCGTGTCGCTGGATGGCGACTTCCAGACCTGGGTCTACCGCACCGATCTGTTCGGCGACGCAGCCGAGAAGAAGGCCTTCTCCGACAAATACGACTATGAACTGGCGGCGCCGAAGACCTGGAAGCAGCATGACGAGATCGCAGCCTTCTTCCAGCGCCCGGACAAGGGCCTGTTCGGCTCGACCGATCTGCGCAACCAGGGCTGGGGCTATACCAACTGGTATCAGCGTTATGTCTCAATGGCTTCGCCCAATCAGTTCTTGTTCGACGATACCGGCAAGCCGCTGATCAATTCGGAGCAAGGTATTGCGGCGACCAGCGAGTACATCGCGTCGCTTGCGCACCATTCGCCGGATGCGATCTCCTGGGGCTGGCCGGAGCAGTACGGCAATTTCGCAAAGGGCGGTGCGGCCATGACCTGCGCCTTCTCCAATCTGCCGAAATTCCTCGATAATGCCGGCAACAAGGATTCAGCTGTCACCGGCAAGATCGGCTCGATGCTGCCGCCCGGCCGCGAGATCGACGGCAAGCTGGTCAGCCGTTCGGTGCTGTGGCTCAATCTGTCGGCGTCGGTGTCTTCGCAGGCCAAGAACCCGGAGGCCTGCTACCTGTTCCTGCAATGGCTGGGATCTAGTCGCATCTATGCGTGGATGACCGCCAACCCGGGCGGTTACTTCGATCCGTTCCGGCTGTCGGATTTCTCCGATCCGCTGGTCCGCCAGACCTATCATGCTTACCACATGGACGTGGTGCGCGAGACGGTCGCCCGCACCGTGCCCACCATCAACTATCCCGGCGCCACCGCCTTCCACAATGCGCTGGACGAGAACCTCGTCGCCGCGCTGACCAAGGCCAAGACAGCAGAGCAGGCGATGGCCGACACCGAGGCCGAGTGGAAGAAGATTGCCCGCCGCACCGGCGAGGAGAAGCTTCTCGAAGCCATCAAGACCAACAAGGAGGCCTGGCCCACCGTTCTCGATCCGATCGCCTGATCCTCCCGGATCTTACCAAAGAGGGGAGGAGTGATTGCTCTTCCCCTCGATAACGAAGGACCCAGCAAAGCCGCAAGATGAAGCGTTCAGTTCCTTTCGAGATATTCCGCTATGCCGCGATCTTTGCGGCAATGGCGGTGACGCTGGTGCCGATCCTGTGGATGATGTCGATGGCGTTCAAGCCGATCGCCGAATGGTCGGCGACCGGCGCCGACCTGACCTGGTGGCCGAAGAACCCGACACTCAGCAATTTCCGCTTCGTCTTCGGTGAATCGACCAACAATCTTATCGTCGCGCTCGACCGCACAGCTTTGAAGCCGATCCTGTCGTCGCTGCTGTCGGCCACGTTCGGCACGGCGATCGCCATGTCGGCGGGCACAGCGGCGGCCTACGGGCTGTCGCGCTTCAACTCGGGCCAGAACCTGCCGCTGGCGCTGATCCAGCTTCGCCTGTTTCCGCCGATGGCGGTCATGACCCCGGTGATGATCATGTGGGCCTTCCTCAACTTCACCGACAGCTGGTGGGGGCTGTCGCTGATCTACGGCATCGTCACGCTGCCTTTCGCCTTCTGGCTGATGAAGACCTTCTTCGACGACATGCCGCGCGAGATCGAGGAGGCGGCACTGGTCGAGGGCTGTTCGCGGTGGCGCGTCTTCACCCGCATCACGCTGCCGATGATGCGGGCGCCGCTGGCCAGTGCCGCGCTGTTCGTCTTCATCCTCAACTGGTCGGACTATCTGATTGCGCTGCTTCTGACGACGCGCGAATGGGTCACGGTCCCGGTCTACATGGCCTCGCTGTCCTCCTCGATGACCGGACAGCTCTACGGCGCCAAGGCAGCTCTCGGCCTGATCGCCGCGGTGCCGCCGGTGATCATGGGCATCGCCATCCAGCGTCATCTGGTGCGCGGGCTGACCTTCGGGGCGCTCAAGCAATGAGCTCGGTGACAGCCACGATTTCGGAGGGCGACATGCAAGCCTCCAAGGCGGCGTCGGTGTTGCCGGACGAGGGCGCGCGGCTCGGATTCCGGCTGACCCTGCCGGCGCAGATCCTGGTGCTGTTCATCGCCGTCTTCCCGCTGCTGATGCAGCTCTACATCAGCCTGACCGACTGGTCGCCGCTGTCGGGCACCGGCTGGTGGAATGCCTGGTCGATGTGGAACAGTTTCGCCAATTACACCGACCTTGCCGCGGACGCGCGCTTCTGGAGCGCGCTGAAGCGCACGGCCATCGTCATGATCGTCTGCGTGCCGGCGGAGTTCCTGCTCGGCCTCGCGCTGGCGACGCTGTTTGCCGACGAGTTTCCCGGCAAGCGGATCTTCTATTCGATCCTCTTGATGCCGATGATGGTGGTGCCGGCGGTGGCCGGCTACATGTTCTTCATGCTGTTTCAGTCGGGCGGCCCGGTCAACGACATCCTGTCGGCGATGTCAGGCTTTCCCGTCACCATCGCCTGGCTCTCGGATCCGACGCTGGCGCTGATCGCGGTGATGGTCGCCGACATCTGGCAGTGGACGCCGCTAATGTTCCTGATCCTGCTTGCCGGCCTGGTCGGCGTGCCGGAGGACCAGATCAAGGCGGCGACGCTGCTCGGCGCCAACCCCTGGCAGCGCTTCGTCACCATCGTGCTGCCGAAGATGAAGACGATCATCATCATTGCGCTGGCGATCCGGGTGATCGAGAACTTCAAAATATTCGACACCCTCTACATCATGACCGGCGGCGGTCCCGGGGTCGCTACCGAAACCATCTCCGTTTACATCTACAAGCTCACCACGCAGGACCTGATCTGGGGCTATGTGGCGGCAATCGCGCTGGCCATATTGATCGTGCTGTCCATCGCCGCTGTGTTTGCCATGAAACGCATGGCCCGGGTACGCGAGGTGGCGGCATGAGCACGATCCATCTGCAAAACCTTGTCAAGAAATTTGGCGACTTCACTGCGCTGCAGACGATGGATCTGGCCATTGCCGACGGCGAGTTCATGGCGCTGCTCGGGCCGTCCGGCTGCGGCAAGTCGACGACGATGAACATGATCGCCGGCATGGAAGAGCCGACCAGCGGCAAGATCCTGTTCGGCGAACGCGACATGGCCGGCGTGCCGATGGGGCGGCGCGGCGTCGGCTTCGTCTTCCAGAACTATGCGATCTTCACTCATATGAGCGTGCGGCAGAACCTCGCCTACGGCCCGAAAATGCGTGGCGCACCAAAGGCCGAGATCGACCGCCGCGTCGGCGCCATTGCCGAGATGCTGCAGCTGACGCCGCTGCTCGACCGCAAGGCCGACCGGCTTTCGGTCAACATATTGCAGCGGGTGGCGATTGGCCGTTCGGCGATCATGGAGCCGGCGATCTTCCTGCTCGACGAGCCACTGTCCAATGTCGACGCCGCCTTCCGGGCGGTGATGCGGACCGAATTGAAGCAACTGCAGCGGCAGTTCCGGCAGACCATGGTCTACGTCACCCACGATCAGCTCGAAGCGATGACCATGGCCGACCGCATCGCGGTGATGGACCACGGCGTGCTGCAGCAGGTCGGCACGCCACTGGAAGTCTACAACAACCCGGCCAACGTCTTCGTCGCCCGCTTCATCGGTGCGCCGGGCATGAACCTGCTCAAGGGCTGGTTGGCGGAAAGTGACCGTGGCCTGGTCGTCGATCTTGGCCCACTCGGGGCGACGCCGCCGCTGCCGGTCGAGATCGCCAATGCCGCCAGCCGGATGCGCGGCGAGGTGTTTTATGGCTTTCGACCGGAGCAGGTGACGCTGGCCGAAAGCGGCCGTGGCCTCTGCATGCCGGTGAGTTTCGTCGAGCGGATCGGCGCGCGCACCATCATCCATCTTGGCGAGGGAGAGACCGCGGTGAAGGCGGTGTTCGACAATGATGTCGGGCTGGCGATCGGGCAGACAGCCGTCGTCGCGCCTGCGGCGGAGGCGGTGCGCGTCTTCGACGCCGCTACCGGCCTTGCGTTGAGAGCAGGTTGAGATGGCCGATATCGTTTTCCGTAATGTGACAAAACGCTATGGCGGCACGCTGGCTGTCGACGATGCCTCGTTCGCGGTCAACGACAACGAGTTCTTCTGCTTCTTCGGGCCGCCGCTGTCGGGCAAGTCGACGATACTCCGTCTGGTGCTCGGGCTGGAAACCCCGGACACGGGCGAGATCCTGATTGGCGGCAAGCCGGTCAACACGGTGTCGCCGGCGGAGCGCAATGTCGCCATGGTGTTCCAGAATCTGGCGCTGTTCCCGCATATGAGCGCGCGCGACAACATCCGTTTTCCTTTGGTCGAGCGGAAGGTGGCAGAAGCCGAGATCGAAAAACGCGTCGCCGATGTCGCGGCCAAGCTGCATATCGGACATATCCTGCACAAACCGCCGGCGCAGCTTTCCGGCGGTGAGCGGCAGCGGGTCGCGATCGCCCGCGCGCTGGTGCGTGATCCCGCCGCGTATCTGATGGACGATCCGATCTCGGCGCTCGACGCCCGGCTGCGCGAGGAGACGCGCGTCGAGCTCAAGCGCATCCAGCGCGAGCTCGGCAAGACGCTGATCTATGTCACGCACGACCAGGAAGAGGCGATGTCGGTCGCCGACCGCATGGCCATCCTGGAGAGCGGCAAGATCAGGCAGATCGGCGCGCCTGCCGAGATCTATGACCGGCCGGCCAGCACCTATGTGGCGCGGCTGCTCGGCTCGCCGATGATGAACATATTGAAGTCGGTGCACGGCTCGGAAGGCGTGGAGGCGGCCGAAGGCACGATCCGCATCGCGGACAAGGCTGCGCCGGCCGATGCCGTCGAGATCGGACTCAGGCCGGAAGACATCAAGGTCAAGGCCTGGTCGGATGGAATCTCCGAGGGGGGCGCGGGCCGCCCGGCGCGAGTGTTCGAGGTCGAGCCGCTCGGCGGCTACACCGTGGTGACGCTCGCCGCCGGGCAGGCGCGCCTGCGGGCGCTGTTGCGCGGCCAGCCGGACATCAGGCCGGACGCGATGGTGGCGATATCCTGCGAGCCGGGCAGGGTGCATTATTTCGGACAAGGCGGGGGAGCGCTGGCACGATGACGGCGGCTGCAAGGAACGAGCTTCGGGAGGAACATATGGCAAGTAACGGCTTCGAGCCGGACGTTAAAGTCCGCACCAGGGAATACAGGATCGGCTGCGTCGGCGCCGGTATGATCATGGCCGAATGTCACCTTGCCGCCTACAAGGAAGCCGGTTTCCCCGTGGTGGCGATTGCCTCGCGCA
Organism: Mesorhizobium sp. M1295; assembly: GCF_040318135.1. Lineage (NCBI taxonomy): Bacteria > Pseudomonadati > Pseudomonadota > Alphaproteobacteria > Hyphomicrobiales > Phyllobacteriaceae > Mesorhizobium > Mesorhizobium sp. M1295. Next base: position 207,008 of record NZ_JAMYLU010000009.1, read on the forward strand.
CCAAGGCCAGCGCCGAGAAGGTCGCCAAACGCTGGGATATCCCGACCATCCACGACACGCCGGAACAGCTCATCGAGGACAAAAACGTCGAGATCATCGATCTTGCCTTTCCGCCGGACCAGCAGCCGGCGCTGATCCGCCATGCGCTGAACCAAGCACATATCAAGGCGATCCTGGCGCAGAAGCCACTGGCGCTGTCGCTCGATGAAGCCGTCAAACTGCGCGACGAGGCGGCCAAGGCCGGCAAGATCCTCTCGGTCAACCAGAACATGCGTTACGACCAGTCGATGCGCGTCTTGAAGCAGATCATCGACAGCGGCGCGCTCGGCGACATCGTCTTCGCCCAGATCGACATGCATGCGATCCCGCACTGGCAGACCTTCCTCGAGGACTATGACCGGCTGACGCTCGCCAATATGAGCGTCCACCATCTCGACGTACTGCGCTTCCTGTTCGGCGATCCCCTGGAGATCACCACCCTGACCCGCAAGGATCCGCGCACCCGCTTTGATCATTCGGACGGCATCATCGTGTCGACGCTGCGGTTCCCGTCCGGCGTGTTCGCCGTATCGCTGGAGGATGTCTGGTCCGGTCCGCGCCAGGAGGGCTACCAGGACGACCAGCACATCAACTGGCGCGTCGACGGCACCAAGGGTGTCGCCAAAGGCACCATCGGCTGGCCGACGGGCGCTGCGTCGACGCTGACCTACGCCTCGACCGAGACCACCGATGGTCAATGGGTGACACCCAGCTGGGACACGATGTGGTTCCCGCATGCTTTCATCGGCGTCATGGAGCAGCTTCAGCACGCGGTTAAGACGGGCGAGCCGCCAGCGCTGTCCGTCGCGGACAATGTCAAGACCATGGCGCTGGTCGAAGCCGGCTACCGCTCGATCGACAAAGGCCGGACGGTCAAGCTTTCCGAAATATCAACTGACTGAATCACTTACAGGGAGGAATTCACACCATGATGCAGGCAGGTATTTTCACGGGTTATTTCCCGTATGGCCTCAAGGAAACCGCGCAGAAGATCCGTGCGCTCGATTTCAACACCGTGCAGCTCGACCTGCATTTCAGGGATATCGACCTGTCGTCCGGGCAGATCACCAAGGACAAGGCCAAGACCGTCCGCGATACGTTCCGCGACCACAATCTGCCGATCTGCTGTGTGTCGGGCTACACCAACATCATCCATCCGGATATGGGCGAGCGCGAGAGGCGCGTCGGCTATTTGAAGGAGATCATCCGCAACGCGCGCCATTTCGGCACCCCTTACGTGATCTCGGAAACGGGTACCTACAACACCGAATCCGACTGGGTGCATCACCCGAAGAACAAGACCGAGGAAGGGTTCGAGGAATGCCGCAAGGTCATCGCCGACCTTGCCCAGACGGCCTATGACCACGGCGCGGTCTTCCTGCTCGAAACCTATGTCAACAATGTCGTCGGCTCGGTCGAGGAGACGGTGAGGATGTTCGCGCAGGTCGACCACCCAGGCCTCGGCCTGTTGATGGACCCGACCAACTATTTCGAAACCCACAATATCGACCGGATGGATCAGATCCTGAACCAGGTGTTCGACACGCTGACCGACAAGATCAAGATCGCCCACGCCAAGGACGTCAAGCGTTCCGGCGGCGACAAGTCGGAGAAGCACGCAGACATTGGCGACGAGGACGCGCTGGAGAGCCACACTTTCCGCGGCGTCGGTGAGATCGAGCTGCCGGCGCCCGGCCTCGGTTCGCTGAACTACGACCTTTATCTCAAGCGGCTGGCCGAAAAGCACCCGAACATCCCGGTCATCATCGAGCATCTTTCGGAAGACGACGTGCCGCGCGCCAAGAAATTCCTCGATGGGAAATTCCGCGCCAACGGACTGTGATGGCGCGGTTCGGCTACGAAACAAGGGAGGAAGAGAAATGTTGAAATTCGGGTTGAAAATCGCGGCTGCCGCGACGGTTCTAGCCGGTGCAACGCTGGGTACTCCGGCGGTGGCGCAGGACGCCCAGAAGACGTTCTACCTGTTGTCGCATGGCGGCCCGTCGGATGCCTTCTGGATCGACTGGAATGCCGGCGCGACCAAGGCCTGCGACCAGCTCAAGGTGACCTGCAAGATCTCGTTCAGCGGCGGCGACATGGCGGCGCAGAAGGAAGCCTTCAACTCGGCACTCGCCGCCAAGCCGGACGGCATCGCCACGACTTCGGCGCAGCCCGGCCTGTGGACCGAGGAGGTCAAGGCAGCGAAGGCGGCCGGCATCCCGATCGTGTTCTTCAACACCGACGATCCGGCAACCGGCCGGCAAGCCTATGTCGGCGCCGACCTTAGGGAAGCCGGTGTCATCTGGGCGAAATATCTGGTCGACCACAAAATGGTGAAGCAGGGCGACAAGGTGTTCCTGCCGGTCGAAGTGCCGGGTGCCAGCTACCAGCAGCTCGAGACCGAAGGCATTGCCAGCGTCTTCGATCCGCTCGGCATCAAATATGACGTGGTCGATTGCGGCACCGATCCGGCCGGCATCATCGCCAAGATGACGGACTACATGGTGGCCAACAATCCGCCGGCAATCATCGCGCTCGGCGATTCCGTCGCGGCCAGCGTCAAGCGGGTGTTCGATGGCGCCGGCGTGCCGGCCGGCAAGATTCCGGTCGTCGGCTGGGGCAATTCGAAGGAAACGGCCGAGTCCGTCAAGGCCGGTTTCGTCAACGCGGCTGCCTGGCAGTTCCCGTCGGCGCAGGGCTTCATGCCGGTGGCGCTGCTCGGGTTGGCCGCCGCCGGCGAACCGATCGGCTACGACATCCACACTTTCAGCCTCTACGACGCCTCGAGCGTCGAACCGATCCTGAAACTCTACAACAAGTGATTGGAACTGACGCTCGCCGCGCAGGCGGCGGGCCTCACCCTGGCGTATGGTTCGAGCTGTCATGACAATTGCCGCAGAAGAGGAAATGCCGCGTGCCAAACGCAGGTCGAGCCTGATCCGCTCGCCGCAGTTCTCGTCGCTCGTCATCCTGATCGTCCTGCTGGCGGTGTTCGCGATCGCCGATGCGAACTTCCTGTCGCCGCTCAACATCTCCAACATGATGGCGTTCCTGCCCGAGCTCGGCATCATCGCGCTCGGCATGACGCTGCTTCTGACGGCGGGCGAGTTCGACCTTTCGGTCGGTGCTGTGTTCGGACTGGCGCCGGTTGTCGTCATGCTGCTGGTGCAGAACGGCGGGGTGGATATTGGCGTGGCGCTGCTGGCCGGCCTGCTGCTCTGCATAGCGATCGGTGCGATCAATGGGCTGATCGTCACCAAGATCGGCATCTCCTCCTTCCTGGTGACGCTGTCGATGCTGCTCGTGGTGCGAGGCGCGGCCCTCTACATCACCCAAGGCTTTCCGCTGAAGTCCTGGGACCAGCCCGGGTTCTTCGTGACGCTGTTGGCCGGCAGCTTCAATATCGGAACGTTCCGTTTCTATACCTCGCTGTGGTGGTTCATCGGCCTGTCGCTACTGGCGATCTATGTGCTGCGCTACGCCAAGCTCGGCAACTGGATCAGCGCCATCGGCTCGAACCGTAACGCCGCCGTGGCGCGTGGTGTGCCGGCCGATGCGGTCAAGATCTGGCTGTTCATCCTGACCTCGGTGCTGGCCGGTCTCGCCGGCATGATCAGCGCCTTCCGCATTTCTGCCGCCTCGCCGGTGGCAGGCACCGGCTACGAGCTCGAAGTGATCGCCATGGTGGTGGTCGGCGGCACCGCGCTGACCGGTGGGCGAGGCACCATTTTCGGCACCATCGTCGGCGCGCTGATGCTGCGCAGCATCCGCAACGGCATCGTGCTGATCGGCGTGCCTGGGCTCGCCTACAACATCTTCGTCGGCGTCATCATCCTTGCCATGCTCATTCTGCACGCTTTGCTGCAGAAGAACGCCGCCAGGAGCTGACCATGGAAGTGCTTCGGCTGCACAACCTGCAAAAGTCCTTCGGCAGCGTCCGCGCCCTGAAGAGCGCCTCCTTCACGCTCAACGAGGGCGAAGTGGTGGCCTTGCTCGGCGACAACGGCGCCGGCAAATCGACGTTGATCAAGGCGATCTCCGGGGTGTTTCCGGTCGACCGCGGCGACATCTATGTGCGCGGCCAGAAGGTCTCCATCCGCTCGACGCGCGATGCGATGGATCTCGGCATCGAGACCATCCACCAGGACACCTCGCTGGCACCGGACCTCAGCATCGCGCGCAATCTTTTCCTCGGCCGCGAGCCGGTCAACCTCAAATGGCTGGGTGTGTTCGCGCCGCTCGATCTCGCGCAATTGCGCGATGCCGCCTCGGCTCTTTTGAAGCGCGTCGGCATCTCGAAGAAGCTCGACGCCGATGCGCTGGTCAGCACGCTGTCGGGCGGCGAACGCCAGTCGATCGCCATCTCGCGCGCCATGCAATTCGCCGCCAAGGTCATCATCCTCGACGAGCCGACCAACAATCTCGGCGTCGAGGAAACGCACGGCGTGCTGCGCTTCGTCAAGGAAGTGCGCGACGCCGGTCACTCGGTGCTTTTGATCACCCACAACATCCATCACGTCTTCCAGGTCGCCGACCGCATCATCGTCATGCGGCGCGGCGAGATCGTCGCCGAGCAGACGGTCGCCGACACCGACCTGCTGACCGTGGAAAGTATCATCACCGGCGCCGACATGTCGGCCCTGCTCAAGGAGACGAGAGCCAAGTGAAGGACGGGAGCAAAGTGAAGGAACTGGCCGTCACATGGTAGAGCTTTACGGCAAGACGCTGTCGCGCCGGCAGGTCTCGGAACGCTCGGGCATGCTGTCGCAGTTCGCCGGCGTGCGACTGATGACGCTTGGCGACGGCGTCGAGCGCGGCATCCGCATGCTCGAATTCCGCACCGGCTCGGGCCTGCGCTTCACCGCGCTGGTCGACCGGGCGCTCGATATCGCCGATTGCGACTTCAAGGGCCAGGCGATCGGCTGGCATTCGCCGAGCGGCTTTCGCAATCCCGGCCTGCACGAGTATGAAGGCGAGGACGGGCTGGCCTGGGCGCGGTCGTTTTCCGGCCTTCTACTGACCTGCGGCCTCGACCATATATTGTTCATGAACGAGGTACCCGCCGACACCTACAACTATCCGCCGAAGAAGACGGTGCGCCATTCGCTGCATGGCCGCATCAGCACCATCCCGGCGCGGCTGAGTGGCTACGGCGAGACCTGGGACGGCGACCGCTGCGTGTTGTGGGCCGAAGGCATCGTCCAGCAATCGACTGTATTCGGCGAGGATCTGCATCTATTGCGGCGGATCGAGGCCGATGTCGGCGGCAACGAGATCCGGCTTTCGGACCGTGTCGTCAATCACGGTTTCAACCGAACACCGCATATGTTCTTCTACCACATCAATGTCAGCCATCCGGTGCTTGACGAGGGCGCGCGCTATCTGGCGCCGATAAGGGATGTCGTTTGGGCCGGGCATGCCGGCGAGCGTTATGAGGCGCAAAAGGTCGGCTATCGCACGGTCCCGGCGCCGCAGCCGCGTTTCAGCGAACAGGTCTGGCAGCACGAGCTCGGCGCTGGCAGCACCGGCGAAGTCCCGGTGGCGGTGGTCAACGATAGGCTCGGCCTCGGGTTCGAGGTGGTCACGCGCAAGGACCAATTGCCCTGCACCTACCAATGGCAGAATTTCCAGGCTGGACAGTACGCGCTTGGCATCGAGCCGTCGACGCATCATGTGCTGGGAAATCTGGCGGCGCGCGAACGCGGCGAGATGATCTGGCTGGAGCACGGCGAGAGCCGCTCGTACGATGCGGTGTTCCGGGTTCTCGACGGCGCCGGCGAGATCGCCGCCGCCGAGAGCCGGATCGCGGCAATCGCCAGGCAGCCGCAGCAGGATTATCCCCAGCCGTCGGGCCGTTTTCCTGTTCTTGGAGGCAGGTCGTGATAATGGCTAGGACGATACGAGACACCAGTTGGGAGGCTGGTCCCGGCCGGAGCGGGGAGGGTTCGCGGCCGAGCTGGAATTGGAGGTCACAATGGCTGGCACGGTAAAGCGCGATTACAGCCTGGTCGGCGAAAGCACGCGCAGGGCGATCGAGACGGGACTGGCCTCGGCGGAGTGGTACCACACCGATGTCCCCCGCAAGGCGATCAAGGAGTTGATGCAGCGCTCAGACGGCCCGGCGATCCGCGACACGATCATCTGGATCATCGCCATCCTCGGCTCCGCCGCCGGCGCCATCTATTTCTGGGGCACCTGGTGGTGCGTGCCGTTCTTCTTCGTCTACGGCGTGCTCTACGGCTCCTCCAGCGACTCGCGTTGGCACGAATGCGGCCATGGCACTGCCTTCCGCACGCGCTGGATGAACGATGTCGTCTACCAGATCGCCAGCTTCATGCTGATGCGCAATCCGGTGACCTGGCGCTGGAGCCATGCCCGGCACCATACAGACACGATCATCGTCGGCCGCGACGCCGAGATCGCCGTGATGCGCCCGCCGGACCTGCTGCGTGCCGCGCTGGCTTTCACCGGCATCCTCGATTTTCGCTATTCGCTTCCGGCGCTGGTACGCCAGGCGTTCGGCAAGCTGACGCCCGACGAGAAAAGCTACGTTCCCGAGATGGAACAGCACAAGGCCGTCATCGCGGCGCGCTGGCATATCGCGATCTACATCGCGACGATCGCGCTCGCCGTGTTCATGCGGTCGTGGATACCGGTGGTGCTCATCGGCGTGCCGCGCCTCTACGGCACCTGGCACATGGTGCTGACCGGCCTGCTGCAGCATGTCGGTCTGGCCGACAACGTCGTCGACCACCGGCTCAACACCAGGACCGTGTACATGAATCCGATCAGCCGGTTCATCTACTGGAACATGAACTACCACGTCGAGCATCACATGTTCCCGATGGTACCGTATCACGCGCTGCCCAGGCTGCATGAACTGATCAAGCACGATCTGCCCGAGGCGAACCCGTCGATATGGCATGCCTATCGCGAGGTCTGGCCGGTCCTGCTCAGGCAGCTCAAATACGAGGATTATTTCCTTAAGCGCGAACTGCCGCCAACGGCACGGCCCTATCGTGGCGAGTTCCACGAAGTGAACATGTCGGCAGCGGCTGAGTAGGCACTGCACGAGCGCAACGCAGAAATTTCAGGAGAAGCAGAGATGGCCGATTGGGTCGAAGCGTGCGCCGTGGACGATGTCGAAGAGGAAGATGTCATCCGCTTCGACCATGGCGGCCGCACCTTCGCGATCTACCGTTCGCCGGACGATGAATTCTTCGCCACCGACGGGTTTTGTACGCATGAACAGGCTCATCTGGCCGACGGGCTTGTCATGGACGACATCATCGAATGCCCCAAGCACAATGGCCGCTTCAATTACAAGACCGGCCAGGCGAAGGGCGCTCCCGTTTGCGTCAATCTCGCGACCTATCCAGTCAAGGTCGAAGCTGGCAAGGTGATGATCCAGATCGCCTGACCGGCCTTCTGTCACGTAGCAAAGGGGACCAAAATCCATGAGCCGGAAAAGACCGACCGTCGCCGACCTGCGCGCCATGAAGGGCAAGCGGCAGCTGACCATGCTGCGCGTGCTGACGATGGACGAGGCCGAGGCCGCCGAACGCGCCCGCGTCGATATCGTCTCGGTGCCGCCGGAGCTGGTGCTCAATCCGCAATACCGCGATGCGGCACCCAGCCTGTTCACCATGCCGGGCGAGAATTTCTTCGAGATCGGCACCGCGGATGATTTTGTCCGCTGGGCGTTCCGGCTCTACAAGGCCAGCGCCGATGCGGTCTATTGCAGCGCCGGCTACGCCACCATCAAACGGATGGCCGACGATGCAATTCCGGTGATCGGGCATGTCGGCCTCATCCCGTCACGCGCCACCTGGACCGGCGGCTTCAAGGCCGTCGGCAAGACCGCCGATACCGCCATGCAGGTGTTCGAGGCGGTGAAGCAACTGGAGGCCGCCGGCGCGATCGGCGCCGAGATCGAGGTGGTGCCAGTCGAGGTGGCCAAGGCGATTTCGGAACGCACTTCGCTGATCATGCTATCGATGGGGGCGGGCACCGGCTGCGATGCGCAATACCTGTTCGCAGACGATATCCTCGGCCAGAACCGTGGCCACATGCCGCGCCATTCCAAGGTCTATCGCAACTTCGCCGCCGAATACGACCGCCTGCAGGCCGAACGCATCGCCGCCTTTTCCGAATATGTCGCTGATGTGAACAGTATGGCGTATCCCGAAGACAGGCACGTCGTGCACATGGATCCGGACCAGCTCAGCCTGTTCCTGGAGAAGATCGAAGCCGCATGAGACACACCGGCAACAGCGCGAAGCGCCATCGCGGATCGTAAAAACTCCGGTTCGGCGGCAGGGCCAGGTCATCGCATAGCCGGCTGCGATGTCACACGAAAGTTTGTTGGTCCATGTCTGGACGGCATCGGCCAAATGCAGTTGAAACCGGTGCGTCATCGGTTTTGCCGGACATTTGTGCGGTTGCCGATGAGGCGGGAGAAGATTCCCCTTCGGACAGTTCTGCGCATGACCGCCATTCCCGAAAACAAAGCCTTACCCGAAACCGCGCCGGCGGCGCGGCAAGCCCGGCGGGTGGCGCTGATCGTCGCCGTCGCCTTCTTCATGCAGCTTCTGGATTCGACCATCATCTCGACATCGCTGCCGCAGATGGGAGAATCCTTCGGCGTGCCGGCGGTGGCGATGAGCATCGGCATCACCGTTTATATGCTGACCATGGCGGTGTTCGTGCCGCTGTCCGGCTGGCTCGCGGACCGGTTCGGCGCGCGCAACATCTTCCTCGTGGCGATCGCCCTGTTCACGCTGGCCTCGCTCGCCTGCGGCATTTCGCAGAACCTGGCCGAATTCGTTGCCGCGCGCGCGGTGCAGGGCGTGGGCAGCGCGCTGATGACGCCGGTCGGCCGCATCCTGGTGCTGCGCAATGCGCCGAAGTCCGAGCTTCTCAATGCTACGGCGCTGATCACCTGGCCGGCGCTGTTTGCGCCGGTGGTCGGGCCGGTGCTTGGCGGCTTCATCACCACCTATGTCTCCTGGCACTGGAATTTCTTCATCAACATTCCCCTTGGGGTCGTCGGTTTGGCGCTGGTCGCCCGCTTCATTCCCGGCGACCGCGAAGCCGGGGCCAAGCCGCTCGACTGGCCGGGCTTCCTGCTGACCTCGGTGGGGCTCGCCGCGATGCTCTATGGCCTCGAGCGCATCGCGCATCCGGAAGAGGGTGCCTTGCCGACCGTGGCACTGCTCGCCACGGGCATTTTGGTCGGCTGGCTGGCGGTGCGGCATCTGCGACGCGCCAACCATCCGCTGCTTGATCTCACAGCTTTCAAGGTGCAGACCTTTGCCATCTCGACGCTGTCGGCCGGCACGATTTTCCGCATCGCCATCAACGCCACGCCGTTCCTGCTGCCGCTTTGGTTCCAGGTTGGCTTCGGCCTGAGCCCGGTCGATGCTGGCATGATGGTCCTGGCCTATTTCCTCGGCAATCTCGGTATGAAGGCGGTGACGACGCCGACGCTGAGGCGGTTCGGCTTCCGTTCGGTGCTGATCGTCAACGGAGTGATCGCCTCTTTGTCGATCATGGCCTGCGCGGCGCTTACGCCGCAGACGCCGAAAGCGTTGGTGGTGGTGCTGATGCTGATCGCCGGACTGTCGCGTTCGATGCAGTTCACCGCGCTCAACACACTGGCCTTCGCCGATGTGGCCTCACCGCAGCGTAGCTCGGCGGCGACGTTGTCCAGCATGCTGCAGCAGGTGGCGATGCTGTTCGGCGTGGCGGTCGCGGCGGCGCTGCTCAACCTGTCGCAGATCGCCAGGGGCGCTGCGGCGCTCGATCTCGTCGACTTCCGACTTGCCTTCCTGGCGATCGGCGCAATCGGGCTCGTCGCCTCGTTCCGCTTTCTGGCGTTGCCGAAGGCCGCCGGCGCCGAGGTCTCGGGCCATGTTTTGCGGATTTGACGCAGAAGCTGCGCGGCGAGCGCGGACATAAATTCTGCCTGCTCCGCTCGTCCGGGAGCAAACCTTTGCCAGCGCTTCGATCGGCACGATCAATTGCAAAAGTGCTTGAGTTCCAGGCATTGCGCCAGCCTCGCAATCGGTGCGTCCAACCGCGGAATTTCCTCGCAAGCCGGCCTGCAATGCGCGGATTCATTTGACGGATTGGTCTTGAGCCGATTAGCTTTCGTTCCGATGGCCGCAGAGGGAGCAGGGCGTAGCCATCGCGGGTGAAAGCGGGCAATGAACGCGACCGGCTGGCTAAACTGGAGAAGCCTGAACCAGGAGGGCATTGTCTTTGCCATCGCGGTCGTGCTGTTCATTGCCGCCGCCATCGGACTGCCTGGTTTTATCAACTCGAACAATCTTGTTGCCATCGTGCGCTCGGTCTCGGTGCTGGGCATATTGGCGCTCGGCATGGCGGTCGTCATTATCGGCAGGGGCATCGATCTGTCGGCGGTGGCGATCATGGCGATGTCGGTCGCTTGGTATCTGCAATTGCTGAGTTCGGGAATGTCCGACGGGCTGGCCTTCGCCTATGTGCTCGCCGGCGTTCTCGCCATCGGGCTTTTGAACGGCATTTTGGTCGCCTACGCCGAGGTTCCGGCGATCTTCGTGACGCTGGCGACCGCGTCCTTCGTCTTCGGCTATGTGCGCTCACAATTGATCACACAGGACGCCGTGCCGGTGCCGCCCGGCCATTGGGTCGAGCTTCTGGGCGGGCTTCGGTTCCTCGACATCCCGGTCGAGGTTTTTGTCTTCGCCGGGCTGGCTTTCGCCTTTTTCCTGTTCCTGCGCTACACCAAATGGGGCCGCTACGTCTATTTCGCCGGCGACAACCCGGTTGCGGCGCGCAATATCGGCATTCCAGTGCGCCCGATGCTGGTGCTGCGCTACGTGTTGTCGGCCTTGGTCTCGCTGATTGCCGGCTTGCTCACCGCCGCCAGCCTGCATTCGATCAACACCCGCATCGTCAATTCCACGCTGCTCTACGACATCGTGCTGGTGGCGGTGATCGGCGGCATCGGTCTGTCGGGCGGGCGGGGCGGGGTGCGCAACGTGCTGGTGGGTGCCGCGCTGATCGGCATCCTGCTCAACGCGATGACCATCATCGACATTCCGCTGCTCTATCAGAACCTGATCAAGGCCGCGATCCTGCTGGCGGCGATCATCGTCGATGGGTTCATCAATCCGCGCGACGAGCAGACCGCGCAGCAAGGCGACATCTAGACTGACGCGTACGGTTGGGGCCGACCGCGAACGACAATAACCAAACCAGAGGATGTGACATGAAAATCATCAGGACATTTATGGCCGCCGCGGCAGCGCTTGCCGTCTCCGCATTCGTGGCGCCAAGCTTTGCCGCCGAAGATCCGGGTCCGGGCGCCTATTCGCAAGCGCTCAAGGGCAAGCGTGTGATGCTGGTGCCGATGGCGATGGGCTTCGATCTGGCACAGGGCTGGGCGCATTACCTGAAGACCGAGGTCGAGGCCTGGGGCGGCGTGTTCGAGACGCGTGACCCGAACTGGGTGGTCGATGCCGGCGCGCAGGCGATAACCGACGCTATTTCGTCTGACACCAGGCCGGACGTGCTGATCATCCATTCGCCGGACCTCAACTCCTATGCCAAGCTGATGAAGAAGGCGCAGGCCGCCGGCACCTATGTCCTGCTGGTCGACAATCCGGCGAACTTCCCGGCCGATGCCTTTGTCGGCAGCGACTGGGATCGGCTCGGCCAGCTGGAAGCCGATGCGGCGATCAAGGGTTGTGGGCCGAACTCCTCCAAGAAGATCGGGCTGGTGCAGGGCGACCAGGCCAACTCGTCGAGCCTCTATCAATATGCCGGCATTATGAAGGTGCTGGACAAGAACCCCGACTTCAAAGTCGTGGCCAAGCCTGACTCGAACTGGGATGCGACGACCTCGCGCAACGTGACGACGACGATGCTGCAGCAGAACCCCGACATCTGCGCCATCATCGATTTCTGGGACGGCGACGCGACGGGCGCATCTGCTGCGATCCGCGATGCCAAGCTCGAGGGCAAAGTCTTTCTGGTCACCACCGGCGGCGGCGAAAAGACTGCCGACTGCGACAAGCTGCAGGACGGCACCTATGGCGCGGTGGTGATGACCGACCTTGCCCGCCAGTCGGGCGACATGAACGCCGTCATCAAGTTCCTGTTGCAGAGTGGCCAGCCAGCCGGCACCTCGCACACCTACATCTACACGCTGGAGAAGGCGACGACCAAGGCCGACCTCAAGCCAGACAGCTGCTGGGACTTGAAAGCACTGCAAGCCCAAGCTGCGGCCAAGTAAACCGCGGGTCCGTTGCAAGCATCGACGAGGTGGCCGGACCTTGTTCGGCCGCCTCTTTCTCTCTTGAGTGGCAGCAGCAACCGATGTCCTTTCGCGAACGCCTTCAATCCTGGCGCTACAATCTCGTGCCCGACCACCTTGTCGGCGAGATCCTAAGCAAACGCTGGACTGATAACGCCATTCCGTTCCTGGCGCTGGTGGCGACGCTCAGCGTGTTCGGTTCGATCATTCCCGGCTTCTTCAAGCCGATGTCGCTGCAGGAATCGACCCGCCAGCTCGGCGAATTTTCGCTGGTCGTCACCGGCATGACGGTGGTCATGCTCGGCGGCGGCATCGACCTTTCGGTCGGCTCGATCTTCGCGCTGTCCTGCTTTTCCGCCGTGTTCGTCTTTTTCATCCTCGAACAATCGGTATGGCTGGCGCTGGCCGCCTCGATCGCCACCGGGCTGCTGTTCGGCGCGATCAATGGTTATCTGATCGGCTATTTCAGGCTGCGCGCTTTCCTGACGACACTGGTCACCTTCATCTTCGGGCGGGCGCTGTTCGACATATTGGTCACCACCTATGCCGCCGACGTCCAGCTTTCCGATGCCACATCGGATGTGCTGGACTTCATCGGCGACGATACCTTCTGGGGCCTTTCGGTTGCGGTGTGGGCGGCGATTATCCTGGCCATCATCACCCATGTCGCGCTGACGCGCTCGCGGCCCGGCTGGCATGTGCAGGCGGTGGGCGGGTCGCGGCGATCGGCCCACAATGCCGGCATCCGCGTGCGCCGCACCGTGTTCATGACCTATGTGTTCTCCGGCTTCTGCGCCTCGCTCGGCGGCTTCCTCATCGCCTGCCGGCTGAGCGGGGCAGGGCCGGGCACAGGGCTCAATCTCGAGGTCATGGCTTTGACAGCAGCGGTCGTCGGCGGCGTCAGCCTGGGCGGCGGCCGCGGTTCGGTGATCAAGGGGCTGATGGGCGCGATCATCGTGCTGACGATGACCAACGGGCTGATCCGGCTGGGCTATGGCACCGGCACCAACCAGATGGTGTTGGGCATCATGCTGGCCGTGGCGGTCACCATCGACATTCGCTGGCTGAAGAACCGCCACAAGGTGCTGGACGAGGTCTATGTCGCACCGGTCTATTTGAAGATGGGGGCAACGCAGTCGGCCGCACCGGGCTCCGGCACGCCTTACGAGCTCGACAATCGCCTATCGGAGGCCGACCATATCGGGCTTGGCGAGCTGGAAGGGCCGGAAGACGTCATCCTCGACCGCGACGACCATCTCTATTGCGGCACCAGGCATGGCGAGATCGTCCGTTTCTTTGCGCCGGACTACAAACACTCGGAGGTCTTTGCCCATATTGGCGGCTTTCCGCTCGGCCTGGCCTTCGACAACACAGGCAATCTGATCAGCTGCGTCGGCGCCATGGGCCTTTATTCGGTCTCGCCGGAGCGCGAGGTAAAGCGGCTATCGGCGGAAACGTCGCGCTCCTGGACTTCGATCGTCGACGATGCGCGGCTGCGAGACCCCAATGACTGCGATATCGCGCCGGACGGCCGCATCTACTTCACCGATTCCACCAAGCGCTATGACGCGCACGACTGGGCGCTGGACTCGATCGAGAACCGCGCCACCGGGCGGCTGCTCGTCTATGACCCGAAGGACGGTTCGACGAAGACGTTGCTGGACGGCTACCGCTACACCAACGGCGTGTGCATGGCGCATGACGGCAAGTCGCTGTTCTTTGCCGAAAGCTGGGCCTGCCGCGTGCACCGCTACTGGCTGGAAGGGCCGAAAGCAGGCACCGCAGAATGCGTCATCCGCGACATGCCGGGCTACCCCGACAACGTCAACCGCGCCTCCGACGGCAACTACTGGATGGCCTGGCTTGGCATGCGCACGCCGAGCTTCGACCTGTCGCTGCGGCATCCCGACATGCGCAAGCGCATGACGCGCCGGCTGCCGCAGGACGAATGGCTGTTCCCCAACATCAACACCGGCGGTGTGGTGAAATTCAACGAGAAGGGCGGCATCGTCGAAGCGATGGGCGACCTGTCGGGCGCCGCGCATCCGATGGTCACCTCGATGCGCGAGCACAAGGGTTTTCTGTTCGTTGGCGGTATCCTCAACAACCGGATCGGCCGCTACCGGATTGCCGGTGCCGATCCGAACTGGACCAGCCCCGCTTCCTACTGGGGGGCGAAGGCATGATGCTGGACCCGATCCTCGACATCTTTCGCGGTAAGGCGGTGACCATCCCGCCGCTGGACGGTGCCTTCAGGCCCAATACGCTGCTGGACGATGCTGCGGCTTTTGTTGAACTGCCGGAGCCTGACAATCTGCTGATCGCTGACGGCCGGCTGCTGGCCTCCAGCGGCAATGTCGTCTACGCGGTCACCGCCGGTGCCGCGCCTGTTCTGGTCGAGACATTTCCGGCCGCGGTTACCGCGCTCGCGCGCTCGCCCGCCGGCGAACTGACGGTTGGGCTCGAAAGCGGCAGGCTGTTGATCGCAGGCAAGGACGCTTCCCTGCCGGCCGAGATCCGCTGCATCACAGCGCTCGCCTACGCAGAAGATGGCACGCTTTGGCTGGCCAATGGCTCGGCCCACCACGCGCCGTCGCAATGGGCCGCGGATCTGATGAAGAGGGGCGCTTCCGGTTCGCTGTGGAAGCGCGATCCGGCAGGCAGCGAATTCCGCAAGCTCGCCGGTGACATCGCCTTTCCCTATGGGCTGCATTCAACCGGCAAGGATGTGCTGGTCAGCGAGAGCTGGCGACACCAACTCGTCCGCCTCGACGGCGCGACAGGCAGCCGCTCGACGCTGCTGGCGCATCTGCCCGGCTATCCCTCGCGCCTGTCGCCTGCCGCCGGTGGCGGTGCCTGGCTGGCGCTGTTTGCGCCCCGCAACCGTCTGATCGAATTCGTGCTGCAGGAAACGCACTATCGGAACGACATGCTGGCGCAAGTGTCGCCGCAACACTGGATCGCGCCAGCACTCGCCTCCAACCGCAGCTTCCTCGAGCCGCTGCAATGCGGCGGCATCCGCACCATGGGCATCCACAAGCCATGGTCGCCGAGTCGCTCCTACGGGCTGGTGGTCAGGCTCGATCGGGACATGCGGCCGCAGTACAGCCTGCACAGCCGCGCCAACGGCACGCGCCACGGAATCTGCAGCGTGGCGGAGAAAGACGGTCGCCTGTTCATTGCCTCGAAAGGCGGCGATTGCCTGCTGGCCATCGATCTGGCTTCAGGAGGGCATCGCTGATGGAACCGATCGTCCGCCTGGAGAACGTGACCAAGACCTATCGCGGTGTGCCCGCCGTGAAGAATGTCAGCTTCGAGCTGCGCAAGGGCGAGATCCACGCGCTGCTCGGCGAAAATGGCGCGGGAAAATCGACGCTGACCAAGATCATCGCCGGCGTCGTCGACGCGACATCGGGAAAGATGTTCCACAAGGGTCAGGAGATCGCCTACGCCTCGCCGCATGCGGCACTTGAAGCCGGCATCGCCATGGTGTTCCAGGAGACCAGCCTGGTGCCGTCGATGACGGTGGCGCAGAACCTCTATCTCGGCACCGAGAGCTTTCTCAACCGGCTGCGCGGCACCTACATCTCGGCGCAGCAGTTCCTGCAGTCGCTGAATTTTCCCGTCGACCCCAATGCCATGGTGGCGACGCTGGGCGCCGCCAAGCGGCAGATGGTCGAGATCGCGCGCGCCGTCCACCACAATGCGGAGATCATCATCTTCGACGAGCCGACGGCGACGCTGACGCCAGAGGAAAAGCGGCACTTCTTCGCGCTGATCCGCCGGCTTAAGGCAAGGGGCGTGTCGATCGTCTTCATCAGCCATGCGCTCGAGGAGGCGCTTGATATCGCCGACCGCATCACCATTCTGCGCGACGGCGAACTGGTGATCACCGACGACACAGCCGCCTTCGATCGCGACAGGGTCGTCGCCGCCATGGTCGGGCGCACGCTGTCGGGGCAGCTCTACAGCCAGCGCGACGAGGCCAAGCTGCGCAAGGCCGGCAAGAAGGTGCTGTCGGTGCAGGACATCTCGATGAGCAATGTCGTGCGCAACAATTCCTTCTCGATCTTCGAGGGCCAGATCACCGGGGTGTTCGGGCTGATCGGCTCGGGTCGCACCGAGACGTTCAAGATCGTTTCCGGCATCTACAAGCGCGACTTCCTGCGCGGCGGCACCATAGAGCTGGACGACCGGCCGGTGCGCTATCTCGTTCCGAGCGAGGCGGTGGCGGACGGCATCGTCTATGTCACCGAAGACCGCAAGAGCGAGGGGATTTTCGAGACCATGGACGTTGCCGAGAACCTGTTCGGCGGCTTTTTGGCGGCCGGGCGGGAAAAGGGCTGGGTGATCAATGCGCAGGAGATGCGGGCGCTGTCGGCCGAATGGACCAAGACGCTGAACGTCAAGGCGATCAACGACAATGCGCGGGTGGTCGAGCTCTCGGGCGGCAACCAGCAGAAGGTGGTGATCGGCAAGGGGCTGGTGCAGAAGCCGCGCATCGTCATCTTCGACGAGCCGACGCGCGGCGTCGATGTCGGTGCGATCGCCGAAATCCACCAGATCATCAACCGGCTGGCCGATGAGGGCCTGGCCGTCGTCGTCATCTCGTCCTACCTGCCGGAGATCATGAACCTGTCCGACCGCATCCTGGTCTGCCGGCAAGGCCGCATCGTCGAGGAGTTCTCGCCGGCCGAGGCGACGGAGGAGAAGATCATGTATGCGGCGGTTCATTAGGTTCCAGGCGATGCGTACTTCGACAATTGGCGGAGTCACCAGTCCATTCGTCATCGAGGGGCGAAGCAAGGAGCGCAGCGACGCGGCGCAGACCCCAGGATGACGACGGTGAGGGCCTCTGCATTTCCAGGGTTCTGGGCCGGCCTGCAAAACGTGAATCACCAGAGCAAGTTAGCCGCATTCGCTACCAAGCCGATTCAACGACCTCTCTCATCGATTCAAACCGAAAGGAGCCTGCCCATGGCCACCACAAGACTTCTGACCGATGCCGAGGTCGAGGCGATTCCCGCTGTGAAGGCCGTGTTCGACGACATCCGCGCGACGCGCAAATCCGATTTCGTCAATAATTTCTGGCGCGGGCTGGCCAATGATCCGGTCTCGCTGAAGCGGGTGTGGGAACAGCTCAAGGCGGTGATGGTCGCGGACAGCGTCATCGACCCGCTGACCAAGGAGATGATCTACATCGCCGTCTCGACAGCCAATGGCTGCTCCTATTGCGTTCACTCCCACACCGCCGCCGCCCGCGCCAAGGGCATGACCGAAGCGCAGCATGGCGAGCTGGTGTCGATCATCGGGCTGGCCGGGCAGACCAACCAGATGGTGACAGCGCTGCAGATTCCGGTCGATCCGGAGTTCGAGGTGAGGTGAGGTGCGGCGCCTTCCCTTCTCCCCTTGTGAGGCCTTTGCAGAGAAGGCGCATAGATATGCGATTTGAGGCATATATGCTTTTTTGAGCGTCGGAGAGCGCTGCTTGGCCGTTCAG
>NZ_JAMYLU010000010.1:0-212459 GCF_040318135.1 Mesorhizobium sp. M1295
CCACCGTGCCATGGCCGCTCGCCCTTCAGAGCAAGCGCCGTTCTCTCTCCAAAACTTTTTGCAGAACCTTCAGGACACTATCCTTCCTCGCGTCACTCACTCCTGCGACTATGGCTATTGGCAAAAGCCGCGGTGACGGCCAATCTCCCCACTTGTGGGGGAGATGTCCGGCAGGACAGAGGGGGCGCGAAGGGTCACGACTGAGCGATTTTTCTGCGCGAATTGCTTCACGCGAACGGCACGGCCGTCGTGCCCTTGGGCAGTTTCGCTTCGTCGTCGGGCTCGACATGGATGATGACGCGAACCGAAGGAATCTCTGCCCGCAGCGCGTCCTCGATGCGGTCGCAGATGACGTGGCTGGCGCCGACCGACATGTCGGCGTCGACGACCAGATGGAACTCGATGAAGGTGGCGCGGCCGGCGATGCGCGTCTTCAGGTCGTGGACCTCGAGCGCGCCCTTGCAATTGGCAGAGATGATGTCGCGGATACGGATATGTTCCTGGGTGTCGACGGCGCGGTCCATCAGCCCGTTCATCGACGAGCCGATGACGTGCCAGCCCTGCCACAGGATGTTCAGCGCCACGATCACCGCAAGAGCCGGATCGAGAACCTGCCAGCCGGTCAGCACGGCGCCGACCAGGCCAATGAAGACACCGACCGAGGTCGCTACGTCGGTCATGATATGCCTGCCGTCGGCAACCAGCGCCGGTGATTTTTCACTCCGTCCGGTGCGGATCAGCGTCAAGGCCCAGACGGCGTTGATGACGGTTGCGACGCCGTTGACGGCAAGGCCGGTCCATGGCTGTTCGAGCGGGGCCGGATGCTGCCACGACCACCAGACCTCGTTGAGGATGAGCAGGGCGGCAAGCACGATCAGCACGCCTTCCAGGACGGCCGAGAAATACTCGGCCTTGTGGTGGCCGAACGGATGGTCCTGGTCGGCTGGCTTGTAGCTGACCTGGATCGCCCAATAGGCGGCGGCCGAGGCAATGACGTTGACGATCGATTCCAGCGCGTCCGAATAAAGCGCAACCGAACCGGTGACGTACCAGGCCACCAGCTTGAGGCCGAGCACGACGAAGGCGACGACGATCGACCAGAAAGCGAGGCTGGCGACCTTCTGCCTGGCGGCTGCTTTGATTTCTGCCGCGGTCACTGGGGAAGAAATCCCAACACTGAGCCCTCGAATTAAGCGGCCTTTTCCTTGGCCTTGCGCGGCAGGTGCGCGACGATGTTCTCGATGATGCGCATGCCGGCATTGTGGCCGAGCGTCATGATCGATTCCGGGTGGAACTGCACAGCGGCGATCGGCTCCTTGCGGTGCTCGAAGGCCATGATGATGCCGTCCTCGGTCTCGGCGGTGACGACAAAACCATCGGGCAGCCGCACCGGATCGGCGAAGATAGAATGATAGCGGCCGACCGTCACCTCCTTGGGCAGGCCGGAGAAGATGATGCCCGGCTTCGACACGCGGATGCGCGACGGCTTGCCATGCATCGGGATGTGCAATTGCCGCAGCTCGCCGCCATAGGCCTCGGCCAGCGCCTGCAGCCCGAGGCAGACGCCGAAGATCGGCAGGTCGCGCGCACGGGCTCGCTTGATGGTGGCGGCGCAGTCGAAGTCCTTCGGCGTGCCGGGGCCGGGCGACAGCACGACCAGGTTTGGCTTCAGCCGGTCGAAGACCTCGTCCGGCACCGGCGTGCGCACCGTCGAGACATTGGCGCCGGTCTGGCGGAAATAGTTGGCCAGCGTATGGACGAAGGAGTCCTCGTGGTCGACCAGCAGGATGTTGACGCCATCGCCGACCCGCGCGGTGCTGCGTTCGGTGCTGGCGGCATTGCCTGACTTGGCGTCGCGGATGGCGGAGATCATGGCGGATGCCTTCAGTTCGGTTTCGGCTTCTTCTTCTTCGGGTATGCTGTCGAAGAGCAGCGTGGCGCCGGCGCGCACCTCGGCAATGCCGTCCTTGATGCGGATGGTGCGAAGCGTCAGGCCGGTGTTCATGTCACCGTTGAAATTGACCATGCCGATCGCCCCGCCATACCAGGCGCGCGGGCTCTTCTCGTTCTGCTCGATGAAGCGCATGGCCCATAATTTCGGCGCGCCGGTGACGGTGACGGCCCAGGCATGCGACAGGAAGGCGTCGAAGGCGTCCATGCCTTCGCGCAGCCGTCCCTCAATGTGGTCGACGGTGTGGATCAGGCGCGAATACATCTCGATCTGGCGACGGCCGATGACGCGCACCGAGCCCGGCTCGCAGACCCTCGACTTGTCGTTGCGGTCGACATCCGAGCACATGGTGAGTTCGGACTCGTCCTTCTTGGAATTGAGCAGCTTGAGGATCTGCTCGCTATCGGAAATGGCATCGTCGCCGCGCTTGATAGTGCCGGAGATCGGGCAGGTCTCGACGCGGCGGCCGTTGACGCGAACGAACATTTCCGGCGAGGCGCCGATCAGATATTCGCCCTCGCCGAGATTGATGAAGAAGGAATAGGGCGAGGGATTGATGCTCTTCAGCTTGCGGGAAATCTCGGAGGGCTGGGTTTCGCAGCGTTCGTAGAACATCTGCCCCGGCACCACTTCGAACAGGTCGCCGCGCTCAAAGCTCGTCATCGCCTTGCGCACCAGCTTGGCATATTCGCCGGGCTCGTGGTCACCGCGCGGCGGGATGCGGGCGGCGGTCCTGAACGGCTCGACGATTTCGTCGCGCGGCAGGCCTTCGGTCGAAAAGCCGTCGCCGGAATAGTCGTAGCGGTCGGTCCAGGCCTTGGTCGAATAATGGTCGACGACGAGGATCTCGTCGGGCAGGAACAGCACGAGATCGCGCTGGCTTGGCTTGCGCTCGAGCTTGTAGTCGACCGGATCGAACTGGAAGGCGAGGTCGTAGCCGAAGGCGCCATAGAGGCCGAGATTGGCGTCTTCCTCGGTTTTGAACAAAGCGGTGATGGCGCGCAGCACGGTGAACACGGAGGGAACGCGGCTGCGTTCCTCTTCGGTGAAGACACGGCCGGGCTTGGCGACCTCGAGGCGGATGAGTTTGTTCGACGTCTCGGCGATCGTGACATCGTCAAGGCCGGCAAGCACCGTACCGATCACCGGCAAAAGCACCTCGCCACGGCGGTTCAGCGCCTCGATGCGCATGGCGCGGCCGCGTGCCGAGATCACCAGCGGCGGATCGATGATGGCGGTATCCCAGCGCGTATAACGGCCGGGATATTCGTAATTCGAGGAAAACACGGCGCCGCGGCGCGAATTCAGGCCATCGACATAGCCGTCGATCGCGCCCTCATATGGCCGGTCATGGCGCTGGCGGGTAATCGCCACGCCACCCGCGGTGACGAAGCGCTCGGCGCCATTCTCCAGAATTTTCGTCGTCATTGCCGTCTCCATCAGCGTCTTTGGGGCAACGGACCCGGGAATGGCTTGAAAAAACAAATGGCCGCCCGGACATTCCGCTGCGGCCACCTTCTATTGTCACGCGAACGCGTTCGAACAGGCCGCTGTCAGCGAGCCCACCACCAAATGGTCTTGATCGAACGCATATTCATGGCGAAATCCATAGCCGCGAAAAGCGGTATGCGCAACAGGTTTGAAAGTCTGTGGGGTGGCTGCTGCTTTCGCAACCCATGGCACATGGCCAAGACCGGCAGTCCTGCCTAGACTCTGCATCAAACAGCAGGAAGACGGGAAAACATCGATGACCGAGCAGATCGACCGCGCACGGACGTTCCATTCCCTCCATGTCAAGGGCAACCCGATTGTCCTCTACAATGCCTGGGACCCAGGCTCCGCCAAGATCATCGCGCAAGCAGGGGCCAAGGCCATCGCCACCGGAAGCTGGCCGGTCGCGGCCGCTTTCGGATTCGCCGATGGCGAGAAAATCCCGTTGGAACTGGCGCTCGAAAACATCAAACGCATCGTTGCGGCGGTGGATCTGCCGGTAACCATGGACCTCGAGGGCGGTTACGGGGTCGCTCCGGAGGTTGTCGCCCGCAGCGTGGGGCTCGCCGTGCAGGCTGGAGCCGTCGGCTTTAATTTCGAGGATCAGATTGTCGGCGGCAGTGGGCTGCACGACATCGCCATACAGGTGAGGCGGATCGAAGCCGCCGCGGCGGCCGTGAAGACCTCGGGTATTCCGGCCTTCATTAACGCCCGAACCGACATTTTCCTGAAGGCGAAACCGGATGCGCACGACAAGGCTCTCCTCGATCAGGCGATCGAGCGGGCGCACGCCTACGAAAGGGCCGGAGCGCATGGCTTCTTTGCGCCGGGGCTTGCCGATGAAGGCCTGATCGAGGCGCTCTGCCAGGCAACGGCATTGCCGGTCAACATCATTGCACTGGCGCATGTGCCGCCGCGCCAGAGGCTTGCCGAACTCGGCGTCGCCCGCGTGAGCCATGGTCCGGTGCCTTACCGGCAGATGGCCGAATGGCTGGAGTCCAAGGCGCGACAGGCGATTTCGGGGTAGCCTGGCGGGTTGCGTCAGTCCTCCAGCGTCCCCGACCTTGCATCGGCACTCTTCCTGTCGCCGACCAGCTTCAAGAGGTCCTCGCCGGCGCGAATTATGCGGCGCGAGCGGCGTGTCAGGATGAGGCCGGCCTGGGGCGCCAACACTTCCGTGCGGCCGTCGGGCTCACCCGGCGCGTGGACGATGGTGGCAAGGCGCGCACCCTTGGTGACGCGGTCGCTCGGCTTCACGTGGTAGAGGATCGCGCCCGAACGGGGCGCCGGCATCATCTCGATATTTTCGATCGGCGCGACGAGTCCTCCGAAGCTGCCAGACGCGGGCAGCGCCTGATCCCGGATGACGCCGCGCGCCACCAGCAGCCGGTAGAGCCCTTCGGCGTCGGCGCTGGCGAGGGCGCCGTCGACGTCGAGTATGCCGCGATATTCGACGGTGGTGGCGACGCGCCGATCGAGGCGCGCGACGTCGGCGGGAACGTTCTGATACGGCATGATCGAGGCGCCTTCGAAGGTGCCGTCGGGATCTTCGTGCCACAGCATCACCGCATCGACGCCCATAGCCGCCGCACAATCCGCCATGGCCGGCCACAGGCTGGTGTGGACGTAGAGGTAGGCGAGGCCTTCATCGTCGCAGTGCAGGTCGAGCACGATGTCGTGGCCGATGGAGAGCTGCAGCAGCCGCGTCTTCAGCCGCTGATCGACCGTGCCGTGCGCCGGCAGGAGCGTGAGGTCGGGCGCGGCGAGCCGCGGAAAGCCGCGATTGAAATTGGTGCGCGTCCCCAGATGGAAGCGGCCCTGATGGTCGCCATAGAGATATTGCGCGCGGCCGATCGGATTGGCCCAGGGCACGATGGTCATATTGCCGCTGATGCGGCCTTCGGCTTCCGCCCTGCTGAGCATCGGCATCAGCGCATCGATGGCAACGACGCCCGGCAATTCGCCGGCATGAAGTGCCGCCTGCAGATAGGCCGAAGGCGCTGTCTTGTCCGTTCCGGTGAACCGGAAGACGGGGAATTCGTAGGAAACGCCCTCGCTGTCGCCGGCGATGCGTTCGATGGATTTCTGCATGGACTGTCTCCAGGAAACGAGACCGAACACATGCCCTTTCGCCAATACACTGTCGATTGGTCCAGCTTTTCGCGCTATGGGCGCACGGCTCTATCCGGGCCTGGCGCTCAAAGGATCGCGAGATAACGCCTGCGCCCGGCCTATGCCAGCGGCTTCAATTCCTGGGCGATGGTCGGCAGAAGCTCCGAGACGTTCGGGTGGATGTGCACCGCGCGCGCCAGCGTACTGACCGGCGCCTTGGCATACATCAGATCGAGCACGCAGTGCACTGCCTCGTCGCCACCCGGGCCGAGCACCGAACAGCCGAGGATTTCCTTGGTGTCGGCATCGACCAGGATCTTCATGAAGCCTTGCGTCTCACCTTTTTCGACGGCACGGCTGACGCGGGTCATTGGCCGCTGGCCGACAAGGGCGCGGCGGCCGGATTTCCTTACCGCGGCTTCGGTCATGCCGCAGCGGCCGAGTGGTGGGTCGATATAGAGCGCATAGGCCTCGATGCGGTCGCTGACCTTGCGCGGATCGTTGTCGAGCAGGTTGGCGGCGACAATCTCGTAGTCATTGTACGAGGTGTGGGTGAAGGCGCCCTTGCCGTTGCAGTCGCCCATCGCCCAGATGCCGGGCACGCTGGTGCGCAGCTGGTCGTCGACGACGATGAAGCCGCGTTTGTCGACCTCGACGCCGGCTTTGTCGAGGCCGAGATCGTCGGTGTTTGGCGTGCGGCCCAGGGCCAGCAGCACATGCGAGCCGACCGCAGCCGCCTTGCCTGGCGAGAAGGTCACGGCGATTTCGTTGCCTCGCCTGGCGAAGCGGATATCGTCGGCGCCGAGATGGACGGCAATGGCTTCGTTTTCGAGGATCGACAAAATGGCGTCCGAGACGTCATCGTCCTCGCGGCCGATCAGGCGCGGGCTCTTTTCGATGACCGTGACTTCGGAACCGAAGCGGCGGAACATCTGCGCGAATTCGAGCGAGACATAGCTGCCGCCGACGACGATGAGATGGCGCGGCAGCACGTCGAGATCCATCATCGACGAATTGGTCAGGTAAGAAATGCCGTCGATGCCGGGCAGGTCGGGCACCGAGGCGCGGCCGCCGGTGTTGAGGAAGATCTTTTCGGCGCTCAGCAGATCGTCGCCGACGCGCACCGTATTGGCGGTCACGAAGCGCGCATGGCCGCGATAGAGCGTGCATTTGTCCATGCCGGCAATCCAGTCTTCGAGATTGCCGCGGGCATCGTTCGAGACTTTGTCCTTGCGCGCCTTGATCGCCTTGTAGTTGACGCCGACGGGACCGGAGAGCGTCACACCGTAGTCCGCGGCGCAGCGGGCGAGATGCGCGGCATAGGCGCTTGCCACCATCGTTTTGGTCGGCGTGCAGCCGGTGTTGACGCAAGTGCCGCCGACCAGCTTTCGCTCGATCAGCGCCACGCTCATGCCGGCCGCATTCAGCCGGCCGGCGAGCGGTGGGCCGGCCTGCCCGGCACCGACGATGATGGCGTCGAATGTCTTTGCCGTCATGCCACCGCCGCCACGATCAGAAGTCCGCCGACGATCGCCACCGCGTCCTCGATGAAGGCGGCGGGCGGGTCCTTGCCGAAGGCGGTGGCCAGGCGTTTACGCGCCTCGGCGCCGCCCAACGTGCCGATCACCGCGCCGACGGCGCCGGCGATCAGGCCGCCGATGGTGGCGCCGCCGGTGGCGCCGATCACCGCGCCGGTGAAAGCGCCCAAGACGATGCGCGTGCCGAATTGCTGCGGCACCTTGCGGCTCGGCGCCGATGGCAGCTGGTCGGTGACCAGTTCGGCGATGGCCAGGATGGTGAAGATGCCGACGGCGATCCAGTGACCCATGAAACTCGCCCAGGTGCCGGTGACCGGCAACCAGCCTAGCCAGGCGCCCCAGGCGACCGCGGCGGGCGCAGTCATGGCGCGAAGCCCGGCAACGATGCCAATCAGGAGTGCAAGAATGTACAGCATGATTGATCCCTCGATGGCCGGCTTGGGACAGGTCCGAGAGAGCAAGCTACCATAGGTCCGGTATTTGACCAGAGGTGGTGTCGCCGCCGGCGCTTCCGTATTTTCACCAGTTGTGCTTGGCAAAGATTGAGACTGGAGTTGCGGCCATGACGGGGAGCGAACGCACGAAAATGGCGGCGGGCGAGTGGTATTGCTGCCTCGACCCGGAACTGGAGGCGCTGCGGATCACGGCACGCGACGCGGTGTTCGAGCACAACAGCCTGCCACCACGACAGCGCGGCGATATCGGGCCTGCCTTGCGGGCGCTGCTCGGCGCTGCAGGCGAGGGCGCCCGGATCGAAGCGCCGTCCCACTGCGCTTATGGCTTCAACATCTTTCTCGGCGACCGCGTCTTCCTCAATGCCGGCTGCACTATTCTCGATACGGCGCAAGTCCGCATCGGCAAGGGAACGCTGCTCGGCCCGAATGTGCAGATCTATTGCGCCGAGCACCACAAGCAGGCTGCCGGGCGGCGGGCAGGGCTGGAGATCGCCAGGCCGGTCGAGATCGGCGACAATGTCTGGATCGGCGGCAGTGCCATCATCCTCGGCGGGGTCAGGATCGGTGATGGCGCCATCGTCGGCGCCGGTGCCGTGGTGACGCGCGACGTGGCGGCGAACACCACGGTGGTCGGCAATCCGGCACGGGTAATCAGGAGCGGGTGAGCCGGATCAGCGTGAAGCGCCGCGTCTATCCAAATCGACACTCCTCGAGAATTCGCGCCGATACTGCCCGGGCGAGGTTCTGAGCCGCGCCGCGAAATGCTGGCGCAGCGAGGTGGCGCTGCCGAAGCCGGCCTCGAAGGCAACCGTATCCATCGATTTTTCCGTTGCTTCCAGCAGCCGCTGTGCGAGTTGCACACGCTGGTCGGTCAGCCAGTCGCCGAAACTGGTGCCGATCGTTTTCTGGAAACGGCGCGTGAACGTCCGGCGGGTGAGGCCGGCGAGACCGGCAACGCTGTCCAGACTGTGCGGATCACCCAGGGTTTTGCGCACCGTTTCGAGAGCCTGGGTGAAGCGGTCCGCATTGCCGGTTCTGGCGATGGGACGTTCGATGAATTGCGCCTGCCCGCCCTGCCGATGCGGAGAAAGCACGATCTGCCGGGCAAGGCGAAGCGCTGCCTCCGCGCCGTAACGAGCCCGTACGACGTGCAGGCAGCAGTCAAGCCCGGCGGCGACGCCGGCGGATGTCACGACATCGCCATCGTCGATGTAGAGCACTTCTGGTTCGACGAGAATGTCGGGATAGAGTTCCTGCAGCTGATCCGCGTAGGCCCAGTGCGTCGCGGCTCGCCGCCCCGAAAGCAATCCGGTCGCCGCGACAGCGAACGTTCCCAAGCACAGTCCGACAATCAGCGCGCCGCGCTCGTGCGCGCCAAGCAACGCCTCGATCAGTGTCGTCGGCGGTGAGATCCCGAGATTCTTCCAACTCGGCACGATGACGATGTCGGCATCATCGAGCGCTGAAAGCCCGTGCGGGACGCTGATGGTCAGCCCGGCATCAGTGCGGATCGGCCCGTTCTCAATCGCGCAGACCCGGAAGTCGAAGCGCGGCAGGCCGAGCGTCGTGCGATCCGCGCCGAACACGAGACACGGCACGGAGAGATGAAACGGGCTGATGCCATCGAAGGCGATGGCGGCAACGACAGGATCGGCCATGGGAGCTCCAGCAAAGGGTGACACCGATTGTCCCAATTCTTTCGAACAATGTCAATCGGGACACTTTTTGCGATCCGGCGCCGCGCTTATCGTCCACCCATCAATGCCAAACGGGAAAGGAAAACCCCATGTCGGACCCAGCCAAAGGCAAAGCTCCACGCCGCGCCCTCATCGTCATCGATGTTCAGAACGACTATGACGGCGGCAACCTCGCCATCCAGCATCCGCCGTTCCGCGAGAGCGTCGTCAATGTGGCGCGAGCGATGGACGCGGCCACCGAGGCAGGCGTCAAGGTGGTGGTCATCAAGCAGTTGGCACCGGAAACCTCATCGGTCTTCGCCAAGGGCAGCCATGGCGCCGAGTTGCACCCGGAAATCGCCAGGCGAAACCGCGACCACTACATCGAAAAGAACTTGCCCAGCGCCTTCACCGGCACGGATTTAGAGGAGTGGCTGCGCGCCAACTCTATCGATACGATCACGGTCATCGGCTACATGACGCATAATTGCGATCTGTCCACGGTCATCCATGCCGTGCATATGGGTTTTGAGGTCGAGTTCCTGTCGGACGCGACGGGGTCGTTGCCCTACGCCAACAGCGCCGGCTACGCTTCGGGCGAGGAAATCCATCGCGTCGTGACGATCGTATTGCAGTCGCGCTTCGCGGCCGTTCTCAAAACCGCCGAATGGATCGATTGCCTGAAGACCGGCGTGGTACCCCAGCACGACACACCCTATGCCTCCAACCAGCGCGCGCTGGCGCGAAGCGCGGCGTAGGAGACTATTGCGAGCAGGCAGAAGGGCGCCGCAGCGTTGCGGCGCCCTTTGCCGTTCGAGCGTTGATATCCTTAGAACAGGCCCTCGATCTGGCCCATTTCGTTCAGGAAGATCTTTTCCGAGGATGGCGCTTTGGGCAGACCGGGCATGGTCATCACCTCGCCGCAGATGATGACGACGAAGCCGGCGCCGGCAGACAGCCTGACCTCGCGCACCGGCACGGTGTGGCCGGTCGGCGCGCCGCGCAGATTCGGATCGGTGGAGAAGGAATATTGCGTCTTGGCCATGCAGACCGGCAAATGACCGTAGCCGGCGTGCTCCCAGGCGTGGAGCTGGTCGCGCACCGATTTGTCGGCGATCGCTTCGGAACCGCGATAGATGCGCTGGACGATGGTGTTGATCTTCTCGAACAGCGGCATGGCGTCAGGATAGAGCGGGGCAAATTGCGACGCGCCGGATTCGGCCAACGCCACGACTCTTTTGGCCAGTTCCTCGATGCCGGCCGATCCCTGAGCCCAGTGCTTGCACAGGATCGCCTCTTCGCCCATCGAGGCGACGTAGTCCTTCATCGCCTGGATCTCGGCCTCGGTGTCGGAGTAGAAATGGTTGATGGCGACCACTGCCGGCACACCGAACTGGCGGATGTTCTCGATGTGGCGGCCCAGATTCGCACATCCCTTCTTGACCGCGTCGACGTTCTCCTTGCCGAGTTCCTCCTTCTTGACGCCGCCATTCATCTTCATGGCGCGAACCGTGGCGACGATGACCGCCGCTGCCGGCCTCAGGCCGGCCTTGCGGCATTTGATGTCGAAGAACTTTTCGGCACCGAGGTCGGCGCCGAAACCGGCTTCGGTGACGACGTAATCGGCAAGCTTCAGCGCCGTCGTGGTGGCAACGACGGAGTTGCAGCCATGCGCGATGTTGGCGAAGGGGCCGCCATGGACGAAAGCCGGGTTGTTCTCCAGCGTCTGCACGAGATTGGGCTGCATGGCGTCCTTCAAGAGTACGGCCATCGCGCCGTCGGCCTTGAGGTCGCGGGCATAGACGGCCGACTTGTCGCGACGATAGGCGACGATGATGTCGCCGAGGCGCTTTTCCAGGTCCTTCAGGTCGGTCGACAGGCACAGGATGGCCATGACTTCCGAGGCGACTGTGATGTCGAAACCGGCCTCGCGCGGGAAACCGTTGGCGACGCCGCCGAGCGAACAGATGATCTCGCGCAGCGACCGGTCGTTCATGTCCATGACGCGGCGCCAGACGACACGGCGGGTGTCGATGCCGAGCTCGTTGCCCCAATAGATATGGTTGTCGATCAGCGCCGACAGCAGATTATGGGCGGTGGTGATGGCATGGAAATCGCCGGTGAAGTGGAGGTTCATGTCCTCCATCGGCACGACCTGCGCATAGCCGCCGCCGGCGGCACCGCCCTTGACGCCGAAATTCGGTCCGAGCGAAGCCTCGCGGATGCAGACGATGGCCTTCTTGCCGATGCGGTTGAGGCCATCGCCCAAGCCCACCGTCGTCGTCGTCTTGCCTTCGCCGGCCGGTGTCGGGTTGATGGCGGTCACGAGGATCAGCTTGCCGTCCTTGTTGCCCTTCACCGACTTGATGAACTCGGCCGAGATCTTCGCCTTGTCGTGGCCGTAGGGCAGAAGATGTTCGCTCGGAATGCCGATCTTCTGGCCGATCTCCTGGATCTGCTTCTTCCTGGCGCCGCGCGCGATCTCGATGTCGGACTTCACTTCGGCCATGACGGCTTCCCTCTGAATTGAACGGATTCGATTACTGTGGTCGCAAGCCCGGCACTGCAGGCGCGGGCATGTTCTACCCCTGTCGCTGCCGCGGCGTCAACTTTCATGCAACTATGTTTCCTACGAAGAAAGTGCCTCTGCGGTCGGCTGCCCTGCTACAGGTTCTTTTTTCGCGCCGGTCGCCGCGCCGTATAGAAGCCAGAGCAGGCGCGGTTCCGCCGTCTCAAAACAGTCGCGTAATACGCGAAAAGCGACAGAAGCAACGGCGCAAATTCACCAGCGCCGGCTGCGCGGAACGATCCGCTACTGCGTCAGCACGTTGCTGATCTCGACCATGTTCGAGCGGACCCTGAGTATGTAAAACCCCATCGTCGTCAGATGTGTCGGCAACAGCCAGCCGTCCTCGCGGCCATTGGCGATGATGAAGGGCTGGATGCGCAGCGCCGAGACGAATTGCGCGTCCATCGTATCCCACAGGTTCTGCAGGTGCTTTTCCTTGATGACGTCCTCGAAGTCGGCCTGCGCGCCCTTCATCAGCCCGTAATAGGCATAAAGCTGGCCATAGGCGAACCAGAAGCGGTCGTCGGCACGGGTGTCGAACCAGCCATTGTTGTGGTTTTCGGCACGCTCCTTGAGGATCGCCGAGGTCGAGCCGATGTCGGACGAGATGCGGTCGATATACTGCTTGAGATTGTCGGCGCGGGCATCGAACGTGGCCTGGCAGGCTGCCAGACGGGCGTTGAAGGAACGCAGCTTGCGCACCGCGTCGCGATAATAGCTCGGGGTCGGCGTCTTGGGACCAAACGGGTTCAAGCCGAAGTACCAGGTTTCCTCATCGAACTGCAGATTGCCGCGGGCGTCCTGCAGGTCGGCGTCGATCTGCGAGGTGGTGCGGACGCGGCCGAGATTGTCGGCAAGCTCGGTCGCCGTGCGCCGCACCGCCTGGTTGATGCCGCGCTGGAACGAAGCCTTGTTGTCCATGAACGGCGTGTGGTCCCAGTCGATGCCGAACAGGCCGAGCTTGTAGAGGATCATCGACGACACCCAGGCATTCTGGTTGACGTTGAAGTCGGTCAGGTCGGCCGCAACCTGGGCAATGGCTGAATTTCCGCAGGTCTTGGCCGTGTCGGTGCCGGCGCCTGCAGAGACCTGTTCACCGGCGGAGCTGTTGCGCTTTTCGAACGTGTATTTGTCGACGTAATTCGGGTCGAAATTGTTCCACCACTGGGTGGCGTAGAAGAAATTAATGTAGAGGCCGATCAGCACGACGACAGCCAGGCCGAGCACCGCCTTCAGGATCCAGCCGCGTTGCGTGTACCAGCGCCCCGCCCACAGGAACGGCCACAGGATCGCGCCGATGAGCAAGCCGATGCCGCGGCCAATCCACTGGAAAATCCGGGTGAAGAAATTCACGATCGGATCAAGCATGGCGATGTCACCCCCTCAGTCAGTCAAGCCGTAGAGGCGTGTGCGAAACGCCACCTTGTCCTTCAAATATGTGGTTTTCAGAACGTCCACAACATGCGATCGCCAAGCGTCGCTGAAGCCGTCATAATCCCTGTAGAAGCCCGGCTTGTTGAAGACGTAACGCGAAACGAAGTCCTGCGGCACGAAGTCCGAGATCAGCTGGTTGGTCAGCCAGGCGTCTTGATGGTCCGGCTTGGCGCGGATCACCAGGAAGCGCTGCTGCGGGAACACATCCTCTATCTTGAGATGGCCGAGCTGAGCGATCTCGCGCTTGGCGGCGTTGAGGAAGGGAAAATTGCCATCCCTGGCGATCAGATCGGCATGGCCGTGGATCCAGGTCTGCAGCCAGACCTTGTCGACGTCGGTCAGATTGCGGTCGGGCTCGGCGTCGCGGATCAGCGCGCGCACCACCATTTCGGCGCGATGCTCGAGATAGCCGGAGGTTTCGATCCATGAGGCGCGCGGCAGCTCGATGCGGCCGGTCGAAGCGAGGAACTTGAACACCTTGTCGGCGTCGTGGATCGAGAGGTAGCTCACCTGCCACGGCCGCGAACGGCGGAAACCCGGCGCTGCCGGGTCGCTGATCACCGTCGTCACGTCGGGATCGACGAACACATAGAGCCCGCCGAAATGGCTGGTCCAATAGGCGTTGTGGCGGAAGATCACCTGGTCCGGCACCAGCGCATTCTCGCGGATGTCGCCGCAGACCTTCGCCAGCTCGACCATGTGTGCAAGCATGGCATTGTCGCGCCAGGCATCCGGTTCCTGCTTCAGCCGGTCGACCAGCTTGCCGAGCTCGGCGGCCTTGCCCAGCACGTCCTCGGCCGACAGCACCTTGAACTCGACCTGGTTGATCGACAGCAGATCCTCGATGTCGTCGACCTTGGGCACTGAATCCTCGATCTCGCCGTAGATGACGTCCTTGATTGTCAGCGCATCGATGGCGCGCTGGTTCTTCGACATGAACTCGTACATCAGCAGCGAGGTGTTGGAGAAAGCCGTGTGCACCACCGGCAGGTCGATCTGCGACGGCGTCAGGATGATGAAGCGGCGGTTGACCTCGTTCGGATCGAGGTAGCTGTAGTCGCCGCATTCCTCGGCGACCTGCGGCGAAAAGCCGGTACGGTCGATCTCGAAGCTTTTCAGCTTGGTCGGCTTCAGCCCGAAGGCGACCATCGCCTTGTTGTAGCGCTGGATCAGATGCGGCTCGTCGACCGTCAGCAGCCGGCCGTAGATCAGCTCGTTGTCGCGTAGCAGGTCGGGTTTCTTGGCAGGACTCATGCGCGTAGTCCCAACGGATCTTGCGCTGGATGACCGAGCTCCAACGCTGACGCCCCCCTCTCCCCGTTCTTCACGGGGAGAGGGTAAGGGTGAGGGGCAGCGCAAACGGTCAAGGACATGTCTCTCCATAGCCTTTGGCGGCGACAAATCGAAGATCACGCGTTTCGATATGGCGTTCGAGGCGCCCTTCGATCGCAGCCACCACTGTTTCAAGGACTGCTTCCCGCTCCTTCAATACGTCTACGTTCCAAAAGCGAAGGATAGACCAGCCATCGGAGACGATGAAGCGATCTCGGATTCGATCATATTGGCTGCCGACATGCTGACTGCCATCGACTTCGACGACGAGCTGGCAGTCTCTGCAGGCGAAATCGACGAAGTAAGAGCCTATCGGCAACTGCCGTACGAATTTATGGCCGTTCAGTCTGCGGTCGCGCAACTCCAGCCAGAGCGCGGTTTCTGCATCGTTGTCGGATTGACGCAGGCGCCTTGCGCGCTTGGTTGTGTCTATTTCTGGCCCACGCATGCGCTGCCCCTCACCCTTACCCTCTCCCCGTGAAGAACGGGGAGAGGGGGGCGTCAGCGTTTGAGCCACGTCTTTCAGCGTTGCTGTGGGAGCTTATGCATCGCACCGGAAACAGTGCTATCCGGTGAGAAGGAAGATCACGCATTCCACATTCCCTTCTTCTTCAACTCCTCGATCTCGCGGACGGCACGCTCCCGCAGACGGGTGTCGCGGATCATCTTGCTCACCGCCGCATCGTCCGACTTGTCGGAATAGCGGAATTCGGAATCCGCATAGCGGTTGATCTCCTGCATGACCATGTCCATCGAGAACGGCCCTCGCAGTTCCTCGATCATCGCCTTCTTGTCGTCGTAGCTTTTGTGCATGAAGGCTTCCGGCTTCTCGAACCACTCGTCGGGCAATTCGATGTCCATGGCGCGCATCTTGATCGCGTCGGTGACGTTCTTGATGGCGCGTCCGGTGAAACGCGGCTCGGCATCCTTGATCAAGTGCAGATAGGTGCCGATATCGGCCATCGACTTCGGCGCGCCGTTGTCCTTCATGTAGCGCTCATAGACCTTCATCAGCCCGTCTTCCTGCGGCTTCTCATGCTCCTCGTAAGCCTCCATCACCGCGCGCTGGATTTCCTGAGCGGCATAGAGCTTGTGGTCGCCGAGCGGGATCTTGTGGTTCTTGCCGGCGAGCAGGACGAAGATGTCGATGTAGTCGTCGCGGCTCTGCGGGCCGTCGACCAGCCAGCGGGCGCCGGCGCGCTGGCGCAATGCGTCGTCAACGTTTTCGGGATAGTTGGAAAACATGCCGAACGAGCAATTGCCGCGCACCACGGTTGCCGCGCCGGCAAATGCGTCCATCAGCACACCGGTGATTTCCTGCTGGCCGGCCGAGGCGCGGTCGTCTGAGCGGCGTGCGGCGACCTGGTCGATATCGTCGATGGTGCCGAAGCCGATGACGCGCGGGTTCAGCACATTGTTGATGAACTGGCGGCAGTTCTGGCCGGACTTGCCCTGGTAGGAGGAGATCTGGTCGACGCCGAAATTTTCGTAGGCGAAGGGATAGCCGGCGACTTGGCAGTAGCCGTTGAGAAGGCCGGCGATCATCTGGATCAGCGTCGTCTTGCCGGTGCCGGGCGCGCCGTCGCCGATAAACGTGAACAGGAAGCCGCCAAGCTCGACGAATGGGTTCAGCTCGCGCTCGAAGTCGTACGCCATCAGCATCTTGGCGAGCTTTACCGACTGGTACTTGGCGATGTGGTTGCCGACGACCTCTTCCGGTTTCTTGAAGGTCATCACCAGCGGTTTTGCCCGCTTGCCAGGGGCGACGTCGAAACCATCGAGGGTAAAATCGTCGACGTCGATGCGGATATGGGCGTTCTCGAACGGGCCGATGCCGTCGAAGCGGCCCTTTCGCGCCAACAGCCCGTCGATGGCTACGCGGGCAAAGGCGCGGGCGCGGGTCATCAGGTCGGCGTCGTCCTTCGAACCTGCTATCGCCCTGTCGAGCCCGGCCACGATCGACTTCACCGCATCCTGCGGGGTGTCGAACAGAAAGTCCGGCTCGGGCGTGTCGTTCGGCGCCTCGCCGTCGCTGTCGATCAGCTGGAACAAATAGGAGGCGAGGCTGAAGGCGGAGATGTAGGCAGAGGCCGACAGCAGCTTCTTGAAGGTGGCAGCTTCGTCGCCTTCGAGCGGCGCGCGGGCGTTTTTCGCCTGCAGGCTTTCGAGGTCCGAGCCTTCGGCGAAGACATCCGATATGGCTAGCGCTATTGCCGCCCCGCGCCGAGCGCGAAACAACAGCATGTGCTGCGGTATGGTCAGCAATTGGTCGTCGGGATGGACGGCGGCGACGGTTTTGGCGAGCTCGACCTCGCGCGTGCGGCGAACCGAGCCGACCGAGACGGTCGAGACGAAGCGGCGGTTGGTGCCGGCAAGCGCTGTGCCGGACTCGCGCGATGGGTCTTCCAGCACGACGATGCGGGTGATGAAACTTTGCGCAGTGGCGCGGTGCTTTTCAATTGCCGCTTCCGGGATGGTGGTCAGGCCGGTGTCCATGGAAGATGCTCCGCGATTTGACGGTCAGACGTCGCTGATGACCTGCCCTTTGGACAGGATGTGGACCTTGTAGCCCGAAAAGATCTTCTGCGCCTCGCCGGCGGCATAGAGCGCCTGATAGGCCTCGTGCGGGATCAGCGCATGGTTCTCATAGCTCGACACGCCCTGGCGCGCGGCCTCGAGATCGTCGGTATTGATGAAGAATTCCTGCGTCGTCTTTTCGCTCGAGAACAGCCCCTTGCGGCCTGGCTTCTCGGCCTTGGAAAAGACCTCCTGGATGGTCCAGGTCAGCAGCCAGGCGTTTTCCGGCTTGCGCACCTTGGCCAGCACTTCGCTTACCGTCGAATTGTTGTCGGTAATCCCTGCAGAATAGAACGGGCCGAGCACGACGCGACGCAGCTGCTTGGGATGCAGCGGTTCGAAATCCTTGTCGAGGTTGACCGCGATGGTCGCCGGCGACAGCGTGTAGGCGGAATTCTTCTCGGTGAAATCGTCGAAACGGTGGGCGAGCTCGGGATTGAGCAGGCCGTCGACCGGCAGCGGAATGTCGACCCTCTCGTTAAGCTTGCCGCCGGAGTCGACCAGTTGCCGGATCATGTCATCCGAGGAATCCTCGACCGTCACCATATAGACCAGCGGCAGGTTGGCGCTGCCATCGAAGCAGGCCCAGTGGACCAGATAATAGGGCCGCAACGTCTTCGGATTGACCGAAACCTTGGCCGTCTGGGCCAGCGTGAACGGGCCAAAGGTGGTCTCGCTCTTGACGTCTTCGAGGTAGAGCCGCTCGGCCATCGATTTCTGCAGCGCTTCGGGAAATTCCTTGTGGCGCAGGATGAAGTCCGCCATTTCCTCGCGCAGCTCGCCGGCCAGCGGGAGGTTGGCGAGGCGCGCATCGGCCTGGAGGCGGTCGTTTTCCAGCTCGAGCAGGTTCTGAAAGACCGGAAAACCGCTTTCGGCGCGCGAGATGCGGAACGTCTCGGTGAAGCCCAGCCGGTTGCGCCAGCATGAGAACGACTTGTCGAGCCGCGCAATATATTCGGCGACGATCTTGGCGACGATGCCGTGCCGGTAGAGCGGCGAGCGATCGTCGCGCATGAACACTTCGAGGCCGCCAAGTGCCGCCGCGATCGCCGAGAAATAGCGCGCCGCCGCTTCGTTTTCGGGGGTCATGCTGCCAGCCCTTGGGAGCAGTGCACGTGCAGCAATTACGACTGCACATAATTTGCCGAATTGTGCTTCTTCATCACGTCGTCGAAGCGGCGGGCGAAGGCATCGTCGGCGAGCTTCTTGCGGCGCTGGATGTCGGCGGTGGCGACCATGTTCTTCTCGTGCATTTCAAGCAGATCGCCAATGTGCTTCTGCGAGGCAGCACCAATGCCGGCCATGGTCTCTTCGGCGGTGTTGTCGACCTGGCTGCCCAGCGTGTTGATCTTGTGGGCGACATCCTGTTGGGCGGCGGTCTTCAGCGAATCTTCCAGCGCCTTGTACAGCACGATGCGCTGCTCGGTATCGATGGTCAGCTTGTTGATCAGCGTCGATTGCGCCGCGATCTGGTTGTTGAGCGAATCGACGAAGGTCTGGAACATCGAGGTGTAGCGCTCCAGCGTCTGGCTTTCGGCCAGCAATTCTTGCTCCTTGGCCTGCTTCTCGTTGTATTCCGTGGCCAGTTTCGAACGCTCGCCTTCAAGCTGCGTGCGCCCCTTCTGGCTGGTCGAGGCGGCGATCTTGTTCTCGATGTCGAGCAGCATCGGGTTGAGCTCCTCGATGCGCTTCTGCACGGTCTCGAGATTGGACATCGTGGTCTTGCGGCGCTCGATCACCTGCGACAGGCTGGCCTCGGAGGTTTTGTAGCGCGTGTCGAGAACCTGCTTCTGCGCCTTGAGGATGCCGACGATGGTGTCGGACTTCGCCAGCAGTTCCTGCAAATTGCCGGCCAGCGACATGTTGCGGACGCGGTCGGTGCGCATGCGCTGCTTGCGCTGGCTGGAGAAGACGCCGACGAAACTTTCCCAGCCGGTGTAGTTCTTCATGCTCTCGAATTCGGCGCCGAAGACGTTGGTAGCGTCCTCGAGGCCGATGATCAGGTCGGCGATATTGCCTTCCATCACCTTCTGCTGCTTCAGCACATCCTCGATGCGGGCATTCTCGATGTCGAAATTGGCATCGCCGATCTTCTTGTCGGCGGTGGCGAGCGTGTCGAGCACGGCACCGGACTGCTCAATCTTGGTGCGCATGTCCTGCACGACCTGCTTGGTCTTGGCAATCTCGGCATCGAAATTCTGCAATGTCGCCATTGGGGCCTCCGCTTCGGCATCGGTTTCGTTTCGCAAACCGCCGCGAATATATGTGCCGGGTTTGGCGAATGAAAGACGGAAGACATGGGATTACAGGAAAACAAAGAATTTCAGGAGGCGACTGCAGGATAATCAAGCCATGATTACGCTGTAACTGCCGGCCGGTCAGGCACCGCTTCGACCTCGGCTGGATTTTTGCTCGGGAGCGACGCTCAAGGCTTGGGATCGGCTTTGAGGTAGGCGATGACGTTGGCGATGTCCTCGTCGCTGGTCAGGCCGGAGAAGGCCATTTTGTTGCCGGGGACC
Organism: Mesorhizobium sp. M1295; assembly: GCF_040318135.1. Lineage (NCBI taxonomy): Bacteria > Pseudomonadati > Pseudomonadota > Alphaproteobacteria > Hyphomicrobiales > Phyllobacteriaceae > Mesorhizobium > Mesorhizobium sp. M1295. The sequence goes on from NZ_JAMYLU010000010.1 coordinate 19,655, forward strand.
TTCTGCCGGGGCGCGCGCAGGTATTCGGCAAGGTTTGCTTCGTCCCAGACCAAACCGGCGGCGCCGGCATCCTTCATCGCCTGCGAGTAACGGCTGAGATAACTGTCCGCGGTGCCGGCGGTGCGGCCGACGACACCAAGCAGATGCGGGCCGACCTTGTCGCGGTCGCTCGTTGCCTCGTGACAGACCATGCATCTGTTGAAGACCTTCTTGCCGAGAGCAGCATCGCCGTCGGCATGCGCGGCAACGATGCCGGCAATGAGGAAAGCAGTTGCAGACGAAATTACTCGAAGCATGGGAACTCCCGACGGCTCTGGCAGTGGATCAAAATAGGCAGCACGCTCAACAAAGGCCGCAATGGCGCGATTGCGGAACGAATGTCAGCCGGGAGGTCGGATGAAAGCAATAGCGCTGGTTTAGGCTTTGGTGAAGCCGATGAAATCGTCTGGGGCGGCGCGGCCCATTTCCTCTTCCCAATGGCGGCGGCAGAGCGAGACATAGACGTCCTTGCCGATCGCCACTTGTTCGCCCTGTTTGGCCACCTTGCCGTCGGCGCCGAGGCGCACCACCATCGTCGCCTTGCGGCCGCAGCGGCAGATGGTGCGCACCTCGCGCAGGTCGTCGGCGATCGCCAGCAGGGCGCGCGAGCCGGAAAACAGCTTGCCTTGGAAATCGGTGCGCAGGCCGTAGCACATGACCGGGATGTTCAGCCGGTCGGCGATGCGGGCGAGTTGCCAGACCTGCTCCTCTTCGAGGAACTGCGCCTCATCGATAAAGACACAATGGACCGTGGCGTGGTCATGATGCTCGGCGACCCGGGCGAATAGGTCGTCGCCGTCGCGGAACATCTCGGCTTCCGTCTCCAGGCCGATACGCGACGAGATCAGCCCGGTATCGCCCTTGCGATAGTGGCCGGCGATGAACAGCATCGTCGTCATGCCGCGCTCGCGGTAATTATACGAGGCCTGCAACAACATCGTCGTCTTGCCGGCATTCATCGTTGCATAGTGGAAGTACAGCTTGGCCATGCCGTCCTTTTAAGCCGAGTTGCAACAAAGCGGGGAGGGGGAGCGCCTACATTCCACCGGGAAAAGACGACTTCCATCCGGAAAGCGGCGGGCGTGTCGTTGATCGACCAGCCTGCGCCGTTGATCGTGGTTGCCTTAGTGCTTGAAACCGCAGCAGAATGGTGTTTGGCTGACGGAACAAAGGTGGAGATAAAACCGCCACTTCGCTTCACCGAGAACTGAAATGGGAGAATTTTGATGTCGCGCATGAATTCATTCGTCGCCGGTCTCGGCCTGGCGGCTTTTCTATCCACGACTGCGGCCTTCGCCGGCGATCCGGAAAGCTGCAAGACGGTGCGCATGTCCGATGTCGGCTGGACCGACATCCAGGCGACAACCGGCATAGCCTCGGTGCTGCTCACCGCGCTCGGCTACGAGCCGCAGGTAATCCAGCTTTCGGTGCCGGTGACGATGGCGTCGCTGAAGAACAAGGACCTCGATGTCTTCCTCGGCAACTGGATGCCGTCGATGACCAACGACATCAAGGACTACACCGCAGAAGGCTCGATCGAGACCGTGAGCGAGAATTTGAGCGGTGCCGGCTACGGCATCGTCGTGCCGACCTATGTCGCCGACGCCGGCGTCAAAACGCTGACAGATCTCGGCAAGTTCAAGGACAAGTTCGACGGCAAGATCTACGGCATCGAGGCCGGCAATGACGGCAACCGCATCATCCTCGACATGATCAAGAACCCGGCCGACAATCTCGAAGGCTTCGAGCTGGTCGAATCCTCCGAAGCCGGCATGCTCACCCAGGCCGAGCAGTCGATCAAAAACAATGAATGGATCGCTTTCCTCGGCTGGACGCCGCATCCGGTGATGGGCGCCATGAAGATCACCTATCTCGACGGCATGGGCGACACTGGCTTCGGCGCCGCCACCGTGCATACGATCGTGCGCAAGGGCTATACGACCGAGTGCCCGAATGCCGGCAAGTTCATCACCAACCTGAAGTTCAACCTGGACATGGAAGGCGAGATGATGGACGCGATCCTGAAGGGTGGCGACGCCAATACGGTCGCGACCGACTGGCTGAAGAAGCACCCGGACGCGGTTGCTCCCTGGATCGCCGGCGTCACCACCTTCGACGGCGGCGACGCGGCGGCAGCGGTGAAAACAGCGCTCGGAAGCTGACCCGACCATCTGGCATGACGAGACAAGGGGCAGCCACGGTAGAAATGGCTGCCCTTTTTCATATCCTGTGACAAGATGACCGTCCGGCAAAGGACGGCGCCGGCAGAAGAGGGGCTAGATGGATCCGATCTCCAAATTCCTGGTCAGCTACAAGATCCCCGTAGGCGCGTGGGGGAAGGCGTTTTTCGGCTTTCTCACCGACAATTTCGACACCGTCTTCAGGGCTTTCTCCAACAGCCTCAACTTCCTGCTCGATGGCATCGTCGACGGGTTGCTGTTGCTGCCGCCGGTTCTGCTGATCGCCCTGATCGCTTTGCTCGCCTATTTCCTGCAGCGTTCGAAAGGCCTTGCTTTGGCGGTGTTCATCGGGTTGCTGTTCATCCTCAACCAGAACCTGTGGAAGCAGACAGTGGAGACGCTGGTGCTGGTCGTTGCCGCCGCCGCCGTCTCGATGGCCATTGGCGTGCCGCTCGGCATCTGGGCCGCGCACAAGCCGAAGATCTATCGCGTCATGCTGCCGGTGCTCGACCTGATGCAGACGCTGCCGACCTTCGTCTACCTGATCCCGGTGCTGACCCTGTTCGGCCTCGGCAACGCGCCCGGCCTGATCGTCACCATCATCTTCGTCATCCCGACCTCGGTTCGGCTCACCCATCTCGGCGTCACCTCGGTGCCGAAATCGATCGTCGAGGCGGGCGAAGCGTTCGGCGCCACCAAGCGCCAGCTGCTGTGGAAGGTCGAGCTGCCTTCGGCACTGCCGACCATCATGGCTGGGCTGACCCAATCGATCATGTTGTCGCTGTCGATGGTGGTGTTCGCCGCCCTGATCGGCGCCGGCGGCCTCGGCACAGAAATCAACCGGGCGCTCGGGTCGCGCCGGATCGACCTCGGGCTTGAGGCAGGTCTGGCCATCGTCGTGCTCGCCATCGTGCTTGATCGAATGACGCGCATCGGCGTGGGAGGCAAGAAATGACCGTCGCCGTCGATTTCAGGAATGTCGACATCGTCTTTGGCGCCGACCAGGCCGGTTCGCTGGCGCTGATCGACAGCGGCGCCACCCGTGCCGAGATCCTCGAACAGACCGGTAACGTGCTGGGCTGTGCCGGTGCCAGCCTCACCGTGCACGAGGGTGAGATTTCGGTGCTGATGGGCCTGTCCGGCTCCGGCAAATCGACGCTGCTCAGAGCCGTCAACCGGCTGAACGTCGTCTCGCGCGGCCAGGTGCTGGTCAAGGACGGCGATGGTACGGTCGACGTCGTCACCTGCGACGAGGCGACGCTTCGGCGGTTGCGGCAAAAGCAGGTGGCAATGGTGTTCCAGCAGTTCGGCCTGCTGCCTTGGCGCACAGTGGAGGAAAATGTCGGCCTTGGCCTCGAGCTCGCCGGCGTACCGGAAGCCGAGCGCAAGGAGCGGGTGAGCAAACAGCTGAAGCTGGTTCATCTCGACCAGTGGTCGAAGAAATACGCGCATGAGCTTTCCGGCGGCATGCAGCAGCGCGTCGGCCTGGCGCGCGCCTTCGCCACCGAGGCGCCGATCCTGCTGATGGACGAGCCGTTCTCGGCGCTCGATCCGCTGATCCGGACCAAGCTGCAGGACGAGCTGCTGCAGCTTCAGGCCGAACTGAAGAAGACCATCATCTTCGTCAGCCACGACCTCGAGGAGGCGCTGAAGATCGGCACCCACATCACCATCATGGAGGGCGGGCGCATCGTGCAGACCGGCGCGCCGGAAGACATCGTGCTGCGGCCTGCCAACGACTATGTCCGCGACTTCATCGCCAATGTGAACCCGCTCTCGGTGCTGACCGCCTGGAACGTCATGCGCGACCGCCGCGACCTCGAACATGGCGAAAACGGCTGGGTGTGGCTCGACCGCCGCAAGACGACGCGCTTCAAGATCGACGAGCATGGGCTGGTGGCGGCGGCCGAGCGCGACGGCAAGCCGGCGGTGTGGGTCTCCTGCGCCGACGTCGAGGCTCAGCCGGAGGAGACGGCGCAGGTGTTCTGGGCCAATCCCGGCACCTCGCTGAAGACGGTGATGCTGGCCATGCATCGCTCACAGACAGCACCCGTGGCGCTGTTCGACGATCAGTCGCGCTTCGTCGGTGCCATCGGCGTCAGGGATGTGCTGAGCGCGGTGCTTCGAAGGTAGTTTTTCTCCTTGGGGAGAGAACCAAGACCAACGCCGAGTTCTGTCGCGCCCCCCTCTGTCCTGCCGGACATCTCCCCCACTTGGGGGGAGATCGGCGGTTTCGCAGACGGCTCTCACACTCCAACGTTTGTAGTTGGCGAAATCGGCGGCGACAGCCAATTTCCCCACCTGTGGGGGAGATGTCCGGCAGGACAGAGGGGGGGCGCGAAGGAACGCCAGCTTAGCCCGATACCGCAAGCTAAACCGCCAGCGGCAGGCGCAGCTCCGTCAACAGGCCGCCATCGGGATGGTTGGACAGGCTGACTTCGCCGCCGGCGCCGCGGGCGATATTGCGGGCTATGGTCAGGCCGAGGCCGAGGCCGCCGGTCTGGCGGTTGCGCGACTGTTCCAGGCGCACGAACGAGCCGAACACGGCGTCGAGCTCGGCCTGCGGTATGCCCGGCCCCTCGTCGCGGATCGCCAGCGTGATGGTCCTGTCCGATTGGCGCAGGCTGAGATGCGCCTTCTTGCCGTACGTCACCGCATTCTGGACGAGGTTGGTGACGCAGCGCCGCAGCGCGACCGGCCGCGCTATGCAGATCAGGCCGCGCGAGCGCGCATCGTCATTGTCGAACGAGACCTCTTTGTAGCCGTCGGCGACCGATTCGACGAGCGACCAGAAATCGATCCTCTCGCTCTTCTCCTCGGTCACTTCGAAAGTGGCGAAGTCGATGACCGAGCTGGCAATGCCTTCGATGTCGGCGAGGTCGTGCGCCAGTGCGGCGCGAATGGTCGAATTCCTGAGCAGTTCGAGGCGCAGCCGCATCCTGGTCAGTGGCGTGCGCAGGTCGTGCGCGAGCGCCGCAGCGAGGTGCTCGCGGTCCTCGACATAGGCGCGCAGCCTTGCCTGCATGGCATTGACCGCCTTCGCCGCGGTACGCACCTCGCGGCTGCCGCTCTCGGCGATCGGCGGGCTCTTCAGGTCCTCGCCGATCCGCTTCACCGCGGTCTCCATCATCCGGTAGGGCGCCGTCAGCCGGCGCAGCGACCAGATCGAGGAAGCCACCACCAGCCCGGCGATCAAGGCATAGAGTGGCAGGCTATCGAAGCTCAGTATCGGCCCGGCCGGCGTGTTCGGTTCGGTGAAGTTCAGCCATTGGCCGTCGGCAAAGCGAAGCGAAGCGGTCAGCTTGTCGCTCTGGGCGAAATCGGCGGCCAGCACCAGCAGGTCGCGCTCGACCTGGCCAATATCGGGACCTGCGACCGTCCCACCGGGAGCGTCGGCTTCGTGCGTTGCCGGGTCACGGCGGACCCGCGCGTCGGTGATGCCGAACTTCGATAGCCGACCGACCAATATGTCCTCCAATTCGGCCAGCTCGTCGTCGCCGGCTATCGACGAAGTGACGGCGGGCGTGCCGGAGACGGTGAGCGCGTAAGTGGCGTTGAACAGGCCGGAGGCCGTCGCCTTGCGCTGTTCCGGCGTAGCATCATGCATCAGCTGTACCAGCGAGAAGGCGCGGTCGTTGAGCCGGTAGAGATCGACGACTTCATTGGCGGCGGCACGGTCGCGCGAAACGATGTAGAGGGTCGCGATCTGGCTGATCAGCAGGCCGGCGATGACGATGAGCAGCACCCAGGCCGGCAGCGTTTGCGGCAGAATGCGTCTCATTCGGAGGTCGTCTCAGGCAGGAACTGATAGCCGCCGCTGCGCACCGTCAGGATCAGCTTCGGCGTTTTCGGGTCGTCCTCCATCTTGCGCCGCAGCCGGCTGACCAGAATGTCGACGCTGCGGTCGAAGCTGTAGCCGCTGTCGCCGCCGGACAGCTCGATGAGCTGCTCGCGGCTCAGTACGCGTTGCGCGCTCTTGACGAAGGTCTGCAGGAGATTGAATTCGGCCATCGTTAGCTCGATCCTGACGTCGCCGGGCGCCATCAACCGGCGGCGCGAACAGTCCATCGTCCAGCCGGCGAAATGGTAGATCTGCCGCGAAGCGGCACGTCGCGGTTCGGCGGTGCCATTACGCCTCAAGACGGCACGAATGCGTGCGAGCAGCTCGCGCGGATCGAAGGGTTTCGGCACGTAGTCGTCGGCGCCCATCTCCAGGCCGACGACGCGGTCGGTGGTCTCGGTGACCGCGGTCAGCATGATGATCGGTGTCGAATAATTGGCGCGCAACTCGCGGCAGAGCTCCAGGCCGCTCTTGCCGGGCAGCATGACGTCCAGAACGATCAGGTCGACCTGGGCGCGGCGCAGCACGGTCTCCATCTCGGTGCCGTCGGCGGCGACCGATGTATGCAGCCCTCGCTTCTGGAAAAATTCCTGAAGCAGGTCGCGAATGCCCTTGTCGTCGTCGACGATCAGTATGTGGGGGTCGGATTTCACAGGAAACCTGTCATTTGTGGATCGCCCAAGCGGTGCTTCGGCCGTCAGCCAGACGATAGAATTCAGGCCATAAGTTGGCCAGTGGAGATCGGCAGCTCGATCCGGGCCGCCCAGAAACAATCCAGAAACAAAATTCTACAATCCGGAAAAACTGCCGAAAAAAAACAAAGGCATAAGTGGTGCCGTGGCGGTCAGGTCATCGGCTGCGACACGCGTTACGGGATTACGGACAGACCAATGCAAAGGTTCTCGATCAGTCTGATGGGTGCGTTGCTTTCCATTTCGCTCGTCACGGCTGCGGTCGAACATGCCGATGCAAAGCTGGCCGATGCAAAGGCGGCCAATTCAAAGGCGGCCGATGCAAAGGTGGCGACCACCCGCAGCGAGCGTTGCATCGATCTGAACCGCCAGTTTGACGAAGCCCTCGAAACCCATGCCGCGGCAACGCAGGTCACCGCGGCGAAAGCACTTCAAAGAAAGGGAAACCGGTTCTGCGCCAACAAGAAACAGGCACAGGGAATCCGGATGCTCGCGAACGCTTTGAAGCTGCTTGGAGTGACACCGATCGATCCCGTTCAGTGACACTCAATCCGATCTGCACAAAAAGGAAGTGAAGCCATGAAAAAGTCCCTCCTCTCCGCCCTCGGTCTCGCCATCGCGCTGGCCCTCTCGATGCCGGTTCTCGGCGCCAGCAGCGCCAATGCCGCGACCACCACCCCGGCTGCGACGACAACGACGACCGCTGCGCCGGCCAAGGCCGTGAAGAAGGTCGCTGCCAAGAAGACCGTCAAGAAGCACAAGAAGCACGCGGTCAAGGCAGCTCCGAAGGCCTGATCAAGCGACATCTTCTGCCGTATGAGAAGACCGCTCCAGTTGCGATTTGCCTGGAGCGGTCATCTTTTGTTGGCGTGCAGACAGTACGGCCGGTCCCGGCCCACACCGCCGGTTGAACGCCAAACGGCAGTTCCCACATAGGCATGGATTTGTGAACTGCGCTCGCCGGGAAGCCGATCGCGCGCGGTTGAATGGACGACCGCTTTTGCCCATGTCAAAATGACCGCAAAGCTGTCGTACGCAATTGCCGGTCCAATGCCTGAAATCACGACAAAACCCCGTACCAGCACGAAGCCGAAGGTCGAACGGCCGAAGCTCTACAAGGTCATCCTGGTCAATGACGACTTCACGCCGCGCGAATTCGTCGTGACGGTGCTCAAGGCCGAGTTCAAGCTCAGTGAAGACCAGGCACATAGGGTTATGATCACCGCTCACCGGCGCGGCGTCTGTGTCGTCGCCGTCTTCACCAGGGATGTCGCCGAGACCAAGGCGGCGCGGGCAACCGATGCCGGCAAGGCTAAGGGCTACCCGCTGATGTTCACGACGGAGCCGGAGGAATAGAGCTCCTCCCTCGCCCCGTTTGCAGGGAGAGAGAAGGGAACTACCGTCCTTCGCGGTACCACATCGAGCCCATCGCCAGAAGCAGCAGGCCGAGGCCGAGGAAGCCGCCGAACAGCGGCACGCGCGAGACGGCCTTGAGCACGCTGTCGTCGGTGGTGCGCAGGCCGATCCAGTCGTTGCCGGAGGCAGCGCCCGAGGCACGAACCGGGACGATGGAGGGCAGCGTGACAGTGCTGGTGAGATTGCCAATCGCCGAGGCCGGCGCCAGCCGGCGAACGCTGCCGCCGGTTGCCTCAGCCGGCGGTTTCAGCCGGTTCTCGGTGGAGACGACGTCGGTGAATTCCGGCGCGTTGACAGGCCCGACATGGGCCAATGCCGTCAGGTCGCCATTGCCGACCTGATAGAGACCGATTTCGCTGGTCTCGACGCTGCCGAGGAAGACGCCTGGCTCGGATTTCTCGAGCCTGACGATCAGTGCCTTGCCGGACGGCGTGATGACCTGCGCCGGGCCGGGGTCGTCGCTCATCGTCTGGCGGCGAATTTCAAGCACCATGCCGCGGCCGTCGGCGGTCAGCCGCTCCTCCTCGAGTTCGGGCTCCTTCATCAGCCAGTGGGCGATGCGTCGGTAGAGCTGGACATGCGGGCCGCCGCCCTCGAAGCCGCGCGCCCATAGCCAGCCCTGATCGGACAAAAGCATGCCGACGCGGCCTTCGCCCTTGCGGTCGAGCAGCAGCAGCGGCCGGTTGTCGGCGCCCTTCATCACCACCTCGCCCTCGGGGTTCTCGACGCCGATGGTGCGGAACCAGCGGCTCCAGTGCGGCGGCTCGGTTGCGGAGCCGTCGAGCCCGCGCGTGACCGGATGGCGCTGGCCGGTATCGGTGAGACGTGGGTAGAAGGCCTTGTCGATGACCTCGCCGGTCGGCATTGCCGGCAGCGCCGACATCAGCGGCGTGCGGGCGATCGAGCTTTCGCCGGCATATTCGGGGCCTGCCGCGATTAGCAGCGCGCCGCCTTTTTCGACATATTCGGAAATGTAGTCGTAATAGAGGATCGGCAGCACGTCGCGGTGCTGATAGCGGTCGAAGATGATCAGGTCGAAATCCTTGATCTTCTCGACGAACAGCTCGCGTGTCGGGAAGGCGATCAGCGACAACTCGTTGATCGGCGTGCCGTCCTGCTTTTCCGGTGGGCGCAGGATGGTGAAGTGCACCAGGTCGACCGAAGCGTCGGATTTCAGCAAATTGCGCCAGGTGCGCTCGCCGGCATGTGGTTCGCCGGACACGAGCAGCACGCGCAGATTTTCGCGGATGCCGTCGATCAGCGCGATGGCGCGGTTGTTGGTATCGGTGAGTTCGCCCGGTTCGTGGTCGATGGCGAGTTCGACGATGTTGCGCCCGGCGCTGGGAATGGTCACCTGCAGCGGCATCGCCTGGCCGATGTTGGCGTGCTCGACCGATACCTGCTCGCCGTTGACCGATACGCGGACATCGACCGGGCCGGTTTCGTTGTTGGTGGCGATGACGCGATAGGTCATGTCGAGCGGCTTGCCGACGAGGCCGAAGCGCGGCGCATTCTCGAAGCGGATGCGACGGTCCTTTTCATGGTCGTTGCCGGTAATCAGCGCATGCAGAGGGGCATTGAAGTCGGGTGCGCCAAGCGGCGCGTCATGCACCTCGCCGTCGGTGATCATGATGGCGCCGCCAATGCGCGACGGCGGCACGTCTCGGAAAGCATTTTCGAGCGAGGAAAACAACCGCGTCTCGGTGCGCTCGTCGGCGGCTTCGGACTTGCCGGCTTCGACGACACGGACGTCGAACTGCTTGAAGCGGCCGAGACGCTGCTGAAGCCCGGCCAAGGCCGCGTCGGTCTGCTTGGTGCGGTCGCCTATATCCTGGCTCTGGCTGCGATCGACGACGACGGCGACGATACTTTTCAGCGGCTCGCGCTCTTCGTCGAGGAATACCGGATTGAGCAACGCCGCAGCCAGCGCAATCAGGGCTGCCAGGCGGAAGATCGCGCCGCGCTGGCGAAACCAAAGGCCGACCAGCGCCAGCAGCAGCAGCGGCAACAGAACCACGGCGAGCAGCGGCCAAGTGATGAGCGGTTCGAAGGCGAGCGACCAATTCATGGTCTATTGCCCCAGCCGTTCGAGCAGCACCGGGACGTGCACCTGGTCGGATTTGTAGTTGCCGGTCAGCATGTACATCATGATGTTGACGCCGGCGCGCAGCGCATAGATGCGCTGCATCGGATCCGACGGCACGGTCGGCAATAGCGGGTCGCCATTCTCGTCGACCGCCCAGGCGCCGGCGAAATCATTGGCGGTGATCATGATCGGGGAAACGCCGTCGCCGGTGCGCACCGGGCGGTGCTCGGTGTTGCTGGCTTCGAGCGATGCCTCGACCCAAAGCGGGCTGCCGGCAAAGCGGCCGGGAAACTCTGGAAGGATGTAGAAGGATTTGGTCAGCACGTGGTCCGAAGGCACCGGTTCCAGCGGTGGCACGTTGAGGTTGCCGAGGATGTCGCGCAGCCGCTCCGTTGCGGGGCTGGTCGAATCCGCACCAATGCCGTTGGCGAACTGGTCGCGGGTGTCGAACAAGACCGTTCCGCCCTGCTGCATATAGGCGTCGATACGGGCGATGGCGGCCTCGCTCGGCATCGGGGCGGCGGGATCGATCGGCCAGTAGATCAGCGGGTAGAAGGACAGTTCGTCCTTCGAGATGTCGACGCCGGCCGGTGCTCCGGGTTCGAGCGCGGTTTTTTCGATGAGAAAGCGGGTCAGGCCTTCGAGCCCGGCGCGGCTGATCGAGTCGACACCCGGCTCGCCGGTCAGCACATAGGCGATCCGGGTCTTTGAAATGTCCCCGATCGCCTCCGTATCTCCCGGTTTGGCGTCGTCGGCACGCGCGACGTCCGCGTGGCCAATCAAGGCGCCGAGCGCAATCAGCAGGACGGCTGCCGTCGCCGCAGCACCGGGACGGCGCGGGCGGCGCGACAACAGGCCGCCCATCCAGAATACGGCAAGCGTGTCGAGCACCATCAGCACCAGGGTGGCCGTGACAAGCGGACCTTTGAGGTTGCGCTGCTCGTCGAAGGCATACTGGACGGTGGTGACCGGCACGGTGATCTCAGGCCGGGCCAGCGGCGTGAATGCGCTGTCGCCACCGAGCAGATTGTGAGCGAATACCCCCGTCTCGGAGCCGTAGAGGCCGGGCGGGTTTTCCAGCGTCACCGGCAGCGGGCCGGCGCCGGGCACCAGCGGCCTGGCGTCCGGCGTCGGCGGCACCAGCGTGCCGTCGGCGGCGATCATGCGATAAGGTGCCAGCGACGTGGCGGCGGCTTCGGCATTGGCGACCGCCGCTCCCTGGTTGCGCGACAGTTGCACGATGCGCCGCAGCATCTCGACGAAGCTGCCGGAGATCGGCAGGTTGGACCATGTCGCCTCGGGGGTGACGTGGAACAGCACGAGCGTACCCTTGTCCTTCTTCATCCCGGTCACCAGCGGCGTACCGTCGGCAAGGGTGGCCCAGGTGCGCTCGACGATATCGGGCGTCGGTTCGGCCAGCACCTGCCTGGTGACGGTGACCTCGGTGGGCGGCGCGAGGTCGGCGAAGGGGCCGGTTTTCGGGAATTCGGTGACCGGCTGCGGCGCCGTCCATGACAGCGCGCCGCCCAGCGAGCGCTCGCCTGTGCGGAGCCGGACCGGCAGCAGGTCGTCGTCATTGCCGGCAGCGGCGAGCCGCGAACCGGCAAAACGCACCAGCGTGCCGCCCTTGTCGACCCAGTCGACCAGCCTTTCCCGGGCCTGTTCCGGAATGGTGCCGACATCGGCCATGACGATCATCGCCGGTTTCTGATCGAGCAGTTGCGGGATGGCATCGGCGAGATCGACGCTGGACGGCTCGACGAGATCGGCGAAGGGCTGCAGGGCGCGGCGGATGTAGTAGAGCGGCGACAGCAGCGGTTGCGCCTGGTCGGCCTCGGCCTGCGACAGCAGCCCGACGCGGCGGCGTTTCGAGCTCTCATCGAGCACGCGGACGGCACCGGCCTGGCGTTCGCCATCGAGCGCGATGTAGGCGAAGTCGTTGCGGAGTTCGAACGGCACCGCCATCGTGGCGGTGGCGGTGGTTACGCCCGGGGCAAAGGTCAGCGTCGCGTCGGCGATGCGGCGGCCCTTGTCGTCGAAGGCGCCGGCCGTCACCTGTACAGGTGCCGGATCGCCCGGTGCGCGGATGGCGGTCAGGGCGAAGCCGTCGACCTGGTTATCGGCGCCGGTCAGGCCGGTCAGCGACAGTCGGTCGGAGACGGCCCAGACGACGCGTGCTGCGTTCTTCGACAACAGCGTGTTGAAGGCGGCTTCGTCGCCTTGCGCCGCCAGGCCATCGGCGAGCACGGCAACGCTGGTGCCCGGCAGCGACTCCAGGGCTGATGCGACGCGGGCATAGACGGCGGGGCGGTCGGTCGGGATCGGGCGCGGCTTTGCCGCGCGCAGCCGGTTGAGCGCGGCAGCGGCATCGAAGGGACCGATCTCGGCATTCGGCTTCTCGGCGGTGAAAGCGATGAGCACCGGCACACCGTTCGAATTGGCATCGGCGATCAGCCGCTCGGCGGTGGCGACGCGCTTACCCCAGTCGGCGGCACTTGCCCAGTCATTGTCGATCACCAGCGCCAGGGCAGCGCCCTCGGCCGGCAGCTTTTCGCGCGGGTTGAAGACGGGCTCGGCAAGTGCTGCCACGATAAGCGCGGCCATCAGCAGCCTGAGCAACGTCAGCCACCACGGGCTCTGCTGCGGCGTTTCTTCGCGCCTCAGCACGCGGGCGAGAATCCTGAGCGGCGGAAACACCTCGGTTTGCGGCCTGGGCGGGGTCAGCCGCAGAAGCCACCAGATCACCGGCAGCGCCAGCAGGCCCCACAGCACCATCGGCGCCCCGAAGGAGAGCGGCAGCCAACTCATGCGCGAGCCCTCCCGGCAAAGGCGCCCTCGGCGGTCATCGCCATGTGGATGCGCACCAGCGCCTCGGAGGCAAGGCGGTCGGTATGATTGACGGTAAAGCTCCAGCCAAGCCGTTTGCACCACGCGGCCAGTTCCTGGCGGCGGGCGGCATAAAGCAGGCGATATTCTTCGCCCAGCATTTCGGCGCGGCCGGCGGTCAGCTTGTCGCCGGTCTCAGGATCGGTGAATTCGGTGCGCCCCGCATAGGGGAAGCTTTCCTCGGCCGGATCGGCGACCTCGATCAGATGGGCGCGCACGCCGTGGCGGGCGAGCACGTCCAGCCAGGCTATGGTGTCCTCAACCGGGTCGAGGAAATCGCTGACGATGACGATGTCGCAGAAGCGGCGGATGCCGGACAGGTCGGGCTTTGCCGGCAGGTCGGCGGCGTGCATCAGTTGCGCCGCGATGCGCTCGGCGCCATTGCGGGCGGTGAACGGGTCGGTCAGGCCCGGCCAGGCAATGCGCTCGCCGCTGCGCGACAAAAGCTCGGCCATGGCCAGCGCCAGCACCAGAGCGCGCGACTCCTTGGAAACGCTGGCTCCGGTCGATTTGTAGAGCATGGAAGGCGAGGGGTCGGCCCACAGCCACACCGTATGGGCGGCCTCCCATTCGCGGTCGCGGACATAGGTGTGGTCGTCGCGCGCCGAGCGGCGCCAGTCGATGCGCGAGGAATCGCCTTCGACATAGGGCCGGAACTGCCAAAAATTCTCGCCGATGCCGCGCTTGCGACGGCCATGCCAGCCGGCAATCACCGTGTTGACGATGCGGCGCGCCTCGACCAGCAGGTCCGGCACCAGGGAAGCCCGCAACCGGCCTCTGGCGAGCGCATCGCGCGTCGCTGTCGGTGCCTGCGCTTCACCGATGCGCGCCATCAAATCCCTTTCGCGAGCTTCGCCACGACGTCGCGTACCGTGGTGCCCTCGGCGCGGGCGGCGAAGGTCAGCGCCATGCGGTGCTGCAGCACCGGCTCGGCCAGTGCGCGGACATCGTCGACCGACGGCGCCAGCCGGCCGTCATAGAGGGCGCGGGCGCGGGCGCACAGCGTCAGCGCCTGACTGGCGCGCGGGCCCGGGCCCCAGGCGACGTGCTTGTCGGTATCGGCGTTCCCCTGGCCGGGACGCGCCGAGCGCACCAGCTTGAGGATCGCCTCGACGACGCTTTCAGGCACCGGCATGCGGCGGATGAGCGTCTGGATGTCCTTCAGCCGCGTCGGCTGCAGCACGTTTTCGGCCTTGGCATCCTCGATGCCGGTGGTTTCCAGCAGGATGCGGCGCTCCGCCTCGATCTCGGGGTAAAGGATGTCGACCTGCATCAGGAAGCGGTCGAGCTGAGCCTCGGGCAGCGGATAGGTGCCCTCCTGCTCCAGCGGGTTCTGCGTCGCCAGAACATGGAACGGCGCCGGCAGGTCATGGCGCACGCCGGCAATGGTGACGTGGTATTCCTGCATCGACTGCAGCAGCGCCGACTGGGTGCGCGGCGAGGCGCGGTTGATCTCGTCGGCCATCAGCAGTTGCGCGAAGATCGGTCCGGAAATGAAGCGGAACGAACGCTTGCCGAATTCATCCTGCTCCATCACCTCTGAGCCGAGAATGTCGGATGGCATCAGGTCGGGCGTGAACTGGATGCGGCGCGAATCGAGGCCGAGCACGATGCCCAGCGTTTCGACCAGCTTGGTCTTGGCAAGGCCGGGCACCCCGACCAGCAGTGCATGGCCGCCTGCCAGCAATGCGACGAGCGTGCGCTCGACGACGCTTTCCTGGCCGAAGATGACCCGGCCGACGCCGTCGCGGACCCTCGAAATGTCAGCCAGCGCCTTCTCGGCCTGCGCCACCATGTCCTTTTCGCTGATCGGGCTTTCCTTGATCATAACGCTCATGCAGCATCGATCCTTCTGGTTGGAAATACCGCTTGGCACCTTGGGGGCCGCAGAATGCCGCGATTCGGCCTCGCATGGCGCCTGCAAAGAACTTAAATCACAGACTTAGGCTGACAAGCGGAACAACAGTGACTATTTCGTGACCATGACAGAAGCCGCCGAGCATCGTGAAGAGAGCCTGACGGCCGCGACCGAGGCGCGTGGGCTAGAGGCGCTGGTCTCGCGCGCGACGCGCGCCGGCAAGGGGCCGGCGCCGGTGGAACGCTGGAATCCGGCATTTTGCGTCGATCTCGACATGGAGATCAAGCAGGACGGCACCTGGTTCTATCTGGGAACGCCGATCGGCCGGATGCCGCTGGTGCAGCTTTTCTCCTCGGTGCTGCGCAAGGACGACGACGGCAAGACCTATCTGGTGACGCCGGTGGAAAAGGTCGGCATCCGCGTCGCCGACGCGCCCTTCATCGCCGTCGAGATGGATGTGTCGGGCGCCGGCGACGGGCAAATCATCACCTTTCGTACCAATGTCGGCGATGTGGTCGAGGCTGGGGCGGAGCATCCGCTGCGATTCGTCGACGAGGACGAGACAGGTGGCCTGAAGCCCTATGTGCTGGTGCGCGGGCGGCTGGAAGCGCTGGTGGCGCGGCCAGTGATGTACGAGCTGGTCGAGCACGGCGAAGAGATCGACATCGGCGGCAAGACGATGTTTGCCGTCCGTTCCAAAGGCGAGGTCTATCCGATCATGCCGGCTGAGAAACTGAAACGGCTGAGCGCATGATGGACCGCCTATGATGGATCAGGTGACGCCGGTGCCATTTTCCGCCGCCGAGTTTCGCCAGCGCGTCGTGGCGCAGCCGCAGGCGCATGCCGGTGACGATTTTGGCGACCACCGCTTCAATCCGGGTCATCCCAGGCTGAAACTGGCCAAGGCGCTGCGCGATGCCGCCGTGCTGATCCCGGTGGTCGACCATGGCCACGAGGCCACGGTCCTTTTGACCCGGCGGGCGGAAAAGCTGCGCAACCATTCGGGGCAGGTGGCTTTCCCCGGCGGAACCATCGATCCAACCGATGTGAGCCCGGAAGCGGCGGCATTGCGCGAGACGTTCGAGGAGATCGGTCTCGATGGGGATCATATCGAGATCCTCGGCCGCATGCCGGACTACGTCTCCGGCAGCGGCTATCGCATCGCCCCGGTGCTCGGGATTGTGCGGCCCGGTTTCAGCCTGACGCTGAATTCCGACGAAGTCGATGCCGTCTTCGAGGTGCCGCTGGGCTTTCTGATGGACCCCGCCAACCACACCAGGGACAGCCGCATGTGGAACGACCTCGAATGGTTCTTTTACGAGATGCCCTATGGCGGCCAGCGCATCTGGGGCGTTACTGCGGGCATCATCCGAACGCTTTATGAAAGGCTCTATTCGTGAGCGATCCGGTGTCGATCGCGGGCAAGGCCGGCTGGCTCGACGAAAGCCACTTGCAGCGCCTCCTCGCCGCGCTGACCGACGGTGGCGAGGAGGCGCGTGTCGCCGGCGGTGCCGTGCGCAATGCGCTTATCGGACAGCCGGTTGCCGACATCGACATCGCCACCACCACAGTGCCCGAGGAAACCATCCGGCGCGCCGAGGCGGCAGGCTTCAAGACGGTGCCGACCGGCATCGAGCATGGCACCGTCACCGCGGTCGCCCACGGCAAGGCCTATGAAATCACCACGCTTCGTGCCGATATCGAAACCGACGGCCGCCGCGCCAAAGTGTCGTTCGGCCGCGACTGGAAAGCCGACGCGGAGCGGCGCGATTTCACCATCAATGCACTCTACGCCGAAGCTGACGGAACTGTCGTCGATCTGGTCGGCGGTATCGCCGATATCGAAGCGCGGCGGCTGCGCTTCATCGGCGATCCGGAAGCGCGCATCCGCGAGGATTATCTGCGCATCCTGCGTTTCTTCCGCTTTTTCGCCTGGTATGGGGACGGCAGGCCGGATGCCGAAGGGTTGAAGGCTTGCGCCCGGCTGAAGCAGGGGCTCGACCAGCTCTCGGTCGAGCGCGTCTGGTGGGAGTTGAAGAAATTGCTGTCAGCGCCAGATCCGTCGCGGGCGCTGCTGTGGATGCGCCAGGCCGGCGTTCTGACCGGCGTTTTGCCGGAAAGCGAGAAATGGGGCATTGATGCCATCCACGGGCTGACCAAGACCGAGAAGGATCTGGCCTGGGCGCCGGACCCGCTGCTCAGGCTGGAAGCCATCGTGCCGCCGGATGCCGCGCGCATGAAAACGCTTGCCGAGAGATTGAGGCTTTCCGTGAGCGAGGCAAGCCGCCTGCGGTACTGGGCGATGACCGCTGCCATCGATCCGAAAACAACCGAAGGAGAGTTGGCGAAAAAGCTCTATTCTGGCGACCGCCAAGGCTTTGTCGATCGGTTGCGGCTGTCGCTCGCTTCCGCTCGAGCCCGCGCGGTCGAAGACAATGACGCACTGCTCGAAGCCGGCGGCTTCTCGCGCCTGCTTGCCTTCGCCGCAAAATGGCAAAGCCCTGTTTTTCCGATCAAGGGCGCCGATCTGACGACACTTGGCGCCTCACCGGGGCCGAAGCTTGGTGCAACGTTGAAGAATCTTGAAAAGGAATGGGTCGAGTCCGGTTTTGCGCTTGATCGCGGCGCGCTGCTCAAGCGCGCCGCAGAGGCACTCCAATCCTAACCATCACGCTGCGTCGCGGACCTTTTCGATGCGCGAGCGGATCGCCTCGATCATCGTCTCGCGGATCACCGTCTCGCCATGCGTCTCGCGCAGATGCTCGACGGCACGACGCATGACCTCTGCCTCCTCCTCGGCGCGTGTGTGCCACTCGCAGCCGGGTACGAGCGACCCGCAATGGAATTCCTTCATCGGCTTCTCCTCATTTCCTCCTTGGAGCGCCGCGCAGCGCACTGACACGGAAGCTCCAGACCTTTGATCTCGCGCATGATCTCGAAACCGGGTTCCGGCATTCGGGTTATACGCTGGCCAGCTAAGCATAACACGATCGAACGGTTTTGGTTGCCTTAGAGCGCCGCGCGTCCAAGCCGACAAGCGGCGTTCTAGTGTACGGGTTTGCGAAAAGGCGGAGCATCGCTGCTCCGCCCTCTACGCTACCTCCGAGGCAAGACGTTGTCTTGCTCCAGCGGGCAGGCCATCACTTCACGATCTTGACTGCCTCGGCAATTTTGTCCTTGCCGCTCATATCCCACGTGACGCGGACCTTTTCGCCGACCTTCAGGCCAGGATCCTTGAAGGTCTGGGGCAACGTAAAGGTGGCTCCGTTATCCAGAACTAGGCTCATCGCCGTTCCATCAAAGCTTTTGATCGTGCCGGTGGTGTGCTTGACCGCGGCGAATGCGGCGGTACCAGAGGCGAGAACGGCAGCAGCGGCTGCGGTCATAATAAGCTTGCGCATGGCATGCTCTCCTGGAAAATGCGGGCACCTGCTTGGGAGAGGTACCCCACTTAATCATGGGCCGTCCGGTCACGTCGGGTCGCAGCTCTCGGGGGGTAAGAACCGCCGGCGTTTCCCGGCCCGACGCGACAAATAGCCCAATATTTTCAATAGTATATTAGACGAAAAAGATATTTTCTGGCGCGCCTTGCGCCACATTCGCCGTCAAATTCTCGGGATTTGGACCCGATTGCGGCTCACGTCGCGCTCACCGAGATTTTACGGCCATTTCACCTCTGGCGGCAGGCTGGACAGGATCGAGGCGACATTGCCGCCGGTCTTCAGCCCGAAGATGGTGCCGCGATCGTGAAGCAAGTTGAATTCGACATAGCGGCCGCGGCGGATGAGCTGCTCGTCACGGTCGCCATCGGTCCAGTTGTCGTTGAAGTTGGCGCGCACCAGATGCCCGTAGACGACGAGAAAGGATCGCCCGACATCCTGGACGAAGTTGAAATCGGCGTCCCAGCCGCCTTTGTCCTCGCCCGAATGCAGCCAGTCGAAGAAGATACCGCCGGTGCCGCGTGGCTCGTCGCGGTGCGGCAGGTAAAAGTACTCGTCGCACCAGGCCTTGAATTTCGCGAAGTCGGCGATCGCCGCGTTCTTCTCGCAGGCAAATTGCATCGCCCTGTGGAAGGCGATCGTGTCGGGGTCGTCCTGGCTGCGGCGGCGATCGAGCACCGGTGTCAGGTCGGCGCCGCCGCCGAACCACAGGCGCGATGTGACGACCATGCGCGTGTTCATATGCACGGCCGGCACGTTGGGGTTCCACGGATGGGCGATCAGCGAAATGCCGCTCGCCCAGAAGGACGGGTCGTCGTCGGCGCCCGGCATCTGCTTCCTGAACTCGGGCGAGAATTCGCCATGAACGGTCGAGGTGTGGACGCCGACCTTTTCGAAGACGCGGCCATGCATCATCGACATGATACCGCCGCCACCGTTGCCGGCATCGCGTTGCCACGGCGTCTTTTCGAAGCGGCCGGGCGACCAGCTGGCCTGCGGCCCCTGCAGGTCCTGCTCGATCTGCTCGAAGCTGGCGCAGATGCGCTCGCGCAACGTCTCGAACCACAGCCGTGCCTTCATCTTCTTCTGTTCGATGTCGGCTGGCAGCCCCGCCGGTATCTCGGGTCGTTGCAAATGCTGTCTCCGGTTGCGGGGCGTACCCCGACAAATGACTCGTCTTTTCCGGCCGCGATCCCTAATCTCTTGGATGCAAGGGTCACGTGTGAATGGAGTTCTTTCGTGCGCACCCCGGCAAGACCGCCGCTGGATGGCCTGAAGAAGAGGCTCGACCGTTCGCGCGCCGAGAACGCGCGCATGCCGCGCGACGGCTTCCTGCGCGAGACCTTTGTGCTGCCGCGCTCCGACGCGCGCCTCAAGGCGAAAGAGTGGTTCGAGCGTTTTCCCAAGCAGGCCTATTGGACCGAGATCGAAAGCTGGTTCGAGCGGCCGGGCGACGTCATCGAATTCACCATCAGGCGGCTGCCGGCGGCGGATTAACGCTCGATCAACAGCCGTCTCGCTCCCGGCCCCCGGGTACTCAGCCGGTCGCCCTTGTTCCGCAGCGGGCATTTGTCAATCGACATGCAGCCGCAGCCGATGCAGTCGGTCAGCCCGTCGCGCAGCTTCTTGAGCTGGGCAATCTTCTGGTCGAGTTCGTCGCGCCAAGCCGTCGACAGCAGATTCCAGTCCTCGCGCGTCGGCGTTCGGCCTTCAGGCAGTGATCGAAGTGCTGTGCCGATCTCGGCCAACGAAATGCCGACCTCCTGCGCCACCTTTATGATCGCCACACGCCTCAGCACGTCGCGGCCGTAGCGCCGCTGATTACCGGCGGTACGATGGCTGCGGATCAGCCCGCGCGCTTCGTAGAAATGCAGCGCCGACACCGCGACGCCGCTGCGCATCGCCACCTGGCCGACTGTCAATTCCGTTGCCGCAGCCATCTCCGATTTTCCGCTTGACCTCAGGTTAAGTTGAGCTTGTAACGAAGAAATTCTGGATAGGCAAACCGCAGGAGAAGGCGATGTGCGCCTGGGTTAGAATGACAAGAGAGGGCGCAGTCGTCGACCAGAAAGCGGCCGTACTCGCCGCGCGCGCTGACGGTCTGCAAATCCTATCCAAGCTGCCGCATCGCCTCGCCAGCCACCATGGCGACGGAAAGCGCGACGTTGATGCTGCGCGCGGTGCCCTGCATCGGGATGGTCAGTCGCGCATCCGCCGCCTCGTGGACATGATCCGGAACGCCTGCGGATTCGCGGCCGAACAGAAGAACGTCGGCGCCGGTGAAGACGAAATCCGTATAGGCGCTCGCGGCTTTGGTCGACAGCAGCACCAGCCGCCGCGCTTCGCCTTTACGCCAGTCCTCGAAGGCGTGCCAGTCGACATGCCGGGTCAGCGCCGCCATTTCGAGATAGTCCATGCCGGCCCGTTTCAGCGCCCGGTCGGAGAGCGGGAAGCCGGTCGGTTCGATGATGTCGACCCCAAGGCCGAGGCAAGCGGCGAAGCGCAGGATAGTCCCGGTATTGCCGGCGATATCCGGCTGGTAGAGCGCAATGCGGAGACGGTCGTTCATTTCCGCGTCTTTCTAATAAGTGGCAGATCAGCCACAGAGCTCTCGCGGTTTTGGAAATTCCTGGACTGGCGGGTGGTCATTTTCTGCGAAGTCGGTTATACGGCCAGCATTGTCAACCCGAACCGATGAAGGGGTAATTCATGATGGCCATGCACATCCACCACCCCTCTCGTGGGCTTACCAGCCCGACGGCGGTTTCGGTACGACGATTCTCCTGAACTTCTAGACTTCAATCGCACCGATTCCCGCCGAAACCTTTTTCGGCCTTCGAAGGAATCCGGCGATGTTTTTCAAGCTGTCGAAGGGGCTGAACGCCCCACCTGAACGTGCTTCGACCGATATCACCCTTGCCGCGCGGCGCGTGCCCACGGTCCGGGTTGGTTCACCCTTCTATCTGCATCTTCAACTGGAGGACGGACCGATGTTCGATCCCTGTAGAATACCCGGCTCAAGAAGCCTGCACGAGCGCAAAACCGCGACTTGGGCGCTTTTAATCGGCGAGACCTACTCGTCGGCGGTTCACGCCGAGACCCGCCAGCGTCCGCATCGCGGCATGCTGCCGGACGTCGATTTCTCGCATGCCGTTCCGGACTATAGCCGGCCGTCGCTGGTGCGCCGGATCATCAGGCTCATCCGGCCTGGTGCAAAAACCGGCGCGAAAATCCGGATCGTCAAAACGTCGTCAGCATCGTCAAACGAAACTGTCGGCGAAAGGCCCGCGACAACCTATATAGCGCGAAGCAGGACCGGCGAGGCGGACGATTCCGTATCGCCGGTCCTTGACGCCATGCGGTCTGGGCACGTCGTCCGTTCCCGTGCCGCGTGAGCGGAAACAATATTGTGAGCATCACTATGTTTAGCTGGTTTGAAAAAAGGCTCGATCCGTTTCCGGCTGCGGAACCGGTCGAGCCGCCGAGGACGCTGATCGCCTTCTGCGTGCATTATACGCGCGGCGCGTGGCCCTACATCGCTCTCGATGCGGTGCTGGTGACGGCCATCGCGCTGGCTGAGGTGTGGATGTTCGGCTTCATGGGCCGGATCGTCGACTGGCTGTCGGCGCAGAATCGCGAGACGTTCCTGCAGACCGAAGGCTTGAAGCTGGCCGGCATGGCCTTCATCGTGGTTTTCGCGCTGCCGGCGACGGTCTGGTTCCATTCGCTCCTCAACCAGCAGACGCTGATGGGCAACTATCCGATGCGTATCCGCTGGCAGGTGCATCGCTATCTGCTCAAGCAGTCGATGAGCTTCTATCAGGACGAGTTCGCCGGACGCATCGCGACCAAGCTGATGCAGACTGCGCTCGCGGTGCGCGAATGCGTCATCAAGCTCATCGACGTGCTCAATTATATCGTCGTCTATTTTCTCGGCATGCTGTTCATCGTCGGCTCGGCAGACTGGCGGCTGGCGGCGCCGCTTGCCGTCTGGCTTGCCGGCTATGTCCTGCTCTTGCGCTATTTTATCCCGCGGCTGGGCAAGGTCGGTGAGGAGCAGGCCAATGCGCGCTCGACCATGACCGGCCGTGTCGTCGACAGCTACTCCAACATCCAGACGGTCAAGCTGTTCTCGCATGCGCGGCGCGAAGCGTCCTTCGCCCGGGAAGGCATGGCCGGCTTTCTCGATACCGTCTATCGGTCGATGCGGCTGGTGACGCAGCTCTACGGCCTGCTCTACATCCTGAATTCGCTGCTGTTGTTTTCGGTCACGGCGATCTCGCTGTGGCTGTGGCTCGGCCAGGCCGTGACGATCGGCGCCGTCGCCCTAGTCATCGGCCTCGTGCTTCGGCTGTGGGGCATGTCGCAATGGATCATGTGGGAGATGTCCACGCTGTTCGAGAATATCGGCACGGTGCAAGACGGCATCAGCTCGATCTCGCTGCCCCGCCTCGTCGAAGACAGGCCTGGGGCCAAGGATATTGCCGTGACCAAGGGCGAGATCCGTTTTGAGGACATCCGCTTCCACTACGGCAAGCAGAAGGGCGTGATCGAAAGCCTGTCGCTGACGGTGAAGCCGGGCGAGAAGGTCGGCATCGTCGGCCGTTCGGGTGCCGGCAAGTCGACGCTGGTCAATCTTCTGTTGCGCTTCTACGACCTTGAAAGCGGCAAGATCCTGATCGACGGCCAGGACATCGCGGCGGTGACGCAGGACTCGCTGCGCGCCCAGATCGGCATGGTCACGCAGGACACCTCGCTGCTGCATCGTTCGGTGCGCGAGAACATCCTCTATGGCCGGCCGGACGCCAGTGACGAGATGCTGGTCGAGGCGGCACGCCGCGCCGAAGCGCTTGATTTCATATCAGGGCTTTCGGACGCCGGTGGCCGCAAGAATTTCGACGCGCATGTCGGCGATCGCGGCGTCAAATTGTCCGGCGGCCAGCGGCAACGCATTGCCATTGCCCGCGTTATGCTGAAGGACGCGCCGATCCTCATTCTCGACGAGGCGACGTCCGCGCTCGATTCCGAGGCCGAGGCGGCCATCCAGGAGAACCTCTACAAACTGATGCAAGGCAAGACCGTCATCGCCATCGCGCACCGGCTGTCGACGATCGCCGCCATGGACCGGCTCGTCGTCATGGACAAGGGCCGCGTCATCGAAGAAGGTTCGCATGAGGAACTCGTTGCCAGCGGCGGGCTCTACGCCCAGCTCTGGCAGCGCCAGTCGGGCGGCTTCCTGCTCGACGACGGCCCCTCTGCCAACGATGCAGCCGCCAACGATGCACTCGCCAAGGGTGAAGCCGCCGAATGATGACTGCCATCTACCGCTGGTTCGAGAACTGGGTCTATCCGTTCCGGGAGCCCGCGGACCTTCGGCCACCTGCCGGCGTCAGGGGTTTCCTCTGGCACTATGTCGGGCAGGCGAAGATCGCTTTCTTCGCCATGCTGGTGATCGGCGGCATCGCGCCGTTGGTCGAGGCCGGACTGTTCTACTTCGTCGGGCGGCTGGTCGACATCCTCGACCAGCTTCCTGGCGAACGTAGCTGGCATGCCTTGTGGACTGCCGCCGGCCCCGAACTTGTCTTCATGATCGCCGTGGTGCTGGTCATCCGCACCATCGTCGTCGGCCTGTCGGCGCTGGTCGACGAGCAGACGATCACGCCGGGTTTCTATAATCTGGTGCGCTGGCAGGCGCATCGCCATGTGTCGCGCCAGTCCTACGCCTTCTTCCAGAACGATTTTGCCGGACGTATCGCGACCAAGGTCTGGCAGGCGGGGCAGGCGACCGGCGATCTGATGGAAAGCTTCATCGAGGTCGTCTGGTTCATGGTCGTCTATACGGTGACGACGCTGGCGCTGGTCGCCGGGCTCGATCTCAGGCTGGCGGTGCTGGTGGTGATCTGGATCTCAGCCTTCGGCCTGCTGGCCAGACGCTATTTGCCGGCGATCCGCAAGCATGCCGAGGCCACCGCCGAAGCCGGCTCGATGATCACCGGCCGCATCGTCGATTCCTATTCGAACGTGCAGACGCTGAAGCTGTTCTCGGCCGATGGCGACGACCGCTATATCAGGAACGGCTTCGACATCTATCTCGACGCGCTGCGCCCGTTCACCCGCCGGCTGACCGGCGTGCGCATGGCGCTGACCATGCTGTCGGGGATCATGATCACGGCGATCGCCTGCTTTGCCGTCTATCTCTGGGTCGAAGGCTCGATCACCGTCGGCGCCGTCGCCTTCACGCTGTCCTTGGTGCTGCGGCTGAACATGCTGCTCGGCCGGCTGATGATGCAGCTCAACAGTATTTTGCGGAACCTCGGCGTGCTGGAAAACTCGAAGGCGCTGATCTCGAAGCCGCTCGGCCTGACCGATGCGCCCGACGCGAAAGAGCTTCTCGTTGGCGGTGGGCGCATCGACGTCAGAAACGTCGAGTTCCATTACGGCAAGGGGTCCGGCGTGCTCAACGGCATCGACCTCGTGGTGCGGCCGGGTGAAAAGGTCGGACTGGTCGGGCCGTCCGGCGCAGGCAAGACGACGCTGGTCAACCTGATCCTGCGCCTCTACGACCTCGAGAGCGGCAAGATCACCATTGACGGGCAGGACGTCTCCAGGGTCACGCAGAATTCGCTGCGCGCTAATATCGGCGTCGTCAGCCAGGATACGGCACTTTTCCACCGTTCCTTGCGCGACAACATCAAGCTCGGCATGTCGGAAGCAACCGACGCCGAGGTGATCGCGGCAGCGGAGAAGGCCGAGGCGCAGGAGTTCATCCTCGGCCTGCGCGACAGTCGCGATCGTACTGGCTATGAAGCCTTTGTCGGCGAGCGCGGCGTCAAGCTCTCGGGCGGCCAGCGCCAGCGCGTGGCGATCGCCCGCGTCTTCCTCAAGGACGCACCGATCCTGGTGCTCGATGAGGCGACCTCGGCGCTCGATTCCGACATCGAGGCGGCAATCCAGGAGAATCTGGCAAGGCTGATGGAAGGCAAGACAGTCATCGCCATCGCGCACCGGCTGTCGACCATCGCGGCACTCGACCGGCTGGTGGTGCTCGACGAGGGCCGCATCGTCGAACAAGGCACGCATGACGAACTGGTTGCGCTCGACGGGCTCTATGCACGGCTGTGGAAACGGCAGTCCGGCGGCTTCCTGTTCAACGAAGAGAGCGCGTTGGCCGAGACCCGGCCGGCGGAGTAGTTTTCCATAGACCGGAGTGAAATCATGGCGGTGAGATTGCCATCGAATTTTGGACGGTCCGGCGCGCAGGAGAGCGCGTTGGATCTGCTTGGCCATGAAATCCTCGGCGAAAAGGCGGCAGCGCTCGGCCGCGCCGGCCGGCGCGTCGAGAAAACACTGACGAGGCTGCGCGAGAATGGCGACAGCGACGATCGACCCCGGCTGCTCAAGGACGCAGCCGACGCGGTGCACGGCTATTTCATCCAGCGCGAACTCTGCGGCCTGCGCAAGCACGACGCGGTGATCCGGGAATACAATATTCCCAAGGCCGTGCTGGCCAGGCTCGGCGCCAGCGTATGATCCAAACCGGAATCGGTTTGGGAGGCGTTATTCCAGCCACTCGGTGATGAAGCTGCCGTTCTCGTGTATGTCGGTGGTTTCCAGCGGGCCTGGCCCGAGATTGGTGAATTTGTGCGGCGTGTCCGGCGGTACGATCAGGATCTGGCCGGCCGTGGCCTCGATCTGCCGGTCGCCGACGGTGACCAGGCCGGTCCCGGTCCGGATGATAAAAATCTCGCAATAGGGATGGCTGTGCAGCCTGGGGCCGCCGCCGATCTCAGGCAGGTAGTTGAAGATCAGGCAGCTGTTGGAGCCGTAGGCGCCGCATTGCAACTCGCCCTGCCAGTGGTCGGGCGCCTCGGCCCATTTGTCGCGGTCTATAACATGCGCCATAGGGCGAGGATAAACCGCGCCAGCGCCCGCTGTCGAGGCGAACGCAGTCGTTTGGTTTTCCTGCGATTTTCCAATCATTCCATCGGGCAAATTACGTCCCCGCGACAATCTGCCCTTGTGCCTTCACCCGTCTGGACAAAAACAGGCTTCACGCATAAACCCAAGTCCCAAATGCCGGAGGAATTCGCTAGCCTGTTCGCCATGCGCTGTCGGGCCGGCGCGATTGAGCGGGAACAAGGCTCGGCCGCCGGCATGGAAGAGGCGAAAGGATCAGGCACCCGTGAGCGCAACCGACACCCAGGATCCCAACCGTCGTGATTTTCTCTACGTCGCCACCGGCATGGCCGCGGTGGTCGGCGCGGGCGCCGTCGCTTGGCCGTTCATCGATCAGATGCGTCCGGATGCCTCGACGCTGGCCCTTGCCTCGGTTGAGGTCGACGTCTCTTCGCTGACGCCAGGAATGTCGCTCGTTGTGAAGTGGCGGGGCAAGCCGGTGGTCGTGCGCAACCGCACTGAGCAAGAGATGAAGGACGGCGAGGCGGTCAATCTCGCCGAGCTCAAGGATCCAATTGCCCGCAATGCCAATTTGCCGGCCGACGCGCCGGCGACCGACGCCAACCGCACCACGCCGGGCAAGGAAGCGTGGATGGTGATGGTCCAGGTCTGCACCCATCTCGGCTGCATCCCGCTCGGCCAGGAAGGCGATTTCGGCGGCTGGTTCTGCCCGTGCCACGGTTCCGTATACGACACCGCCGGCCGCATCCGGAAGGGGCCGGCACCCGAGAACATGGCGGTACCGGTGTTCCAGTTTATTTCCGACACCAAGATCCGTATCGGCTGAGGCAAGGGATATTTCGATGAGCGAGGGACACTCGACCTATACGCCCAAGACCGGCATCGGACGCTGGTTCGATTCGCGCATGCCCCTGCCGCGGCTGGTCTATGACAGCTTCATCGCCTATCCGGTGCCGCGCAATTTGAATTATGCCTGGACCTTCGGCGGCATCCTCGCGCTCATGCTGGCGGCGCAGATCCTGACGGGTATCGTGCTGGCCATGCACTACGCGGCCGACAGCACTCTCGCCTTCGATTCGGTCGAGAAGATCATGCGCGACGTGAATTCGGGCTGGCTGCTGCGCTACCTGCATTCGAACGGCGCGTCGTTCTTCTTCGTCGCCGTCTACATCCATATCTTCCGTGGCCTCTACTACGGCTCCTACAAGGCGCCGCGCGAGCTGCTGTGGATCCTCGGCTGCATCATCTACCTGCTGATGATGGCGACCGGGTTCATGGGCTATGTGCTGCCTTGGGGCCAGATGAGCTTCTGGGGCGCCACCGTCATCACCGGCTTCTTCACCGCCATACCGCTGGTTGGCGACTGGATCCAGCAGCTTCTCCTCGGCGGCTTCGCGGTCGACAATCCGACGTTGAACCGCTTCTTTGCGCTGCATTACCTGCTGCCGTTCATGATCGCCGGCGTCGTCGTGCTGCACATCTGGGCGCTTCACGTCGTCGGCCAGAACAATCCGACCGGCATCGAGGTCAAATCGAAGACCGACACGCTCGCCTTCACGCCTTACGCGACCATCAAGGACGGGTTCGGCATGATCGTGTTCCTGTTCGTCTTCGCCTATTTCGTGTTCTACCTGCCGAACTATCTCGGCCATCCGGACAATTACACCGTGGCCAACCCGCTGAAGACGCCGGCCCACATCGTGCCGGAATGGTACTTCCTGCCGTTCTACGCGATCCTGCGCGCCATCACCTTCAATATCGGGCCCATCAACTCCAAACTCGGCGGCGTGCTCTGCATGTTCGGCGCGATTGTAATGCTGTTCCTGGTGCCGTGGCTCGACACCTCGAAGGTGCGCTCGGCTGTCTACCGGCCCTGGTACAAGCTGTTCTTCTGGCTGTTCATGGCCGACGCCATCCTGCTCGGCTGGCTGGGCTCGCAGCCGGCCGAGGGCAGCTATGTGTTCATGGCGCAGATGGCGACGCTGTTCTACTTCGCCTTCTTCCTGGTAGCGCTGCCGGTGCTTGGGCTGATCGAGACGCCGCGGCGGCTGCCGAATTCGATCACCGAGGCGGTGCTCGAGAAGAACAAGGGTGGCGGTGGACATCCTGCCGGCGCCACGGCCGCGCCGGAAACCAAAGGCTGAGCATGATCCCGAAAAGTGGAAACCGGTTTTCGGACAAGATCATGCTCGGGACGATGACCGCGCGTCAGAGAATCTCAAGGGGATATGGCATGAAGAAGATTCTCGCCTCGTTGGCGCTGCTTGGCCTTGTGGCCGCGGGCATTGGGGCCACAGGCACTGGAGCGAGCGCCCAGGAAGAGGCGCACAATGAGGCGGCGCCGACGCATTTCCCGATTGACGAACCGAAGGAAATGGACTGGAGCTTCGCCGGGCCATTCGGCACCTACGACAAGGCCCAGCTGCAGCGCGGGCTCAAGGTCTACAAGGAAGTCTGCTCGGCCTGCCATTCGATGAATTTGGTGGCGTTCCGTACGCTGGAAGGCCTTGGCTATTCGGATGCGCAGATCAAGACGCTGGCGGCCGAATATACGATCCATGACGGCCCGAACGATGCCGGCGACATGTTCGATCGTCCCGGCAAGCCGTCCGACCATTTTCCGCCGCCGTTCCCCAACGAGGAAGCGGCGGCGGCGGCCAATGGCGGTGCAGCACCGCCCGACATGTCGCTGCTGGCCAAGGCGCGCGGCGTCGAGCGCGGCTTCCCGCGCTTCGTGTTCGACATCTTTACGCAATATGCCCAGGGCGGCCCCGACTACATCCACTCGCTGCTGACCGGCTACGACCAACAGCCGCCGGCGGGCATGGTCATACCAGAAGGCACGCACTACAATCCGTACTTCCTGTCCGGCGTGTCGCTGAAGATGCCGAAGCCGCTCTCCGACGGCCAGGTTACCTATGATGACGGGGCGCCGCAGACGGTCGACCAGTATTCTCGCGACGTGTCGGCCTTCCTGATGTGGGCGGCAGAACCGCACCTCGAGGACCGCAAGAAGACCGGCTTTCGCGTACTGGTCTTCCTGCTGCTGTTCGGCGCACTGGTCTACCTGACCAAGCGCAAGGTGTGGGCCGGCGTGGCGCACTGAGCCCTGCGATATAAGAGAATGCGAGGGCGTCGAAAGGCGCCCTTTTCATTGCAGGCATGTCGATTCATCGCAGCCGGCGCTGAACAAGGCCCTTTGCCGGACAATTTTCCGTCAGGCGTCACATGGCGGTAGCCGGACTTGGCTGCACCGGGTTACGATTGGCCAATTCCTTTCACGTCTTTAGCCGAATCTGAATGGCCCGGAGAGCCGCTTGATGAAGTCCTCGCTCGAAGAGACGCTGCTTGCCGCGATCCGCACCATTCCGGATTATCCCAAGCCGGGCATCCTGTTTCGCGACATCACCACGCTGCTCGGCAATGCGCGGGCCTTCCGCCGCGCGATCGACGAACTGGTGCATCCCTATGCCGGCCTGAAGATCGACAAGATCGCCGGCATCGAGGCGCGCGGCTTCATCCTCGGCGGCGCCATCGCCCACCAGCTCTCAGCCGGCTTCGTGCCGATCCGCAAGAAGGGCAAGTTGCCTTACGAGACGGTGCGCGTCGCCTACAGCCTGGAATACGGGCTGGACGAGATGGAGATGCACAAGGACGGTGTTTCTCCGGGCGAGAAGGTAATCCTCGTCGACGATTTGATCGCCACCGGCGGCACGGCGGAGGCGGCCGTCAAGCTATTGCGGCAGATCGGCGCCGACATTCTCGCCGCCTGCTTCGTCATCGACCTGCCGGACCTTGGCGGCCGCGAGAGGTTAGAGGGGCTCGGCGTGCCGGTGAGGACGCTGATCGGGTTTGAGGGGCATTGAGCGTTTCTTCCTTCTCCCCCGTGGCAGAAGGGAAGAATTCCGCTCACCCCACCTTCACCAGCACGGCACTTTCGAATTCGATCACCTTGTCGCCCGTCGAATCGAAGGCCTCTGAGCGGAGCGTCAGCAGCCGCCAGCCCGGTCGCGAGGCAATGGGGCGGTGGGCCAGCGCCGTGCGGGTGAAAGTCACGGTTTCCCCGGCATAGACAGGTTTGGGCCATTTGAGGTTCTTGAAGCCGGGCGAGGGGCCGAATTCCGGCACCGGCCCGGGGCCGGGCCAGCGGGCGACCTCTGCCTCTATGCCAGCCTGGAGGTTCAATTTCATCCAGGTGGCGGCGGTGTGCCAGCCCGAGGCGCAGAGCCCGCCGAATATGCTGTTCCTCGCCGCCTCTTCATCGATGTGGAAAACTTGCGGATCGTATTTGCGGGCGAACGCCTTGATCGCCTCCGGTTCGAATCGATGCGAACCGAGCGTGACGGTGATACCGATGCAGAAGAATTCGTCGAGGCTCACGCACTGCCCTCGCGGGTGAGGAACATGACGGCGTTTTCGAGCTCGAAAACACCTTCGCCGCGCTGGTTGAATAACTCGCTGCGCATGGTCACCAGGCCAAGCCGGGGCTTCGA
Source organism: Mesorhizobium sp. M1295 (assembly GCF_040318135.1). Taxonomy (NCBI): domain Bacteria; kingdom Pseudomonadati; phylum Pseudomonadota; class Alphaproteobacteria; order Hyphomicrobiales; family Phyllobacteriaceae; genus Mesorhizobium; species Mesorhizobium sp. M1295. Next base: position 50,503 of record NZ_JAMYLU010000010.1, read on the forward strand.
TCTAGACAGGCGCTTGGCAAGGACGGTGGTGCTGCCGCTCAACAGGTCGCCGGCCAGGACCGGCCGTTTCCATTTGACCTGGTCGACGCCTGGCGCGCCCTGGGAGGTCGAGTCGAGCAGGAAGGCATCGCACAGCATGCGCATGAACATGGCGCAGGTGTGCCAACCCGAAGCCGCCAGCCCGCCGAGGATGCTGGCCTTACCCGCAGCCTCGTCGAGATGCATCGCCTGGGCATCGAACTCGCCGGCGAATTCTATGATTTCGGCGGCGCTTACCAGCTTGGTGCCGAGGTCGAGCGAAGCGCCCTCGACAAAATCCTCATAAGCCCAGGTCTTTGCGGTCATGGTCTGGAAATCCTGTTCAGGATTGTACGATCGCTGCGGGTCGGGGTCCCGGATGCAGGCAGCGCGGCATTTGGTCAAGCAATTTCTAGTGCGCCAGCCTGCGGCGCCCAAGCCGCAGCGGAGGTATTGATGACCCTACAGCCAGCCGCGGCGGCGGAAATACCAGAAGGGCAGGATTGCCGAAAGCACCATCATGCCGATGGCGAAGGGATAACCAAAGTGCCATTTGAGCTCGGGGATGATGTCGAAATTCATGCCGTAGATTGAAGCGACAAGCGTCGGCGGCAGGAAGATGACAGCGGCGACGGAGAAGATCTTGATGATGGCGTTCTGCTCGATCGAGATCATGCCGAGCGTCGCGTCGAGCAGGAAGCTGATCTTCTGCGACAGGAACGTGGCGTGGTCGGCGAGCGACAGCACATCGCGCGACAAGGTCTTGATGCGGGCGCGGGTATCCTTGCTCATCCTGGTCTGCGTGGAGGCATGGGCGAGGAAGCCGGCAAGGCGCTGCAGCGAGATCAGGCTGTCGCGGACCGAGGAGGCGAGATCCTCCTTGCGGCCAATGCCTTTCAACAGCTCCTGGAAGTCGCGGTTGCGCTTGGAAACCTTGGTCGAGCGTGCCTCGAAGATGTCGCGCGAGATCGCCTCGACGTCGCGGCCGGCGCGCTCCAGAATGTCGGCGAGGCGGTCGACGATCGCCTCCAGTAGTCCGATCAGGATGGTGTCGCCGCTGGTGCAACCGGTCGCCACCTTCTCGGCGCGCTGCGGAAAGGTCTTAAACGCCTTCGGTTCGTGGTACCGCACGGTGATCAGCCTGCTGCCGGCGAGCACGAAGGTAACCGGCGACATCAACGGATCGTCCACCTCGGTCTGCGCAGGCAGAATGGCGGTCATGAAGTAGGCGCCGTCCTCGACGTAGAGACGGCTCGAGATCTCGATCTCTTCCATCTCTTCGCGGGTCGGAACGGCGATGCCGAGCCAGGTCTCAATTGTCGTCTCTTCTTCCTTTGTCGGGTTGAAGAGGTCGACCCAGACCACAGTGTCGCTGTTCTGCAGGAGATCGTCGACCAGGCGCAGGCGATCATTGTCGACGACGAAGGCCTTGATCATCGCCGGGTCTCCCTTGCTGTTGCCAAAGAGCGTTCGTTGGAGGGGCGCGTCAGTCAGATCGCACGGACACGGGCAGGTGAGGCGCGAGGCCGGTGCAAAGGCCCCTTAGACCCCGCACGACGGCCCGTCAAGCAGCGCAAGAGGCACCGCGACCCCTGCTTTGAAGTTTGGCATCGAGCGGCGGCAATGGTGGCCGCTGGGCTCCCTCGCCTGGTCAGGTGTTGAACTTGAACAGCATGATGTCGCCGTCCTGGACGACATACTCCTTGCCTTCGTCGCGCGCCTTGCCGGCCTCCTTAGCCGCCACTTCGCCGCCCAGCCTGACGAAGTCGTCATAGGCGATGGTCTGGGCGCGGATGAAGCCGCGCTCGAAATCGGTGTGGATAACGCCTGCCGCCTGCGGCGCCCTGGCGCCCTTGTTCACGGTCCAGGCGCGTGTCTCCTTCGGCCCGACGGTAAAGTAGGTGATGAGCTGCAGCAGCTCGTAGCCGGCGCGGATGACCTTGTTCAAGCCGGGTTCGTCCAGGCCGAGCGTTGCCAGGAATTCCATTTCCTCTTCGTCCGAGAGCTGGGCGACCTCGGCCTCGATCGCCGCCGAAATCACAACGGTGCGGGCACCTTGCGCGGCCGCCATCTGCTCGACCGCCCTGGTATGGGCGTTGCCGATGGCGGCATCGGCTTCGGCGACGTTGCACACGTAAAGCACCGGGTGCGACGTCAAAAGGTTCAGTCCCTGCAGGATGCGCAGATCCTCAGCCGAGATGCCGTTGAGCAGGATGCGGGCGGGCTTGCCGGCCTGCAGTAGTTCAAGCGCCGCTTCCATCATGGGAAGTACGGTCGCTGCCTCCTTGTCCTTGCCGGCGGCACGCTTGCGGATCTGCACGATGCGGCGCTCGAGGCTGTCGAGGTCGGCAAGCATCAATTCGGTTTCGACGGTCTCGGCATCGGCGACAGGATCGATGCGGCCCTCGACATGGGTGATGTCGTCATCCTCGAAACAGCGCAGCACATGGACGATGGCGTCGACCTCGCGGATGTTGGCGAGGAACTGGTTGCCCAGCCCTTCACCCTTCGAGGCGCCGCGCACCAGGCCGGCAATGTCGACGAACGAGATGCGCGTCGGGATGATCTCCTTCGACTTGCCGATCGCGGCGATCTTCTGCAGGCGCGGGTCGGGCACCGCCACCTCGCCGGTGTTCGGCTCGATGGTGCAGAACGGATAATTGGCGGCCTGTGCCGCCGCCGTCCTGGTCAACGCATTGAAGAGCGTCGACTTGCCGACATTGGGCAAGCCAACGATGCCGCATTTGAAACCCATTTTTGTCTGGTCCTATCGGGAAATCGAAATTTGATCAGGGCTATGGGCGAAAGCGCCGACGATCGTCAAGGCGCAATTCAATTCAGACGCTGCGCGATGTCATCGGTGCCTATCGCCAACGCGTGAACGCCGGACCTGCTCAGTATTTGCAGAAGATGCCAGAACGCGTCGACATCCGCGGTTCCGAAATCGATCGTCAGTTGCCCCTCGAGCAATTGCGCACTGTGAATGATGCTTCCTACGGTCTCCGATGTTTCACGCTCGCCATCGATATCGAACCAGCCGCGAAACCATTCGTCGAAGAGATCGCCGTCAAGCTCATTTACGGGGAATTTGAAATGAACCTCGTCCCACTTGAACGGTGAGATGAGGACATCCATTCCACCGATCCCGGCGTGAATATCCGGAGAGAATTTCACATAGGTATCGCTATTGATGAACTGCGGATTTGGCTGTCCGTCATTGCCGACGAAATCAACCGCGATGAGATTTCGATAGAAGGAATCGACGTTCGAAAACTTGACCTCGGTCGCATGCGATCCTTGGCCGTTGCGAGCAAGTTCGCCGGCAGCGGCGACGAAATAATCAACATACTTCTGCCTTACGCGGCGAACCAATTGCTGGACGTCATCCATATTCATGGCTCAGTCCTTGCCGCCAAAAAGCTTCTTCAGCATCGCCGCCATCGGGCCGGTTTCGGGCAGCTTGGCCGCTGGCTGCTGCGGCCGCGCCTGGCGGACATGGCTTTGCACCTTTGGCGCCTTGGGTGGCGGGCGGTCGTCGTCGCCCGTCGGCGTGAGCTTCTCGCGCAGCGCCAGCGTCACGCGATTCATGAACGAATTGTCGTCGCCCTTGGCAAGCAATCCGGCACCATCGGCGATTGCGTCGAGCAGCACGTCCAGCCATTCGCGGTCGCCCTTGGCGAAATCGCCGAGCACATGGCCGTGCACCATTTCCTTGACGCCGGGGTGGCCGACGCCGATGCGCACACGGCGAAAATCCTTGCCGACGTGCTGGTCGAGCGAGCGGATACCGTTGTGGCCGCCGGAACCGCCACCGACCTTGACCCGAACCTTGCCGGCGGCAAGGTCGATCTCGTCATAAAAGACAGTCAGCGCCGAAGGGCCGAGCTTATAGAAGCGCAAGGCTTCGCCGACCGATTGGCCGGACAGGTTCATGAAGGTCTGCGGCTTGATCAGGATCACCTTGTCGCCGGCAAGCGTGCCTTCGGCGATCAGCCCCTGGAATTTCTTCGACCAGGGCGAAAAGGAATGGCGGCGGGCGATCGCGTCCGCCGCCATGAAGCCGACATTGTGCCGGTTGTTGGCGTATTTCGCGCCCGGATTGCCGAGGCCTGCAAAGACAAGCATCGTCGCCTCCGGGCGGGAAGGGGTTACTTCTCTTCGGCGGCAGGAGCCGCTTCGGGCGCAGCCGCTTCAGTCGTCTCTTCTACGGCCTCCGGCTTCATCGCCGAGGAGCCGGCAATGGTCGCGATAGTGAAGTCACGGTCGGAGATCACCGGCTTGACGCCGGCCGGCAAGGTGACGGCCGAAATGTGGATCGAATCGCCAATATCGGTGCCGGTGAGATCGATGGTGATGAAATCCGGGATCGCATTGGCCGGGCAGTGGAATTCGACCTCGTGGCGCACGATGTTGAGCACGCCGCCGCGCTTGATGCCGGGCGACTTGTCTTCATTGATGAAGTGCACGGGCACGTCGACATTGACTTCGGTGTCCTTGCCGATGCGCAGGAAATCGACATGGACCGGGAAATCCTTGACCGGGTCGAGCTGGAAGTCCTTGGGCAGAACCTGGATCTTGTTGCCGTCGACATCGATCGTGGCGACCGTGGTCAGAAACCCGCCGCCATGGATCTTGTAGTAGATGTCCTTATAGGTCAGCGCAATCGCCAGGGGAGGCTGCTTGTCGCCGTAAATCACTGCAGGCACTTTACCGTTGCGGCGAACTGCACGGGCGGACCCCTTACCGACCTGTTCGCGCGCTTCGGCCTTGAGCTCGTAAGTATCGTGGCTCATGGCATTTCCTTTCGCGTTGTTCTGGAGCGTTCGCGGCCGGCAACGTGCCGGGCCGTAAACGTCGAAAGCCGCCAGGCCTGGATGTCCGAAAGCCGGCAGCCGCATGAGCGGACCTTTGTTCGGGATCATGCGGGAAGGCGGCCTTCCGCCGCGTTGCCTCCAAGGGTGTCTACGCGGGTGGCGGCTCTATAGCGGAAGGCGGCGCGAGGTGCAAGCGGGGCGGAAGGTGCCCAGGGACGGACCGTGTCCCATCAATGTCAGGCCGGAAACGGCAGTGCCGAAAGCAATGCTGCAATGTACAGTCCGACGCCAAAGGACAGATGGGTCATAAGGCTGCGCAGGCGCGCAGTGCGCGGATTGGGAACTTTCGAAGCCGCGATGCCGATCCCAAAAGCCGGTTGCATCACGAAGAACGGGGCGACGATGGTGCAGACGCCGACCAACAGGGCCGGAAGCACTGTCGGGTGCCGTGCCCAGTCGAGGCTCCACACTCCAATCAGCGCCGCGGCAAATACGATGCCGGTCGCGTAATGTGCGCTCCATCCAATGGCGGTTTCGCCGCGAACGCGAGCAGCTTGCGCGATATTCGCGTGCGCGAAACGGCCACGCGGAAAGTGTCCGATCCAGCGGCCGACCCAGGCGTAATCAAGCGATGGAATCGCGAGCATTCGCTTCAGAAACCATCCCCAAAGGTCCATCAGGGCTGTCGCGCCGATACCAATGACGGCCGCACGGACAACGAACTCCAACATTTTTGCTCTCCTGTTTCACCCGTCAGACATTAACCAATTAGAATCAATCATTCAACATATTGATTGATTGATTGATTAATGCTAGCCAAGTCATATGAAAAGCACGGACGTTCACCACCCGATCTTCGACGAAGTAGCGGATCTCGCCCGCACCTTGGGGCATGCCCACCGGCTGGTTCTGCTGCGTCACATTGCCGATGGCGAACTGGCCGTCGAGCAGCTGACGCAGCTTTCGGGGATCGCATTGGCGAATACGTCGCAGCATCTTCAACATCTCAAGCGAGCGGGCCTGGTGCAGACCCGGCGAGACGGAAAACGCGTTCTGTACCGGCTTGCAGATGGCCCAATCGAAAACGTGTTCGCGGCGCTGCGAAGCCTTGCAAACCATAGACGCGAGCAGATCCGTGAGTTTATCAACGACAGCATTAGCCAGCCGGACAGGCTGGAAAACATCTCGCGCGAGGAACTCGTGCGCCGCATGCGAAACGACGAAGTCGTGCTGCTCGATGTCAGGCCGCAGAACGAATTCGCGACGGGGCATTTGCCGGGTGCGATCAACATTCCCGCTGATGAGCTGGAGCAGCGGCTTGCGGAGCTTCCACGAGAGAAGGTCGTTGTCGCCTATTGTCGTGGGGTCCAGTGCGTTCTGTCGGCCGACGCTTTGGCAATCCTGAGGGCACGAGGCTGGGCCTCGCGCCGGTTCGAAGGCGGCTTGCCCGAGTGGGCAGCTGCAGGCCTGGGTGTAGAGGGAACGAACTACGAAAGCGGCTGACGGCCGCCAAATCGGCGTCGCCGGGCCTGGCCCAAATAACCGCAGGCGGCTGGACGGGCGCGTCGGAAGAGGGGATTCGCTTAGAAACCGAACCCGGGCTTCACCCGACCGTGGTCACCTTCCTCGCTTCCTTCATGTTAGGCAGAAAAACCGTCAGCAGCCCGAGTAGCGGCAAATACGAGCAGACCTGGAAGACGAAATCGATGCCTTTCATGTCGGCGACGACGCCAAGCACGGCGGCCGCGATGCCGCCCATGCCGAAGGCGAAGCCGAAAAAGATGCCGGCGATCATGCCGACCCGGCCGGGCACGAGTTCCTGCGCGAAGACGACGATGTTCGAGAAGGCCGAGGACAGGATCAGGCCAATCAGCACGGTGAGAACCATCGTCCACTCGAAATTGGCATAGGGCAGGGCCAGGGTGAAGGGCAGCACGCCGACGATCGAGAACCAGATCATCGCCTTCTGCCCGTAGCGGTCGCCGAACGGGCCGCCGAGCAGGATGCCCAGGGCCGAGGCGCCGAGGAACAGGAACAGCATGACTTGCGACATCTGGACTGAAACGCCGAATTTATGGATGGAATAGAAGGTATAATAGCTGGCAAGGCTGGAAATATAGGCGTTCTTGGTCAGTACCAGCAGCGTCAGCACCAGCAGCGCTCCCATCACCTTGCGGCGCGGGAAGGGCGAGACGAAGCCTGCCGTCTTGCGGGTGCTCTGCGCGGCACGCAGGCGGCTGTACCAGCCGCCGACCTGCCACAGCACGATGATGCCGATCAGCGAGCCGCCGGCGAACCAGGCGATGCTGGTCTGGCCGAAGGGCACGACGATGAAGGCTGCCAGCAGCGGCCCCATGGCCTGGCCGAAATTGCCGCCGACCTGGAACAGCGACTGTGCCAGGCCGAACCTGCCACCAGAGGCGAAGCGCGCGATGCGCGAGGATTCCGGGTGGAAGATCGCCGAGCCAATGCCAATCAGCGAGGCGCCGATGAGGAGCAGCGAGTAATGTCCAGCATAGGCCAGCACGACCAGGCCGATCAACGAAGAGGCCATGCCGTAGGGCAGCGAATACGGCATCGGCCGCTTGTCGGTAATCATGCCGATCACCGGCTGCAGCAAGGATGCCGTCACCTGGAAGGTGAAAGTCAAAAGGCCGATCTGCCAGAAATCGAGACCGTAATTGTCCTTCAGCAGCGGATAGATCGCCGACAGCAGCGACTGCATGATGTCGTTGATGCAATGGCAGAAGCTCACCGCCAGGATGACGGTGAAGGCCGTCGCCTGAGCTGAAATGTGGCTGGCCGCTGCCGGCTTGGCGTCGGCGGTTGCTGTGGTATCGGTCAAGGCAGGCTCCGTGGTCTTTTTGGCGGGCGCTCCCGCAGGCGGTCTTATGGGCCGGCTGCCTTATACGTTGCTTGTCATGCGACTTCTTTCGTGGTTTGGTCCAATAGTTTCGCAAGTGGGCCATAGCTGATGCCGCATGGCAGGGAAATGTTCAGAGCGGGCGATACCGATCTTGGGCTGTTGCATGAGCGTCGCTGGCAATGGCTGGAGCAGGCCGTCGGGCCGGCGGTGGCGCTGCCGACCGAATATCCGGACGGCTATCACGTGCCGCGGCACCATCACAGCCGCAGCCAGTTGCTGCACGCGCTGGTCGGTGTCGTGCTGGTGACGACGCGGCATGGGCGCTGGATGGTGCCCCCCGACCACGCGATGTGGATCCCAGCCGGCACCGAACACTCGGTTGAGATGCTGGGCGACGTCAGCATGCGCTCCGTCTATGTGATGCCGGAGGCCATTCCCGGCCTGCCGGACGGGTTGCGCGTCGTCGGCATCACCGACCTGATGCACAGCCTGATCGTGGAATCGGAAAAGCTGCCGCAGGGCGCCGAGCTGGAGGGGCGGGGCGGGCTGATCATGAAGCTCCTGCTGCACGAAATCCCGAACCTGCCGCAACGGCCACTCGGACTGCCGTTCCCGTCCGACGCAAGGCTGGCAGCGCTGTGCCGGCGCTTCGTCTCGGCACCGTCACCGCACGCGACGATCGATGAATGGGCCGCTATCGTCGGCATGAGCCGCCGCTCTTTCACCCGCGCCTTTCATCGCCAGACCGGATTGTCGCTGTCGACTTGGCGCCAGCAGGCCTGTCTGTTCGCGGCGCTGCCACGGCTGGCCGACGGCGAGCCGATCACAAGGGTGGCGCTCGATCTCGGCTATGACAGCGTGCCGGCGTTCATCACCATGTTCAAGCGCATGCTGGGAGCCTCGCCACGCGGTTACATGCGCGGCGCCCGTGATGCTGGTGAAGGTGTGCGGCGAATAAGCGGTCCGGCTCGGCCTGAGTCGCAGCCCTAAAGCGCGTCGCGTTCGACCGGTCTCATGCGACGCGCTTTAGGGTCTTGTTTTATGCATGTCGTTGTCGCAAAACCGCTGCTCACTTTTGCGCGACATGTATTAATCGAACAGGCTCGACACCGATTCCTCGGTTGCCGTGCGGGAGATCGCCTCGCCCATCAGTTCGGCGATGGAGATGACGCGGATATTGGCGGCGTCCAGCACTGCCTGGGTCGGCTGGATGGAATCGGTGATGACCAGTTCCTGCAGTTTCGAGGCGCCGATGCGGGCGATGGCGCCGCCGGACAAAACGCCATGGGTAGTATAGGCGGTGACACTGGTGGCGCCGTCGGCAAGCAGCGCATCGGCCGCATTGCATAGCGTGCCGCCCGAATCAATGATGTCGTCGATCAACAGGCAATCCTTGCCGCGCACGTCACCGATGACGTTCATGACTTCCGATTCGCCGGGGCGCTCGCGACGCTTGTCGACGATGGCCAACTGGGCATCGATGCGCTTGGCGAGGGCACGGGCGCGGACCACGCCGCCGACATCCGGCGACACCACCATGACATTGGCGAGCTGCTTGTATTTCGCCTTCACGTCACGCGCCATCACCGGCACGGAAAACAGATTGTCGGTCGGGATGTCGAAGAAGCCCTGAATTTGCCCGGCATGCAGATCCAGCGTCAGCACCCGGTTGACGCCCGCCCGCGTGATCATGTTGGCTACCAGCTTGGCCGAGATCGGTGTGCGGCCGGAGGCGCGGCGGTCCTGCCTGGCATAGCCGAAATAAGGAATAACCGCAGTGATACGCTTGGCCGAGGAGCGCATGAAGGCGTCGATCATGATGAGCAGTTCCATCAGATGATCGTTGGTCGGGAACGAGGTGGACTGCAGGATGAAGACGTCCTCGCCTCGCACGTTCTCCTGGATCTCGACGAAGATTTCCTGGTCAGCGAAGCGCCTGACGCTGGCCTTGCCCAGCGGAATGTTGAGGTAGCGGGCGACTGATTCGGCCAGCACCCTGTTGGAATTGCCCGCGAAGAGCTTCATGCACCGTTCCTGGCGAAGGATTGAGAGACTCCGATAGCACTCCAGCCTCTTAGTCGGGCTTTTAGCGGCCCGCGCCGGTATTGCAAGCGTCGTGAATGGGAATCCGCCGGCTAATCTCAATAATCGCTTACGGCTTGACGATGCGGCGATAGGTCCACTTCGATGCCGACAGAATCGGGATAGCTTCTATCTTTCAGTCTGAGCATGCTCTTTTCCGAAAACCGGATTCCACTTTTCGGAATCATGCTCCAGGTCAGCCGGCGCCGCCGCCAAGCCAGGTGGCGAACTGGTCGATTGTCTGGTCGGCAATCGCCTGCATGGTCGCCGGCGCGACCGCCGCCCAGCCTTCGCCGCCACCGACGGAGGGCGCCTTCTGCTGGCCGTTGATGCGATGCAGCCGGTTGCCGGCCGGGTCATAGATGTCCCAGACATAGATGACGGTGGTGTCCTTGCCTTCCGTCATGGTCGAGAAATAGCCCTTGAGCACGTGCGTTGGGGTCTGGTCGGTGCTACCGGCCAAGGTGATGCCACGCTGCCTGGCGCGTGTCTGAAGCTCGGCGGTCAGCGGTGTCGCGGCTTCTACCGAGGCGCCGACGATCGGCGCCACCTGCAGCCGGGTTCGCGCAATGGCAGCGGCGCTTTTGGCGGGCGGCACGGCTGCTGCCGCCGGAGGCTGCGCTGTATCTGCAGTTGGCGCGGTGCCGGAAGACGGCGCCGCAGTTGAGGGGGGCGTTGCGGCGCCGCCGGCTCCGGGCAGGGATTGGGTCGATTGCGGGGCGATGGCCGAGGGTTCGAGAACGTCCTTCGCATTGGTGCAAGCCGCCAGCGCCAGCGCCGCGAGCAATGACACGGTCGTCACATGCGATCGTCTCATTAGCCTGAAAACTCCTTGGCGACGAACGCCCCTCACACTTTTTCCATTATGGATTCACTGCACGATCAAGTCGAGATCATGGCGGGACAGCGGCTTCGGCTGGGATTCGGTCGTCAGGTAGGTGCGGCCAAGCGTCATCGCCGTTTCGGTTTCGGAGTCCATGATGATCATATGGGCGAACAGCGTCATGTTCGGCGCAATCGGTTCGGGATTACCCTGATAGAACATCGGCATATCCATCCAGGACGGGGTGAAGCGGGCGCCGAGCGAATAACCGCAGGCATTGAGCCGGTGCTTGGTCAAATTGTGGGCTTCGAGCGTGCGGGCATGGGCGTCGAACACGTCGCCGAACGTATTACCAGGTGTCATCGCCTTCTCGACTGCAAGTAGCGCGGCGCGGGCGGCATCGAACAATTCCTGGTGGCGTTTCGATACCTTGCCGGTCAACACCGTGCGCATCATTGCCGCATGGTAGTGATGGAAGACACCGGCCCATTCGAGTGTCAGCTGGTCGTTCTTGGTGAGCTTGCGGCGACCGGCCTTGTAGCGGCAGAGCAGGGCGTCGACGCCCGAGCCGATGATGAACTCGTTGGCCGGATAATCGCCGCCGCCGGCAAAGATCGCGCCTTGCATGGCGGCGAGGATCAGCGCCTCATCGCCGCCCTGCTTGATCAGCGGCAGTGCTGCGTCCAGCGCGTCGTCGGCCAGATTTGCGGCTTTTTCCGCCTTGGCGATTTCGGCCGGGCTCTTGAACAGCCGCAGCCGGCTGACAATGCCAGAGGCATCTGCGATCTGCCCGAAGGTCTGCAACTGCTCGTCGAGGCGCCGGCCATTATATGCCGTCAGGCCGTGGGTGTCGTATTCGACGCCGATGCGGGCGCCGAGCAGGTCAAGCTCGTTGAGCAAATTGCGCAGGTCGACCGCCGGATTGGCGCCGTTGCGATCCGTCCACAAAACGATGTTGTCGATGATCGAGGTGTGGCGTGCCTGGCGCAAATCGGCCGAACGCGTCAGCAGTACCATCGAGCCGTCGGCCTTGACCACCAGGCACTGGAAAAAGCAGAAGCCGAACGTGTCGTAGCCGGTTAGCCAATACATGCTTTCCTGCGCAAACAGCAGGACGGCGTCGAGCTTCTTTTCGGCGATCTCGATCATCAGTCGATCGCGCCGCGCGTCGAATTCCGAGCGTTCGAAATGCAGCGCCATCAGTCAGTCTCCAAAACGATTGCCGAAACCTGCCGTCCGTAGTCGGGCTCGTTGCGATGCGTGCTGCGCCGATAGGAGTAGAAAAGCTCTTCCTCGGCATAGGTGCAGCGGCCGAGCCCTTCGGCATTGACGCCAGCCTTGGTCAGCCGGTCGACCGTGTAGCGGTTGAGATCGAACATCGCGTGTCCGGCATTTGCGGAGGGCGCGAAATAGCGGGCATTACCGGCATCGGCGTCGACGAAGCGGGCGACGAATTCCGGTCCGACTTCGTAATTCTGTGGGCCGATGGAAGGACCGAGCACTGCGACGATGCGGTCACGCCGGGCGCCGAGGCTTTCCATTGCCGCGATGGTGTTTTCCAGCACTCCCGTGAAAGCGCCTTTCCAGCCGGCATGGGCGGCTCCGATAATGCACGCCTCGGCGTCAGCGAAGAGGACCGGTCCGCAATCGGCGGTCGAGGCCCCGATGGCAATGCCCGGCCGGTCGGTGACGATGGCGTCGGCCTTGGGACGCTCGCCGGCAAAAGGTTCCCTGGCGATGACGACGTCCGGCGAATGAACCTGATGAGCAGTCAGCAGATGGCTTGCCGCCACGCCCATCCATTCGGCGACGCGGCGGCGATTCTCGCGCACCAGCGTCTGGGCGTCGCTCGATCCGGTGCCGATGTTGAGGCCCCGGTAGATGCCGCTGGAAATGCCGCCGACGCGTGTGAAGTAGCCGTGGCGGATGCCTTGCGCCGTTTCCAGCAAGGGCGACCGAACGGGATCCGGTTTGGTCTGATTCAGCATGGCGGCTTTGTTGTCCGTATGGGCGATTTCGTCAAGCGCGTTGAAGGCGGCGAGTTGAAGGTAGGCAAGTTGAAGGTAGGCGAGTTGAAGGCGGGCGCAGTTGAAGGCGAGTGCAGTTGATGTCGGGCGCAGCCGGAGAGGGGAGAGTGGTAGAGGCGACAGCGAAAAGTCAATCCGCGCTTGCGAACGGCGGAACGGCAATGCCGGAAGGAAGGATGGCAAGCACCTTGAAGAGCTCGCCCATGGCCTGCTGACCGGCGAGGCGCTCGACGTCGGCCGCGATCTTTTCACGAGCTGCCTGATCGGCATTGGCGCCGAGCCGGCCAGCTCGTTCGAGAAGCCCCATTTTGAGCAGGAATTCACCTTGCGTGGAGAGGTGGGCATCGAGGCTGTGTGCCCGAACGGTTGCCGCGAGGGCAGCGAAATCGACATGGGCGGTGAGATCGGCCTCCCCCGGATTGGCCAGCACGTCCTCATGATCGTGCTTGCGCAAGGCCTGCAAGGTGTCGCCGATGCCGGGCTGGAGGTGACCGTAGTCGAGAAACAGGCCGGCGCCGCCAAATCCGGCAAGTCGCCCGGCGATGGCCGCCATCAGAGCGGCGCGGGCCGGCGCCACCTCGACGATCGCACCTTGCGGCGCATTCTCGGCACCCTCCGGCAGCAGCATCGGATCGAGCGAGCCGGCGCCGACGAAAAAGCGCAGCCGGTTCGCATCGTCGAGACCGATCATCCGTTCGCGCCAGCCGGCTCCGGCGCGGACGAACTGGCGAATAGGCACCGCGTCAAACAGCTCGTTGCCAACAATCAGAAGCTGCCCCTGCGGTAGTGTGTCGATGGTTTCATTCCAGGCGATGGTGGCCGACGTCCCGGCAAGCGTCCGTTTCTGGACCTCGGTCAACCGCGGACTGGTCTCGATCAAGGCGAATGATGCGCTGGCGGTAAGCGTCGGATCGAGCCGCGAAAGCGTGCGCAGCATATCTCTCATCAGCGTGCCGCGGCCGGGGCCTATTTCGGCGATGGCGACCGGCGTCGGCCGGCCGATCGCCAGCCATGCCTGGTAGAGCCAGACGGCGACCAGCTCGCCAAACATCTGGCTGATCTCCGGCGCGGTGACGAAGTCGCCGGCGGCGCCGAACGGCTCGCGTGTCGTATAATAGCCGTCCTGCGGATCGAACAGGCAGAGCGCCATGTATTCGCTGATGGGGATCGGTCCCACCGCACCGATCAGCTCGGCGATGCGTGTCTTCAGCGGCGTCATGCGGGCTGCGGTTTTGTCACCGGCTTGGCTGTAGCCATCGCCCAGATGCCGGCCAGCACCATCGGCAGCGACAGCACCATGCCCATGGTGAGCCAGCTCGTGCCAAGGAGATAGCCGAGCTGCTGGTCGGGCTCGCGGAAGAATTCGACGAAGACGCGCGAGGCGCCATAGCCGGCAATGAAGGCGCCGCCGACGAAGCGCGGCGTCTTCAGCTTGAGCCGCGAATGAGTGAGAAAGCGCAGGACAAGGAACAACACCAGCCCTTCGAGCAGCGCCTCGTAGATCTGGCTCGGATGGCGTGCAAATGGGCCGCCATTGGGGAATTCGAATGCCCATGGAACGTCGGTCGGCCGGCCCCATAGTTCGGAATTGATGAAGTTTGCCAGGCGAACGAGGCCAAGCCCCACCGGCACGCCGGCGGCAACAACGTCGAACAGCGACCATGTGCGGATGCCACGCGCCCGGGAAAACAGCGTCATGGCGAGAATGACGCCGAGCAGGCCGCCATGAAACGACATGCCGCCCTGCCAGACGGCGACGACATCGAGCGGATTGGCGATGTAACGCGGCAGGTCGTAGAACAACACGTAGCCGGTGCGTCCGCCGAGCACCACGCCGATGGCCGCCCAGACGATGAAGTCGTCGAGATCCACGGGCTTCATCGGCAGGGTGCCGTCGGGCCAGAGTTTCGGGTTGGTGACGAGGCGCTTGGCATACCACCAGGCGAACAGGATGCCGACGATGTAGCCGACGCCGTACCAATGCACCGCCAGCGGTCCGATCCGGACGATGACCGGATCGATGTTGGGGAAGGGCAGGGCAGCCAGCGGCAGCAAATATTCGCTCAACAGGGTCTCCCGGTTCCGGTCAGGTTCGGGCGCGGACCATGCGGCAGGGTTTTGGCAGGGTCAAGGCGAGCATATGCTTGCATTCCGCATCGTGCGCCACTACGTCAATTCGACCAAGCGAGGATTTGCCATGGCGACCGGACCGAACCGCATTCTCGATGAATTCGCCAAGCTGATGACCGACGCAGCCGGTGCCGCGCAAGGCGTGCGGCGCGAGGTGGAGACCGCCTTCAGGGGCCAGGCCGAGCGGATACTCAACTCCATGGACGTCGTGCAGCGCGAGGAATTCGAGGCCGCTCGCGACATGGCGGCGAAGGCCAGGGAAGAAAACACCCGCCTCGCTGCTCGCATCGAAGCGCTCGAGGCCAAGCTTGCCGAAATGACCGGTCAGGCAGCGCCTGCGGCTTCGGCAAAGCCGCGTGCAAAAAAATAACAAAAAATATTCGTTAAACTTTTCCACAAAGCCGGATCGCAAAAAGCGCTTTGTCGTGAATCGCTTACCGGTACTGCGTGGATCTTTCCGACAGCGCCTTTCCACATGCGAATGACGCAGTGCGAAAAATTGGGCTGGTCACGCGACTCCCGATCAATAGACTGAATTTGTTGCATGATTCGGAGCAGGGTCATGCGCCGGGCGGTGGGGTCCGGTCCGGGGTCTTTGCGTTGACGAAGTCCTGGCCGTCCGAGTTCTAGGCAGAATTGTTCGAGTGTGCCTCTCCCGCGGAGCGTGTGGTGGCGCTCCCAGAACGACAGGAAGCATTTCATGGAACTTCTCGAACTCGAATTCTCCCGCGAAATCCATCCGGTGGATGTTATCGAGCAGGTGGCGCACAACAACGATTGGTCCTTCGAGCGGGCCGGCGATGACGAGATCTCGATCTCGGTCGCCGGAAGCTGGACCGACTACCACGTTTCATTCTCCTGGATGGAGGACTACGAGGCGCTGCACCTGGCCTGCGCTTTCGACATCAAGGTGCCTGAGGCGCGCGCGCTCGAGGTGATGCGGCTGCTTTCGCTGATCAACGAACAGATGCTGTTTGGGCATTTCGACCTCTGGGAGCAGGAAGGCGCCATCATGTTCCGCCAGTCGCTGCTGCTGGCCGGTGGGGTTGAGCCGTCGAGCCAGCAGGTCGAGGTGCTGCTGTCGTCGGCGCTGGAAGCCTGCGAATGCTATTTTCAGGCCTTCCAGTTCGTCGTCTGGTCGGGGACTTCGGCCAAGGACGCGCTGGCCGGCGTGCTGTTCGAAACCTACGGAAACGCCTGACCGTCGATGGGTTCGAGCAACGCGAGAAAAACCGAGATCAGCTTCGCCGATTTCGACCGCGTCGACATCCGCGCCGGCACGATCGTCGAGGCCGAGCCTTTTCCCGAGGCGCGCAAGCCGGCGATCAAGTTGAAAATCGATTTCGGTCCCGTGATCGGGGTGAAGAAATCCTCGGCCCAGATCACGAAATACTATACACCTGAAAGCCTGATCGGCCGGCAGGTGTTCGCGGTGGTCAATTTCCCGCCGCGTCAAATCGGGCCATTCATGTCGGAAGTGCTGACGCTCGGTTTTCCCGATGAAGAGGGCGCCGTCGTCCTCGGCGCGATCGAGCACAAGGTGCCGGACGGCGGCAGGTTATTCTAACTGCGGTTTGCTCAGGCGGCCAGTTTTCGCGTGGTACCCAGTGCTCCTTCGACCGTTTCCATGAACATTTCTGCACAGGCCTTCCAGCTGTAGCGCATAGCACGTTGCCGCGCCTCGGTGCGGTCGACGAGAAGCGCGGCGAGCGCTGCTTGCCTCAGCTCTTGCGAGACTGCGCCGCCTATGCCGTCGCCCACAATATCGATCGGCCCGGTGACGGGATAGGCTGCGACAGGCGTGCCGCTGGCCAACGACTCGATAATGACGTTGCCGAATGTGTCGGTGCGGCTGGGGAAGACGAAGACGTCGGCCGAGGCGTAGATCTCGGCCAGTTCGTCGTTCGGGCGATGGCCGAGAAAATGGGTATCGGGATATCTGGCCTTCAGCTTCGCCAATTCCGGCCCTTCGCCGACAACCACCTTGCTGCCGGGCAGGTCCAGGTCGAGGAAAGCCGGCAGGTTCTTCTCGATCGCGACGCGGCCGACGCAGAGGAAGATCGGTCCCGGAAGCCCCAGGTCCTTTCTTTTATCCGGCCGAAAATGATCGGTATCGACGCCACGCGTCCATGGCCGAAGCTTGGTGAAGCCGCGTGCCGCAAGATCGTCGGCAAGCGACTGGGTGGCGACCAGCGTGCCCTGTCCTGAATTATGGAAATCGCGCAGCCAGCGATAGGCCCATGCTTCTGGCACCGGCAGACGCGCGCTCAGATATTCCGGAAAACGTGTGTGATAGCTGGTCGTGAACGGACGGCCGGCGTTGCGGCAGTAGCGCCGCGCCATAATGCCGAGCGGTCCTTCGGTGACGATATGGATGTGATCCGCCTTGCGTGCCTCGATCAGCTGCGCCACGCGGTGCGGCGTCGTCAGCGCCAGCCTGATGTCGGGATAGGTCGGCAGAGGCAGGGTGCGAAAGATGTTCGGCGTCAGGAAGTCCGTCTCGACATCGAAGGATTTCAAAGTCTCCGAGAGGCGCTCCAGCGTGTGGACGACGCCGTTGACTTGCGGGCGCCAGGCATCGGTGACCATCAGGATGCGCATGGCGGTCCCTTGGCGGAGAGCTTGATTGCTTTGCCGCGATGCCTGAACGGCGACCACGCCGCCGCTCTGGCCTCGCACCAGCGCACCCGGGCAGGCGCGGGGTCGAAATGAGGCCGCAGGGCCGAATCAATCAGGATCGCGCGCTTCATTGGCGCTCTTCACCATGGTTTCATGACGGGCGGATGAAGGCCGGCCTCGCTCCCGTCAAGCCGGAACCTTGATCACCGCCCGCAGGCCGCCGAGCGGGCTGCGTTCGAGGACGATGTCGCCGCCATGGCTGCGGGCAATGTCGCGTGCGATGGAAAGGCCAAGGCCGGTGCCGCTGGCGTCGAGGTTGCGGGCCTCGTCCAACCGCACGAAAGGCTTGAATACATCCTCCCGCTTTTCGGGCGGAATGCCCGGACCGTCATCGTCGATAGTGACGAGCAGCGAACCGCGTCCATGATTGGCATTGATCTCCACCGTCTTGGCATAGCGGAATGCATTGCCGACGACGTTGGACAGCAGCCGGGCAAAGGCATTGGGGCGCACATGGACATGCGGATCGCCGGCAAGCACGGTCGACAGCTTGCGCTTGCGCAGCGCGGCTTCCTCGCGAAGCTTGTCGAAGAAGGCTTCGAGGTCGAACCGGCCGGCGTCTTCCGATGCTTCGCCGCGTGCAAAGGCAAGGTAGCCTTCCAGCATCGACTGCATGTCGTCGATATCCTGGTCGAGTGCCTGGGTGTCGGCCGCCTTGGTCCCGGCCAGCGCCAATTGCAGCTTGAAGCGGGTGAGGATGGTCCTCAGATCGTGGCTGACGCCGCTCAGCATGGCGGTGCGCTGCTCGAGCTGGCGTTCGATGCGTTCGCGCATCTGGATGAAGGCAAAGCCGGCGCGGCGGACTTCCTCGGCGCCGCGCGGGCGAAAATCGCGAGGCATCGGCCGGCCTTTGCCGAAGCTCTCGGCCGCCTCGGCCAGCGTCAGAATCGGCCGGATCTGGTTGCGCAGGAAGGGAATGGCGATCATCAGCAGCACCAGTGAGGTGCCGACCATCCAGATCAGGAAAATATGGGTGTTCGATGCATAGGCCTGGCTGCGGCGCACGAAGACCCGCAGCACCTTGTTCTCGAGCTGGACGCGGACCTCGACGATATTTGAATTGCCGACCGTATCGATCCAGAACGGACGGTTGATCTGGCGGGTGATCTCGGACGAAAGGATCTCGTCGAGGATCGAGAAGAACGGCTTTGGCCCGGGTGGCGGCAGTGGGTCTGGCGGCAGGAGGTCGACCTTCAACTGCATGCGATCCTGGGCGATGCGGATGACGTTGGCGTAGTCGGCGTCGTGCGGATAGGTCTCTATCAGGTCGATGATGGCGGCGATGTCGCGCACCGTGGCCTGCGACAGGCGCTGCGTCACGGTCTGCCAATGGCGCTCCATGAAGACAAAGGCGACGACCGACTGCAGCATGATCATTGGCGCGATGACGATGATCAGCGAGCGGGCATAGAGCCGCTTCGGCATGTAAAGCGACACCAGGCGCCAGAAACGGTTCCAAGCGCGCGGCACGGCCTTCAGCGCCCGCGTCGCGCGGGCGCTCAAGCCGCCATCTTCCGGCCGTTCGAGTTGCGTGGTCGCCATTCGTCTTTTCGCTCACCGGCGGCCCAGCAAAGGACCGCTGTCGGCGGCATTCTATTCCACGCTGAGCCGATACCCAATACCGCGCACGGTCTGCAGCCAGACCGGATTGGACGGATCGCGTTCGATCTTGCGGCGCAGCCGGTTGATCTGGACGTCGATCGTGCGCTCGCCGACCTCGGACTCGTCGCCGACAAGCTCATGCCGCGGTATCGTTTCGCCGGCACGCGCAGCGAAGATCGCCAGGATTTCCTGCTCGCGGTCCGTCAGCTTGAGCGCCTCGCCGCCGCGCTTCAGCTCACGCCTGGCGATCTGGAAGGTATAGGGGCCGAAGACCAGCTGTTCGACCTTGGGCGTCGTCGCGGGGCCGCCGCGGCGCAAGATATTGTTGATGCGCAGGATCAGCTCGCGCGGGTCGAACGGTTTTGGCAGATAGTCGTCGGCGCCGGCCTCGAGCCCGGTGATCCGGCTGTCGGTTTCGGACAGTGCGGTGAGCATCAGGATCGGTACGTTTTTTTCCGCCCGCAGCGCCTTGGTGAGATCGACGCCGCTTTCACCCGGCATCATGACGTCGAGCACGATCAGATCGAAATCGAGGCCGGTGAGCTTGCGCCGCGCCTCGCCGGAATTTCCGGCAACGGTGACGCGAAAACCGTTTTCGGTCAGATACTGTTTCAGAAGATTGCGGATTCGGGTGTCGTCGTCGACCACCAGCAGATGCGGCGCGTCGTCTTCCGGTGCTGTCGGATGATCAACCCTCTCAATGGTCTCCATGGCTTTTCCCTGACATCTTTGCGGGCACAATGTCGATCTGCGCCCTTAGTTCCGGATTGACCATCGCCTCAAGGAACCGTTCGATAACGGCGCGTTCGGTGGCTCCGGAATCCTCCAATGCAGCATGGATGCGGCGCGACTGTGGCCGCGCCAGTGCCAGCGCCAGCGCACGGCCCTTGGCCGTCGGATAAAGCTCGCGCTGGCGGCGGTCGCGAGGGCCCTGCAATTGCACGATATGGTCGGTGTCGATCAGTTGCTTGAGCACGCGCGCCAGGCTCTGCTTGGTGATCTTGAGCACGTCGAGGAGCTCGGCGACCGTCAGGCCGGGCCGGCGATTGACAAAATGCAGAACCCGGTGATGAGCACGGCCAAAAGCGTAGTCGGCCAGGATCTGGTCCGGATCGGAGGTAAAGTCGCGATAGGCGAAGAAGAACAACTCGATGATGGCGAAATCGATGCCATCCTCGTCGGTGATCGCCGTCCTGATCGGCTCTGCGGCTGCGTGGCTCGTCATCTTTTCTCCGTGTGAAGCAGGAAATTATGTCAGCACTATTGACGTATTTTCCGCGCGATGGTAATTTTTGGCAAGCTTTTCGGCGGATTGCGAACGAAAAGGCAAACGAAGCCCTTTTTTCCGGAACTTCCTGAGTTTGCCAGACCTTAAATATCCGCCTACGCTTTGAGACAATGGCCGCCCGCGGCGGCCGAGGCGAAACACGCAACGACACAATGATGTGCGGGCTGCCGCCCGCGGGAGGTTACCATGGCATCCGTTCCCTTCGACCAACTGGACGGCTTTATCTGGATGAACGGCGAATTCGTCAAATGGGCCGCCGCCAAGATCCACGTCTTGACCCACGGGCTGCACTACGCCAGCGCGGTATTCGAGGGCGAGCGCGCCTATGGCGGCGAAATTTTCAAGCTGACCGACCACACCGAACGCCTGCATGAGTCGGCGCGCCTGCTTGGCTTCAAGATACCCTACTCGGTCGCCATGATCGACGACGCCTGCCGCACGCTGTTGAAGAAGCAAGGTTTCCAGGACGCCTATGTCCGGCCGATCGCGTGGCGCGGCAGCGAACAAATGGGCGTTTCGGCGCAGAACAGCCGGATCAACTGCGCCATCGCCATCTGGCAGTGGCCGAGTTATTTCGACCCGGCGCAGAAGCTGAAGGGCATCCGCCTCGACATGGCCGAATGGCGCCGCCCCGACCCGCGCACCGCACCGTCGAAATCGAAGGCGGCCGGCCTCTACATGATCTGCACCATGTCCAAGCATGCCGCCGAGGCCAAGGGCTATGCCGACGCCATGATGCTCGACTGGCGTGGCCAGGTGGCGGAAGCGACAGGCGCCAACATCTTCTTCGTCAAGGACGGCAAGATCCATACGCCCAAGCCCGATTGCTTCCTCGACGGCATCACCCGCCGCACGGTCATCGGCCTTGCCAAGGACCGCGGTTTGGAGGTGATCGAGCGCGCCATCATGCCGGAAGAGCTTGAAGGCTTCCAGCAGTGCTTCCTCACCGGGACAGCGGCCGAGGTGACGCCGGTTTCGGAGATCGGCCCGTACCGATTCGAGGTCGGTGAGATCGCCAAGACGCTGATGAATGACTATTCTGCAGCCGTTCAACCCAACCACGCGATTGCTGCAGAATAACGAAAGTCACAGCTTTTTTATCAAGTAGGGGCGGTTTTCGGGCCGCCCCTTTTATTTAAGCGTTTGCGCATTTGACTTTCGTCCAATTCGGCGTCTCATGATGGCGTCGGCCCGGGAGGCTGGCAGCTATGGAGGGATTGGAAATATGGATATGAACACGCTTCTTCCGATCATTATTCAGGTGATTACGGGTATCATCGGTGGTCAGGCGGTGGGCGCGGCTATCAAGACGGCGGCGATGGGTCAGCTTCCCAAAATCCTGGGCGGCGCTGTTGGCGGCGTCGGCGGGGCGGCCATCCTCAGCAGCCTGCTGGGCGGTGGGGCGGTCGATCCGGCAACAGCCGCCACGGCGGCAGGGGCCGGCAGCGCGTTGAACATTCCCAACATCGTTGGCGGTGCCGGCGGCGGCGCCATCCTGACCGGCATCATCGGTGCGGTCATGAACGCGATGAAGAAATAAGCTTTCGACGTTTCAGGCTTTTCAAATGGGCGGCTTCGGCCGCCCATTTCGTTTGCCGTTTGCGGGAGCGGTGGACGCCGTCCGCGTGTGTCTCTACATCAGGGCCTGATTCAACAAGGTTAGAGCTTTCCTGACGCGTTCGAGGGGACGCGCGGAGCTCCGACAGTGTGAAAGGACAAATATGGGTCAGCTCAACGCCGGCATCGTGCCGGTCACGCCGTTCCAACAGAACTGCACCATCCTCTTCGACATGGACGACAGACAGGGCGTCGTCGTCGATCCGGGCGGCGACATCGACAAGGTGCTGGCGGCGCTCAAGGACAATGCGATCACTGCCGGCGCGATCTGGATCACGCATGGCCATATCGACCATGCCGGCGGGGCCATGGAACTGAAGGAGGCGCTCGATATCGAGATCATCGGCCCGCATGCCGCCGACCGTCCGCTGCTCGCCAATCTCCAGAACCAGGCAAAGCGCTACGGCATCACCGATCCCGTGCGCAACTGTGTCCCCGACCGGTTCCTCGCCGAGGGCGAGACCGTTTCGTTTGGCTCACAGGTGTTTGAGGTATTCCATTGTCCGGGCCACGCACCCGGCCACATCGTCTACTATAACCGGGCGGCGAAGTTCGCCCATGTCGGCGACGTGCTGTTCCGCGGTTCGGTCGGCCGCACCGACCTGCCGGGCGGCGACCACGCCGCGCTGATCGCCTCGATCAAGGAGAAGCTGTTGCCGTTGGGCGACGACATCGGCTTCATCTGTGGCCATGGTCCCGGCGGCCGTTTTGGTGAGGAGCGGCGGAGCAATCCTTATTTGGTCTAAAGCCGGCCTGGTCTGAAACCGCGAAAAACAAAAAGCGCCACCCACCGGGCAGCGCTTTTGTTCAGGACAGGAAAACTGTCTTAATTGGCGGTGCAAAAATGCTGTTCGCCGTCATAGCCAGTGAACGTGCCGGTACGCGCGTTGAAGCTCTGGTAGCGGTCCGAGCAGTATTCGTACCAGCCGCGGGTCCACGGCTCCGCATAGCTTTCGGCATAGGCTACTCGCGGCTGCACGTAATAACGGCGCACCGGGGCAGGCCGGTAGTATTCATCATCATAGGCCGGGTCGTAATAGCGGGGCTGCGGGCTGGCGAGGGCACCGCCGATCAAGGCACCGGCCGCAAGACCAAGGACGCCGGCCGCAACGGCGTCGCCGTGGCCGTGGTGGCGGCGGTGATGGCGCCATTCATCGGCACTGGCCGCAGGCAAGGTCGCAAGCGTGGTCGCAACGACCGCGGCGGACAGGATGGCAGTCTTGAAAATTCCGTTCATGTCGGTCTCCTTCGTGCCGGCCCGGGTCGTTTTCGGGGGGATGCGGTCCGGCTTTAACGAAGATTAATATGCGACCGTGGCTGAACGGGGGCTGAACGAAATTTGACCAAGCGGTTCATTTAACTGGGGTTCAAACATGCGGCAAACACCGCAGGCCAGACCGGCCCACGTCCATTCTGTCCGGGGCTGGTTCAGCCGATCGACAGGTTGACGGCTTTCGGACCCTTGCCGCGCTTGTCCGGCTCGGTGTCGAATGTCACTTTCTGCCCATCCTCAAGACCGGGAAGACCCGACGCCTGCACGGCCGAAATATGGACGAAGACATCCTTTGCCCCGTCGTCCGGCGTGATGAAGCCGAAGCCCTTGGCGTGATTGAAGAATTTGACGGTGCCGGTCTGCGGCATGGGAAGCTCCTTTGATCCCACAAGTCCAGTCTCGGGCCGGCAAATGCCCGGACGGAAATTTGTCCTTTATTTTAGTGCCATCGGCAAGAGAAAGTTTTGCGGGTGCCGGCAAGCATCCCGGAACACAAAAGGCCCGACGAAAACCGCCGCGCCTTTATAAAATTCGAGTTCACACCAAAAGCCTTGCAGCATCCTCACACACCCGAAAGGACGCGCGGCACGCCGCCGTTCAGGCGGCGCGGAGATTGACCGCTTTCGGACCCTTACCCATACGGTCGGGCTCGACATCGAAGGTGACCTTCTGACCGTCGACGAGCGTGCGCAGCCCGGAAGCCTCTATCGCCGAGATGTGGACGAATACATCCTTGGCGCCGCCATCGGGCGTAATGAAGCCGAAGCCTTTGGTAGCGTTGAAGAATTTAACGGTGCCGGTCTGGGCCATTGGGGAAACTCCTTCACCCGTGTCAGTCTTGGTGGTTCCGCCCGCCGCCTGGCGCCGTGGGCAAGTCCCGGTGGTTGCTTCGGCAGTCATGCATTGGCGCATGGTAAAACCCCCCGCCGAAAACGGGGCTGTCAGAGATTCACAGTATCGGGGAAAGGTCGTCCAAAACGTTCCGCTCTCCGGGTCGCAAATGCCCGAACACAAAATTTATCGCACGGAAACGTGATGCTTGCAAGATAGAGCCGCGGGCGGCCCAACAGGCGCATCCCGACGCATCGCACCGATAGAACTGGTTCTCCGCGCGGTCATCGGCCAGACGCAACCCAGGCATGGTCCAGCAAGCTGGGCCGGTGCTGTTTTGGACTTGCGCCGGCATACCGCCTTGGTTTGCATGCGCCAGGC
The DNA here is from genome assembly GCF_040318135.1 of Mesorhizobium sp. M1295. Classification (NCBI taxonomy): domain Bacteria; kingdom Pseudomonadati; phylum Pseudomonadota; class Alphaproteobacteria; order Hyphomicrobiales; family Phyllobacteriaceae; genus Mesorhizobium; species Mesorhizobium sp. M1295. The sequence continues at coordinate 74,934 of NZ_JAMYLU010000010.1, forward strand.
TGCAAACGGGGTTGCATTTCGCAGCAGAATGGCGAGATTGACGAAGATCGGCCCGATGCAGGCGCGATTACGCGGGGGCGGGAGTTTCGAGGGAGGGAATATTTATGCGGCTTCTTGCGGCAATCTTCTCGCGGCAGGGTTTTTCCATCTTGTTCCTGTCGGCAATTCTTGCGGCCTGCACCGTCGTGGTCGATGAGGGGCCAGGGCCGCGCCCGCCACGGCCGGGGCCGCAATTCTGCACCAGGCAATATGACCCGGTCTGCGCCAGGCGCGGCGGCGACCGCCAGACCTTCGCCAATGCCTGCCTTGCCGAACGGGCCGGATACCGCATCATCCGTGAAGGCGAGTGCCGTGGCGGTGGCGGCGGCGGGGAGCAGACATTCTGTACCCGCGAATACCGCCCGGTCTGTGCCCGTCGCCATGGCGAACTGCGCACGTTCCCCAATGAATGCGAGGCCCGCGCGGCGGATTATCGGGTCGTCGATGATGGGCCGTGCTAGCGCACCGGCCTCACTGTTCGTCCGGATAGGCACCATCGGCGGGGCCGACGTAGAGCTCGGCGCCGTCCTCGTTGGAGATGCGCAGGCGATCGGGGATCTGCGGCATCATCAGCGTGTGAAGCAGCGTGGCGGCGCCTTGCAGGGCGGCGCGCAGGTTCGGTGCCTCCAGCGACACTCGATCGAGTGTCGCTTCGTCGGCATCGCGCGAGCGGTAGAACTCGATGACGAAGTTCAAGCACGCCTCCAGGCAGATTGTCGTGCGATCGAACCCTAGCCTTTGGACTTGGGTTTCACAGCGGTCTCCGCCTGCTTGACCGCCGAGCCGAAGGGCGAGGCCGGTTTTGCCGCCACCTTGTCCTTCTTGGGCTTGCGTGTCTCGCGATTGCTGCGCTGTTGACCCTTGGCCATTTTCTGATCCCTTATACGTGTTGCGGATTGCTTTCGGCTCAGTTGGCCGGGTTGTCGACCGGTTCGAGATTGTCTTCCGTGGTGACCCGCTCATAGGTCTCCTGATCGCTGCGAATGCGATATTGCGGCGAGCCGTCCTTGACCGGCAGCCGGCTCTTTATCTGGAACAGCTCCGCGGTCTTTTGGGCAAGGCCGGTGCGGCTCTTCATGCGAACAGTCTGGCCGACGGTGAAGATATGCGAGGGCGTGTCCGTGCGCCGCGCACTCTGCTGGAAGCGGATCATGTGGCATTCTCCTGGTCGTGCCGAAGCGCTGCTTCGAGTTCGGCGTGGTCGACGGCGACAAGCCGGCCGGTTGGGCTTTTCACCGTCCTTGCCGGCAGATGGATGAAGGTGGCGACGCGGCGCCAGGCAAGCCACGACATGCCGTCGATCAGTTCCTCGTCGTGGTCGATGTCATAGTCGCCGGCCGGCTGCATGCCATCCAGGCCGCCAAGCACGAAAGGTGCCGCGAAATGCGCGATGGAATGAGTGGTGCGGGCAGACATTCTCGTGCCTTGAAGTTTCTTTCCGGCCTGGCTCCGAAAGCGGAGCCTGCATTGCGGTACCAGGTGTCGGCGATTTGGATCAGTTTGGCGGGCCGAGAACCCTGACGCCGCGAGGGCCCAAGCATGACCCAAAAACGGTTTCATACCATTAGTCCGAAAATGCGGCTTATTCAAGAAGATTCCGGCCTCTTACCCCTACCAACGCAAAATTACTTTTCTATAGTTATTTGCAGAACGATGATACGATCCCGGTGCACCTCAAAAATTGTTTGAAGAACTTCCGGAAAAATTCCTCCGGCATTTGTATTTATTTAGGTATGAAAGGAAGAGAGTCATGAATTCCGCAAGAACACCGGATGTCCCGACAGTTGCAGTCAATCCCGTCGCAAAGCCGATAAAGGTTATGTCGCCGCGCCTCACGATAAGAAGCGACGAGGCGGCAAGGCGAAGGCTTGCCGACACCGATGGCACGGTGCGGCGGGCGCGCCAGCTTGCCGAAAGCAACCGCCTGATTTGACGCGCAGCCATGACACTCAATTTTCCCAATCCCAGCCGTTCCTACGACGCGGCGGCCAAGCGCATTCGTTTCGTCGGCCATGACGGCATGTTCGAAGTCCCGTTCTTCGTCGAGGTTGCGGCACTTTCGGCGGCAAACCCGGCCGCAAGCGGAGCCGAAGCCGAATTTCTCAGCGCCTTCGACGCCAAGCGTTCGTCGATCCACGATATTGCGCGCGAAGCCTACTCGCATGGCCGCAGGAACATGTATGTGCTGACGCCGGCCGACTTCCGCTAGTTTGGGGTTTGCTCCATAGTGCCCGTCGTCTGCTCTTGCACGCGCCGCAGCGATGGCCTAGATCGCGGCAGGCGGACAACACGGCAGGTTTCCCATCAACAGAAATCCGAGACAACCGGCAGGCGCACGTTACGGCTCAGGCGGGCAGCCGCCGCTGGGGCTTGACCAGTACGTGCAGCAGGCGCTGCAGCTGCACCAGGCGGGGCGCCGGCAGGAGGCCGAGGCGCTTTACCGTCAGGTGCTGGCGCAAAAGGCTAACCACTCGGCCGCCGCGCATTTCCTCGGGCTTCTGCTGCACCAGACCGGGCGCAGCGCCGAGGGGCTGGCGCTGATCGAACAATCGGTTCGGCTGCAGCCGAACAATCCGGATTTCCTCAACAATCTCGGCACCGTGCTGCGCGACCTCGGCCGGGTCGCGGCCGCAGCCGATCTCTTCCGCAAAGTGGTGGCAACCAGGCCGGACCAACTGGCGGCGCGCGACAATCTCGGCTCGTCGCTGAAGCAGCTCGGCCAATTCGAAGGCGCCGAGGATATTTATCGCGGTACGATCGGCCGCAACCCGTTCCATGTCCGCGCCCGTGTCGGGCTTGCCGAGACGCTGCAGGAAGCGGGCCGGCTGGATGAGGCATTAGCTGTTTTTCGCGAGGCGCTGACGATCCGGCCGAAGGATGCCGATCTTTTGCATGGCCTGGGTGTCGGGCTGATGGAAAAGGGCAGTCTCGACGAGGCTGCGGATCTTTTCAGGCAGGCGCTGGCGGTGGATCCCGGCATGGCAAGGGCCTGGCTAATGCTCACCCAGGTCAAGCGCCAGAAGGAGCGCGACGCCGAGCTTGCCCGGATGGAGGCGGAGCACGCCAGGGCGCCGCAAGGCAGCCTGCCGCGCATGCAGCTTTCCTTCGGCCTCGGCAAGGCCAATGACGACCTCAGGGATTATGGTCGCGCCTTCGACTATTTCGCCGAAGGCAACGCGATCCGCCGCCAGGGCATCGACTACGACGCCGACAAGACGCGCGGCGAGTTCGAGGCGATGAAGGCGGTGTTCGACAAGGCCTTTTTTGAAAAGCACAGGCCGAGCGGGATTACCGACGACACGCCGATCTTCATTGTCGGCATGCCTCGTTCCGGTACCACGCTGGTCGAGCAGATCATCGCCAGCCACCCGCAAGTCTATGGCGCTGGCGAGCTCAGCATATTGAAGACGGCGGTCGGCAAGCAGTTTCCGCTCAGCATGAAGGGCGGCTTTCCCTGGGGCATCGCCGACATGTCCGATAAGGCCTATGCCGAGGCCGGCCAGGCCTATCTCGATATGCTGCACGCCCGCTATCCCGGGTTCCGGCACGTCACCGATAAGATGCCCGGCAATTTCCTGTTGGTCGGTTTCATCCACATGATGCTGCCGCAGGCCAAGATCATCCATTGCGCGCGCGATGCGGCAGCGACCTGCCTGTCGATCTACAAGGTGCACTTCCGCGGCGACAGCCACCGCTACGGCTACGATCTCGGCGAACTCGCCGATTTCCACAATCTCTACACCGACATCATGGCGCACTGGCACGCCGTGCTGCCTGATGTCGTGCACGACGTTCGCTACGAGGATTTCGTCGCCGACCAGGAAGGCCAGTCGCGAGCACTGATCGCCCATCTCGGCCTGCCATGGGATGACGCCGTGCTGTCGTTTCACCGGACCGACCGGCCGGTGCGCACGGCGTCCGCCGCGCAAGTGCGGCAGCCGATGTATCAGGGCTCGGTCGATCTGTGGAAGCGCTATGGCGACCGGCTGAAGCCGCTGCTCGACAGGCTGGCTTAGAGCGCCGCTGGGCCTTAAAAGCGCGTCGCGCTCGATCGGCCTCATGCGACGCGCTTTAGATCCTTGTTTTTATGCATGTCGTTATCGTAAAACCGCTGCGCCCTTTTGCGCGACATGCATCAAAGCTCCATAAACGGCTGAAAGCCGCCGAAGATCATGCGCTTGCCGTCGAACGGCATCGTCGACCAGTCCGACTTGAGGCGTGGGTCGGCCATCACCTTGGCCATCACCGCGTCGCGGCTCTGCCGCGATTCATAGACCACCCATGAGAAGATGACGACCTCGTCGTCCTTGGCCTGTACGGCGCGCGGGAACGAGGTGAGCTCGCCATAAGGGACGTCGTCGCCGACGCATTCGACATAGGCAAGTGCACCGTGCTCCTTCCAGACGGCGCCGGCGGTTTCCGCCAGCTTCTTGTAGGCATCGAGCTTTGCCTTCGGCACGGCAAGTACGAAACCATCGACATAAGACATCTGATTTCCTCCATGCGATTGTTTTCCGCCCTCTTGAGCGGTGATTTCCGGTACATACCTGTGTGGGGATCCTAAGCCGCTTTCACCGGCGCGTTCATTGCCCATTCGACGCCGAACGGATCACGCATATTGCCCCAGCGGTCGCCCCAGAACATCACCTGCAACGGCACGACTTCCTCGCAGCCAGCCTCGATGGCCCGCTTCCACCAGGCGTCGATGTCGTCGCTGCCGAGATGGAGCTGCATGGTGTAGCCCTGCGGCTTCACAGCGGGCATTCCATGCTCGGGATAGAAGTCGGAAAGCATCAGCGTCGAACCGTTGATGTGGAGATGGATATGCATGGTACGGCCCTGTTCGTCCGGCGGATAGGCAAAGACCTGCTCGGCACCGAAGGCTTTTTGGTAAAATTCGGAGGCTTTGAAAGCGCCGTCCAGCTGAAGGTAGGGCGTCAATCCGCCAAGCACCTTGGCGGCGGGCTGGGTCTGCGCCTGGTCATTCATGTCATGCTCCTCTTTGCGTCTGATTTGCCTTTGCGAACCACAGGACGAACGGAACGGCGACGATCCTACACGGCCGATGGTTTTTTGGATTCGAAATGGCGCCTGCCGCAACGGCCAACTGCCACCTTTCAACCTTCGATGCGAATCCGCGGGCTGTTTTGCGCGTCGACGACGATTTCCGGCCAGCCGATATCTTTGCGCAACTCGATCGGCAATGAAAGGATGGCGCGTTCGCTGCGATAACGGGCGCGAGCCGCCGAGTAACGCGTCACGGCGTGACCTATGGATGACAGAATAGACATGATGCTTTCTCCTCGATTGGCGCCGGCATCACCGTGTCGGCAACCCAAGGACGTGGCATGCGATCATCATCCGACAGAGCGCCGGAATTTTTTTCCACAATTTTTCAACCGTCGGCCTCGGCAACCTCCCGGAAGAAAGCTTCCGGGTCGTCGACCTCGGTCAGCCGCCGTTTCTCGATCAGCCAGAAGCGGTTGCCAACCGCGCGGATGAAGGAGCGGTCGTGCGAGGCAAGCAGGCAGCTTGCTTGATGTTCCAGCAATTCCGCGTCCAGTGCCTCCTGGCCGTCGATGTCGAGGTGGTTAGTCGGCTCGTCGAGTAAATAGAAATTGGGATTGGCGAGCCTGAGCGCCAGCATCATCAGCCGCGCCTTCTGTCCGCCCGACAGCACGCCAATCCTGCGCTCCTGCATGTCGATGCTGACGCCGGCGCCCGCGAGCAGCGAGCGGGCGCGCTGCTCGCCAACGTCGAATCTGTGCGAGAGCATCGCCAGCGGCGTGTCGTCGCCGCTGATGCCCGACAATGCCTGGTCGCTATAGCCGAGCACCGTCGACGGCGTCACCTTCAGGCTTTGCGCCGCCATTTCCGGCTCGACGATGGCGTTCCGGATCAGGCCGATCAGCCGTGATTTGCCGACGCCGTTACGGCCGAGCAGGACGATGCGGTCGCCTTGGCAGATGTGGCGCTTGCCGGTGCTGAACAGAACCGTGCCGTCAGGCGTTCCGACCACCAGATCATCCAGCGTGATCAGCACCTTGGCATGGCTGCCGCGATTGGTGAGCTTGATCGTGCCCGCCAATCTTTCGCGGTGTGCCGGCGCCGCCGCTTCTTCCAGGCGCTCTGCCCGCTGGTTGAGCTGCTTGGTCTTGACCGTCAAAAGGTCGCTGCCGGAATTGATGCCGATATTGTTGAGTTTGGCCGCCTGCCGGCGCAGCTGCTGCGCCACTTTCATGTCGCGCTGGAATTTGCGCTCGGTCGAAGCGTCGACCTCGTCCAGCGCAAGCCTCGCCCGCGAATAGGGCAGCGAAAACACCGGCGACTGTTCGGGGCGCAGGAACAGCGTGCGGTTGGTCGTCGCGTCGAGGAACGCCCTGTCGTGGCTGGCGATCACCACGGGCACCTCACGCGGCAGCGCGTTCAGCCAGGTCTCGAGCTGGCTGATCTTGCCGAGGTCGAGATGGTTGGTCGGCTCGTCGAGAAGCAGGACGTCGGGATCGGTGACCCAGACGCGGGCGATCAGCGCCAGCCTTTGCCAGCCGCCGCTCAATGCCCGCATCGGCCGCTCGCGCATCGGCTCGGGTACGTCGAGCGAATCGAGGACCACATCGACGCGCCACAGCTCGCTTTCGGCGTGCTCGGCTGGCAAGGCGTCGGCCACCACCTCATGAAAGCTGCGCCCGGCCAGCGCTGCGGGAATGACCTGCTCGACATAACCGACGCGCAGGCCGCGCGTGCGGGTGATGTCGCCTGATGTCGGCTCCATCTCGCCGGCCACGCACTTCAGCAAGGTAGATTTGCCGCGGCCGTTGGCGGCGACGATGCCGAGCCGGTCGCCGGCGCCGATGGTGAGATCAAGGTTGGAGAAGAGCGGCGCACTCATGGTGACGCCGAGGGACTTGAGGCTGATCAGGGCCATTTTGATTTCTCTGGTCTTGCCGGAGTCCGGCTCAATGCACTTTGACGGTGCGCGTGCTGGCCATCAGGCTCGGCGTTGCGGCACCACGAAGGGCAGACCAAAAAATCGAAGCGGGAAAACCCGGACCGTCCCTGGTCAGCCCTGCAAGCAAGCTCGCAGGGCAGAAATCGGGCCACGCTGACGATGGTGGTCGAAAGACACGCAGCCCTCCTTTCAAGAAGTTTGAGTGAGGGGAAGCGATTACACCAAAGGCAGGGCGGATGGCAAGGGAGGGGTGGAATGCGGGGTGTCAGCCTCGCCTGATCCCTTCGGCCCAGGCCACCAAGTCCTCCTCGCTGCTGCGCAGCCGCTTCATGACCCGTTGCATGGGCCAGCAGGTCACTCCACTTGCAACTTCGAGGGCCGCGTTGATTTCCCCTTCGGGATCGTTGTCATCCGTCAGCCAATGCCCACCGAGTTCCTTGCGGAGCACCTCACCGCAGTAACATCCCAACGCAAACAGGCGTGGCCCGACATCTTGTGAAATCAACCCGCCAGAGATGGGTTCTCCATCCTTCGTCTGCTCGCGAAAGAACCGTTCTACCTCCGATATGCTCCGTGGCGTGAAATCGACGCGATAGCCCGAACTTTGCAATGCGCTGGATATCCATTGCGCGGCGACCGGAATGTCGTCCTGCAAGCGCCGCGGCGCGCTCGTTGTTTGAGACGTCGCGCGTGACGGCAGGAAGGCTGCGGCAACGGCGGCGAGAAGTCCAAAGAAACGACGCGTCATCATCTGTAGCCGCCCAAGCGGTGGCGTGAAGTTACATGTGTCGCTTGAGGAGCGCCATGGGTAGAACCGCTGCTATTTCCCTGGTCTGCCAGTCTTGCCAGGACGACGCTTTTCGCGGTGGGCGTCGCCTGGATCTTCGTAGGAGCCGATGCCGGCGCGCTGACGAACGACTGGCTTGACGGAATCGTCGCGATCCTTCGCGCCCCCCTCTGCCCTGCCGGGCATCTCCCCCACAAGGGGGGAGATCGGCTGTGGCTTGGCCGGCACTTTTCCTTCGACCGGTTTTTCCGTCCGCCGCACCGTCATTTCGTCCAGCGAATTCTTCTTGAACAGCGGCTTGTTTGGCTCGCCCGGGATGCCGAAGTCGGAGCCGTGTGCTTCCGATGCCGACTGCTTCTTGAACAGCGAGCGCGACACCGCGCCGGCCAGCGTCGGCATGTCGGTGCCCGGTCCCATGGCGTCGAGCGAGGGTTTGGCGAATAGCGGCTTCTTCACCGGCACGGCACCGTCGGCGCCCATCTCGTCCAGCGCCGGCTTGCGGAAGAGGTTGGGCCGGGCAGCCTTGGCCGCTTCTTCAGCGGCATGTGCTTCGTCGAGCCTGCGGAAACGCTCCCGCTCCTCTGATGTACGATGTTTGGCCACGCCCTTGTTGTGCTTGCCCTTTTCGCGGCCCGAAACCGGGCTTTCCATGTCGGCATATTTGGCCAGCGGGTCGTCGGAGATGGACAGCTCCATCTCGCGCAGCCGCTTGATCTCGTCGCGGATGCGGGCCGCCTTCTCGAAATCGAGGTTGGCGGCGGCGTCGCGCATCTGCTTGTCCATCGCGTCGAGATGGGCTTTCAGATTGTTGCCCATCATCGCGCCGGCGCTGTCGGTGAACTGCGAGATGTCGGCGCGGACATGGTCCTTCTCGTAAACCGAGTCCAGGATGTCCGAAATGCGCGACTTGACCGATTCCGGGGTGATGCCGTTGGCCGCGTTCCACTCCATCTGCTTTTCGCGACGGCGGTTGGTCTCGGCCATCGCCCGCTCCATTGAGCCGGTGATCTGGTCGGCATAGAGGATGACCTTGCCGTCGACGTTTCTGGCGGCGCGGCCGATGGTCTGGATCAGCGATGTCTCGGAGCGCAGAAAACCTTCCTTGTCGGCATCGAGAATGGCGACGAAGCCGCATTCGGGAATGTCGAGGCCTTCGCGCAACAGGTTGATACCGACCAGCACGTCGAAGGCGCCGAGGCGCAGGTCGCGCAGGATCTCGATACGCTCCAGCGTGTCGATGTCGGAGTGCATGTAGCGCACGCGAATGCCTTGCTCATGCAGATATTCGGTCAAATCCTCGGCCATGCGTTTGGTCAGCACGGTGACCAGCGTGCGGTAGCCGGCCTTGGTGGTCTCGCGGATTTCGCCGACAACGTCGTCGACCTGGCTCTTGGCCGGGCGCACTTCGACCGGCGGGTCGATCAGGCCGGTCGGGCGGATGACCTGTTCGGCGAAGACGCCGCCGGACTGCTCCATCTCCCAGCCGCCGGGCGTTGCCGAAACCGCGACGGACAGCGGGCGCATGGCGTCCCACTCCTCGAAGCGCAGCGGCCGGTTGTCCATGCAGGACGGCAGGCGGAACCCGTACTCGGCCAGCGTCGCCTTGCGGCGAAAGTCGCCGCGATACATGCCGCCGATCTGCGGTACGGTGACGTGGCTTTCGTCGACAAAGACCAACGCATTGTCGGGGATGTATTCGAACAAGGTCGGCGGCGGATCGCCCGGCTGGCGGCCGGTCAGATAGCGCGAGTAATTCTCGATGCCGGCGCAGGAGCCGGTCGCCTCAAGCATCTCCAGGTCGAAGCGGGTGCGCTGCTCCAGCCGCTGCGCCTCCAGCAACCGACCGGCCCGTTCGAGTTCGACCAGCCTATGCTTGAGTTCTTCCTTGATCGACTTGATGGCCTGGTTCAAGGTCGGGCGCGGCGTCACATAGTGCGAATTGGCGTAGATCTTGACGCTCTTCAGCTCGCCGGTTTTCTGGCCGGTCAGCGGATCGAATTCGGTGATCGCTTCGATCTCGTCGCCGAACAGCGAGATGCGCCAGGCGCGGTCTTCCAAGTGGGCCGGGAAGATCTCGATCGTGTCGCCGCGCACCCGGAACGAGCCGCGGACGAAGTTTATGTCCTGGCGCTTGTATTGCTGGGCGACGAGGTCGGCGAGCAACGCGCGCTGGTCTAGGCGGTCGCCGATCTGCATCTGGAAGGTCATCGCCGTATAGGTCTCGACCGAGCCGATACCGTAGATGCAGGAGACCGAGGCGACGATGATGACGTCGTCACGCTCGAGCAGCGAGCGCGTCGCCGAGTGGCGCATGCGATCGATCTGCTCGTTGATCGAGGATTCCTTCTCGATGTAGGTGTCGGTCCGGGGCACATAGGCCTCAGGCTGGTAATAGTCGTAGTAGCTGACAAAATACTCGACGGCGTTTTCCGGGAAGAATTTCTTGAACTCGGAATAGAGCTGCGCGGCAAGCGTCTTGTTGGGGGCCAGGATCAGAGCAGGGCGCTGCGTCTCCTCGATCACCTTGGCCATGGTGAAAGTCTTGCCGGAGCCGGTGACGCCGAGCAAAACCTGGGTGCGGTCGTTGCTGTTGACGCCCTCGACCAGATCCTTGATCGCCGTCGGCTGGTCGCCGGCCGGCTCGAAATCCGAGACCATCTTGATGGCGATGCCGCCTTCGGATTTCTCCGGTCGGGCAGGGCGGTGCGGCGTCCACAGCACGCCGTCCTTGTGCAGCGGATTGCCGGATTCGATCAGCGCCGACAGCGCCGCGACGGTGGCGGTGACGCCGCCCGAAGCCATGGTCTCGGCCTCTTCCAGTGAGACATCGAGGCCGGCGACAGGATTGAGACCGGCCGCGGTGCGCTCCCGCGCCGAAGCCGCGCCGCCCATCGACGTGCCGCGTGCCGTACGGCCGGGGGAAGACGAGCGCTCGGGGATCTTTTTCGCCGGCTTCGCTAATTTGCCGCCGACTTTGCCGGAAACGCGCCCTTCCTTCTCGGCTTCCTGCTCGATCTGCTCGGCCCAGTCGGCGATCGAGCCGGTTAGCGGCGCGCCGGTGAACTCGGCCTGCGGCGCTTCGGCAAAGCCGTGCAGTGGCTCCGAGGCATCGAGGAAATCGGTCAGCGGGCTGCGCCGCTTGGGCGGCGAAGCGCGATCGTCATTCGCCGGCGGCGGCGTTTTCTTGTCAGAGAGTCTGGCCATGGCCCGAATATGGGAGGTATCGGCCAAAATGGAAAGAGCGGAGTGGTGAGGGGTGCTGCGCGCAATTTGGCTGCTGACAGCAGGGTGTCAGGAGCATCCTCCAAGCTTCCCGCTCAATTAAACCACAACGCGAACGTCAGAAACCCGGCGCCGCCGAATTGGCGCTGGATCTGGTCGAACTCCTCGCTGGTGAGAATCTTCCCGCGCTCGAGATAGGGCGCGATGGCCGGGCCGGTGATCGACAGCACCAGGTCGAAGGGCTTCGGCTCGTCGAAGAAGCGCTTCATGTTGATGCCCTTGTCGGCGATGCGGAAATGCGGCAGCAAGGTGCGGCCTTCCAGAAGATCCTCGGCCATGGCCAAGGCGGCGAGCCAGGCCTGCACCTGCTGCTCGCCGACGTCGAGGCCGGTGAGCGGGCTGGCGCCTTTTTGCTGCGGCCCGGGCAGCCATTCACGGTCATTGTCGGTTTCGGCGCGGATGGCTTTCCAGTCCTCGCGCGACAGCCGGATCATTTCCATGAGATGGCGGCGCGCCGATTGCCGGCGCTCCGGCTCGACCACTTGCCAGTTGACGAGATGGACCAGCGAGATGAAATCGGCGATGCGCCATTCGGACGACAACATGCCGCCGCTCATGCCGCCGTCCGGCGGAACGAGCGTGTCCTGCAGCGGCAGGTTGGCGCGCGGGAACAGCACATGGAACGAACCGTCGAAGGTGTTGCTGAAGTCATGCGCCAGCCAGAAATCGGCCTGCGCCATCAGGAATTCGGAATAGCCCTGTAGCCAGTAGCCGTCGGCGCGGTCGAAGCGGAAGGTGAGGGCGGGTGCGGCCGCGTCTGGCGCACCGCCGCCGCGTGACAGAGACGCCATGACCGCGGCGGCACTTTCGTCCGGCGCGATCTGGCCGTCCTCGTTGAGGTCGATGCCGAGACAGGTCAGGTCGATGACCATGCCGATGTCGGCGTCGGCGGGTACCGAGCCCAGCGTGGCTGCGGATTTCTCCAACCGGTCGCGGAAGGCGACGAGAATGGCGCGGAATTGTTCGTAGGTCAGCGGCTCGGGATCGGCATTGTCCGGCACCGGCAGCCGCATCAGCGGCAGCATGAACGATTGCGGGCTTTCGAAACCGTGGCGGTACAGACCGCCGGCCAGGATCTCCAGCGCGGTGAAGAATTCACCGGCGCCGGTGGCGTAGGCCGATGCAGGATCGCCGGGCGCGGCGGCTTCCAGCGCGGCTAGCGCGCTGTCGCGCTCGGCCACGGTTTTTGCCTCGAACAGGGCCGCCGGTTCGGGAGCTGCGGTGCTGGCCGCGGACAGCGGCAGGAGAAGAACGATGGCGCATGCCACCAGCCTGGAAAAACGCGTCATCGTGATCGCCCCTTCGTCGCTCCGCAGTGGATCATACACGCATTTGGTTCGCGCGCCTGTAGCCCTGTGGTTCACCGATAACAGTCGAAGCTTCAATCAATCCGGCGGACGGTCTACACAGAGCAAACGATTGGGCGTCGCGTGTCGAATTATCCGCTTTCCTACAAACTGTCCTGGCTTCCCCGTTTCCTCCGGCCTTCGCTCGGCGGCGCGGCTCGCGGCTTCGCTCCGATGGCGGCAACCCTGCTCGAACCGGCGCCGGTGCGGACGGTACGGCTGGCTTTCGTCGGCGACATCTCGGCGGTGGCCAATCGCAGCGCGCCGGAATGCGATCCGGCGATCGCGGCGCTGCTCGCCTCGGCCGATCTGGTAGTCGGCAATTGCGAAAGCCCGGTGGTGGAACGGCCGAGCGCTGTTTGGGGCACAAGGCTTGGCACGCACCATGCGATGAGCGAGCGGTTTCTTGCTGAGGCGCTGGCCGCCGCCGGCATTTCGCCGGAAAGACTGGTGCTGTCGCTGGCCAACAACCATGTGCTCGACCAGGGCATTGCCGGCTTCGACGAGACCGTTGCCGCGCTGGCGCGGCTCGGCATCCGCACGATCGGTGCTGGGGCTCCAGTCGAGCGGTTTGCAGTCGGGGAACTGACCATCGGCCTTGCCGCCTTTACCTTGTGGCGCAATGCCGACGCGGTCCAGTTCGCGGGCCGTGTCTCGATGGCAAGCGATCCGGGACAATGGCCACGCGATACAGTTGAGAGTGTCGACCTCCTCTGCGCGGTACCGCATTGGGATTGGGAATTCCGGCATTTTCCACGTGCGAAGACGCGGGCACTGGCGCGGCTTCTGGCCGAACATGGCGTCGGCCTGGTCGCCGGACATCATGCCCATGTCGTGCAGCCGATCGAGCGGCTCGGCAAGACGCTCGTCGCCTATGGGCTCGGCGATTTCTTCGGCACCGCCTTCGCGCGCCAGCCATGGCCGAGCCGTATCGGCGCCATTCTCGTCGTCGACATCAGCGCCGATCCCGGCACGTGCGGGGCCATCGCCGCCTACCGGCTGCATGCCTTCATGCGGCTGCGCACCGGCGATCATGAGCGGCTGGTGCCGGTTGAAGCGCTGGCGGGAAAATCGAGGCAAAGGGTTCTGGCCCGCCTTGATGCGATCTTCGCCGCGCGCTGACGGCTGCGCTGACGCGGTCCACAAAACCGGCTATCATGCGCTACGCGGGCAGGCTTGTGGCGGCGGGTGGGCGATGGAAACAGCGGATTTCATGCCGAGCGAAGCGGTGATCGCCGGCATCAGGAAGAACATCGAGGCCTACGAGGCCGAAAGAGCTTCGGCCCATCGCCAGACGCGCTGGCGGGTGCCGATGTTCATCGGACTGCTGCTGGTGTTCGTGGCGCTTGTGGCCTGGCTTTTCAACGGGGTTGCCGACCCGAACGAGCAGTGGTTCTCGACCCCGCATGTGTTCCTCTATATCGGCGGCTTCCTGGCGGCGATCCTGCTCTATTTCCAGGCGATCAAGCCGGCGGGCAAATTGCAGCAGTCGTTCCGCAGCACGCTGCTGCCGATCGTCTTCGGCTTCATCGAGGACATGCGGTACCGGCACAATATCAAGCCGAATTCGTTCGACCGGCTGCCGCGCGAGACGGTTGGCCCGTTCAACCGGCAGTCTTTCGACGATGTTTTTTCCGGCCGCTATGAAGGGTTTCCGTTCGAGCTTTACGAAGCAGATCTCCGGGAAGGGACGGGCAAGAGCACGACGGCAGTGTTCAAGGGCGTCATCGTCGCCTTCGAGACGATCGTGCCGTTCCCCGGCACATTGGTCGCCGCGCGCCGGACCAACAAGGTCGTCGGCTTCTTCCGCGGCATCTTCGGCAGCAAGATGCAGGAATTGTCCAGCGGCGTGCCGGAGCTCGATGCCGCCTACGAGTTCCGCACCGACAATATCGAGGCGGCGCGGCCGCTGGTGACCGGCCGGCTGGCGCAGGCGCTGCAATGGCTAGGCGAAACCCGGCCGAACGATCCGGCACGCGTTGCGCTCAGCGGCAGTGACGGTTTCCTGCTGCTGCCGCAGGAAAGGAATTTCTTCGAGCTGCCGGATATCTCCACGCGTCTCGACTACACCAAACACGTCGCGCCGATGATCGCCGACATGGGCGCGATCCTGGCGACCGCGGCACTGGTACGAAAGATCGGCGTGAAGGATGTAGAAGCCGGTTGAACTGGAATTCAGCCGTCAACAATCGAAGCCATAGTTCTGGCGATAATAGTCGGCGTCATCCTTCGACATCTTTTTGAAGAGAACGCAGACAGTGAAACTTCCCACCCGGCGGCCGTTCTTCATATAGCCCCAGTCGGAAATATCGTCCCGGCTGAATTCGATCTCCTGGCCTGCCACGACGTTGTGAACGGTCTGCGGCTCGTTGTCCAAGGTTCCCGCAAATCCGGCCGCCGTACGGTGGAAGGGAATGACCCAGAAATGTTCAGTGGCGTCCCCATCCCTGACCATGACTTTCAATTGGAAGTCGGCCGTTCCGGATGGCGGCGCGTCGGCCAATGCCAGGAAGTCGTCGAGACCGGCACGCGCCTGCTCGATAGCGGCCGCCATCTCCGGATCGTCGCCAGCTACGCTGACGACCTTGTCGTCGCCTTGACCAGGAGTCTGCGCGCCGGCTGATGATGCCGGAGCAAACGCGAGCAACATGGCAAGTGCGGTACGGGCTGCAAGCTTCATGGTGAGACTGCTTTCGACATTTCCGCCAGACAAACCGGATCATCATTCGCCGAACGTCTGATTGGCAACTGGTTTTTGTCTCCATCCGGCGCTATTCCTGGGACAGTGGGGTGGGGCTATGATCGAGGAACGCAAGGGGTTTCGCCTGTCGCGGCGGTTGCTGCTGGGTGCGGCGGTGGTCGGCGGCGCGATGGTCTGGGGCGGCACGACCGTGGCGCGGCTGGCCCGCGGCCCGTCGGCGCAGAAGAATTCCGGGCGCATTGCCGACATTGACGGCATCGACCTGGCGCTGAAGCCGCTGGAGAACGCGCCAGCCTACGATCCGTCGCTGCCATGGCTGACCAAGGGCGGCGACATCAACGATGCCAGCGGCCTTTCGATGACGCCGGTCTACGGCGTTATCGAAGTCAGCGAGGAAAACCACATTGCGAGCGCGTTGGCCTTTGCCCGCACCAATGGCCTGAAGGTCTCGGTCGCGGCGGTGCGCCACTCGATGGGCGGCCACGCCTTCGACGATAACGCACTGGTCCTCGACATGCGCAAATTCAACAAGATCAGCGTCGATGCGGCGGCGAAGGCGATGACCTTGCAGCCGGGCGCGCGCTGGCACGACATCCAGAACCTTTTGCACCCGCGCTTCGCGGTGAAGGCGATGCAGTCGACCGACATCTTTTCGGTCGGCGGCTCGCTGTCGGTCAACGCGCATGGCATGGACCATCAGGCCGGCTCGGTCGCCGGCTCGATCCGTTCGATGCGGGTGATGCTGGCCGACGGTTCGGTGACGACCTGCTCACCGGCCGAAAACACCGAGCTGTTCCGCCACGTCGTCGGCGGCTACGGCCTGTTCGGCGTGGTGCTGGAGGCGACACTCGACATCGTCGACAACGCCGTCTACCGCACCTCGCGCGAGATCATCAAATCGGACGATTTCCCGACGTTCTTCGCCGAGGTGCTGGAGCCAAACAGGGCGATTGGTCTGTTTTATGGGCATCTGTCGACTGCGCCGGGCAATTTCCTCGAGGATATGATCGTCTATCGCTATGACAAGGTCGCCGACCAGCCGCCGGCCGACCAGCCGGCAATCGGTGAACCGGGCTCGGTTGGGCTCAAGCGGGTGATCATCAACCTGGCGAAATGGGGCAGCCTGTTCCAGGAGCTGAAATGGTTCACCGAAAAGACGCTGGAGCCGCAATTCGAGAGCTGCACGGTGGCGCGGACGACGGCAATGGCCGAGGGCGAGGCCTGCCTGGTCACGCGCAACAACCCGATGCACGATTCAGTGCCCTATCTGTTCAACGACCTGCTCGACGAGACCGACATACTGCACGAATATTTCATCCCGCGGGCGGCCTATAACCCGTTCATCGCGGAAGCGCGCGAGATCCTGCGCAACCAGAGCCTGCCGGTGCTCAACGCGTCGGTACGCATCGTCCACAAGGAGGATGTGGCGCTGAATTATGCGCCGGAGCCGGCCTATTCGCTGGTGCTCTACATCAATCAGCCGACCGACGCCGACGGCAATGCCAGGATGCGGGCACTGACAAGGGCGCTGATCGACGTGACGATCAAGCATGGCGGGCGTTTTTTCCTGCCCTACCAACTCCACTACACGGGCAAGGAGCTGCTTGCCTCCTATCCGGAACTGCCGTCCTTCCTGGCGAAGAAGCGGCAATACGATCCGGGGGAGCTGTTTTCCTCGACTTTTTACCGCGCCATCAAGGCACTGATCGGCACGGCCTGAAGTGCCGGTTACAGACCGTCAGGCAGCTTCGCCGCCAGCCAGTTCGCCGAGCGCCTGGCGATGCCGATCGTTGCCGACGCGGCGCGGCCGAGATCGGTCTTGACCACGGCGTAACCGGTCTTCGTGCGGTAGAGCAGGGCGCTGCCGCCATCGACCGCCGCTTCGTAGGCGACCGGCCGGACGGCTTCTGTTTCCGTCGCCGTCGCCTGCGTTCCGACCGCTGCACTGGGCCGATGGCTCAGTTCTGCTGGCAGCGGCTCTGTCGCGGCCGTACTGGCCGTCGTCAATTCGGGCTCCGAAGTGGTCGCCGCGAGCTGCGATGACGAAGACGAGTTCTGTGTCCGGCAGATGCCCGAGACCAGCGGATAATCGAAATTGCGCTCGTGCAGCATCTGGCTTTTCATCGCCGCTTCGCATTCAGCGATGGTCGACCACTTGGCGGGCGTCTCGCCGATATATTCGCAAAGCCTGGCGTCGCAGTCGCAGCCGACGATGGTCATGGCGACAAGGGCGGTCTTGATCACGGTCTTGTCCCTCCGAATTGCCCGGCGCATGTGCGCAAGATCAAAGTGCTACGGCATCATCAATCGTTGCGGAACAAGGCGGGATTTGGCCGCGATTGTGGAATGAGCGTGGCGGAGCATCACGCAACGTCTTGCCGAGGCCGGCTGTGACCGAAAGGCCTCAGTAGTCGTAGACGTGCTCGAGCCTGGCGCCTGCCGTCATCAGCGCCGGCAGCACGATGTGCAGCTTGCGCACGGCGACGGTCAGGCCGGTGCGGCGCGTCGAAGGCTCCGCCGGAAGCGGGTAGCTGAACAAGGTGCGTGCGCCTTGGGGAACATTGATCTCGTCATTGGAAAGCATGGTGACCATGATCTCGTCATTGCCGCCGATCTCGACGAAGGAGACGCCCTTGCCGATCAGGCGCGGGATCATGTCGGTGAACACCTGATAGCGCCTGGTGACGAAGACCGTGCCGTCGGCGCCGAGATCGCGCTCCAGCAAGGTGTCGGGCTCGTTGCGGGTCACCTCGCTGACCGGACCCTTGGCCCAGACGTGGATGTCGAGCAAGGCCGGGTCGGTGGTGGCGGCGAGCGCCGACTTGATCAGATCGGCGTAACCCTGCTTGATGGTGTAGGCGAGGCCGAAGGCGAGCTTGCGTTCGCTGGTGCGGACGGCGCTGTCGTCCGCTGCCGGCTGGACGGCAAACAGGCCGGCACGCTTTTCGGCATAGGGAAACTGGTACCACGGCACCTGGTCGAGAAAACCGGCATACTCCGCCGCCACCTCGGCCTGGTAGATGTCGACGGCGGTGCGCTTGCCGGCCGTCGCTTCGGTAATGCGGCCGACCGTATTTTCATAGGCCCACTGGATGGCGTGCTCGATCGTGTGGCTGGTGCCGATGATCACCAGCATCTGGTGGTTGTCGAGGTTGAACTTGTAGGCGGAGCTGGCGCGGACCACCATCGCATAGTCCTGCCAGAAGCGGCCGATATAGGAGAGATAGGGAAAACCGCTCGGCTGGTTCTTGTCGACGAAGCCGGCATATTCGCGGGCGGCGTAGACGATGGCCCATTCCGGATAGGTCAGAAAGGTCGATTCCTCCGGCCGCTGGTAGCCGGGGATCTCGGCACGTACCTTGTCGGCCAGCGCCTTTGGCGGGGCACCCTCGGCGATCCCCGGCAATGGTGTTGTGTCCAGCGACGGCGTTGTGAGAAAGCCGTAGGCCAGCCCGGCGATCGGGATCAACACGACAATGACGACAAGCCAGAGGATCGCCTTGATGATGCGCTTCAGCCAGCGGAACAGGAACATGGCCGGTCAGGCCGTGGCGAAATGGTCGTACACGCGTTTCGACAGCCAGAACCCGACATAGACGGCGAAGCCGCCGATGACGATGTGCGGCAGGTTGGCGAAAAAGCGGGCCGGGAATTCGATGTCGTTCAAGGAGCGGAAGCCGTTGATGAAAATGCCGCCATCGAGGCAGCCGGAACCGGTGACCAGGCCGAGCACGCCGTCGAACAGATAGACCGAGCCGAACAGCTTGAAATAGAACACCGCCTGGCGGTGCGAGATGAAGGCGGCGGCCAGCGCCCAGACGCCGGAGAAGGCGTGCAGCAAATCGTCATACCATTGCAGCGAGAACAGGCCGAACAGATTGCCGCCGGCATCGTTGAAGGCCGGCACATAGCCGATCGCAACAACACCGAAGAACAGGAAAGCATAGGCAACAGCAAGCTTCTGGATGAGCGTCATGAAGTATCCCCCTGCCGTCAGCCTTCTCAAACGGCCCCCGACGGCTAATGGATAGTAGCTGATTTTGGCGCAGGGTGAAGCGTCGCCGGCAAAATCGTCAGGCGGAGCCACAAAGACAGTCGGCGCCGGGATTTCTCCCAGCGCCTCCCTGTCAGATCAGGACACGGTCGCGGCGGCAACTCCCGAAAGATGTCGCGCCATGCCGGCCTTGATTTTGACGGTCCTGCCAGTCGCCACCCGAGGGCAGCGTCCGTTCCGGACCACGCCGGTGTCCACTCTTGCGAGCTTTGCCCAGCGCGCCATCGAAGGTTTTTGCCGTCCTTCATGGCAGCATCGGTCCGCCGTTGGCGTTCGCACGCTTTCCGCGGCCCCGTAGGTCTCGGCTTCCATCCCTCCAACAAGCAAGCCTGTTCTCGTTCAGGGCCGTACGGGCCTCAGGAAATCCGCCGTTCCGCTTTGCCTTTCGGCGTGGCGATCGGTAGCCGCCTGAGATGGGTTTAATGTACGCCGGATAAGCGTTTGGCGAAACTGCCGCGCGCCTGTGGATAGCGGGATTATCGGGGACTAAGGCGCGTATTCGCAGAGGGGTTCGTGGGCAGTTGATTGGCGGTGCCCGCCTGCCAGGCCGTCAATGCAGGGTGTCAGCCATGTGCCTGAGCTTATCGGGGTTGCGCGCGACATAGATGGCGACGACGCGGCCATCCTCAATCTCCAGCGCAGTCGTTTGGAGAATGTCGCCTCGCTCGATGGTGATGAACCCCGGCAGGCCGTTGATAAAGCCATAGCGCAGCAGGCGAGATCGGCTCACCGCATAGACAGACGCGAACGTCGCGTACTGGCGCATGACATCATCGAGCCCAATGGCCGGCGCCTTTCGCGCCGGTGCCTTGCCGCCACCATCGGCGTAGAGCGTGACGTCCGCCGCGAGCAGTGCGCGCAGGCTGTCCAGCTTGCCGTCGCGGGACGCGGCGAAGAAGGCTTCGGCGATCTCCAGGCCCTGTTCCCGCGGCACGGGATAGCGAGGGCGGTCGGCGCGGACGTGGGCTCTCGCCCGGCTGGCGAGCTGGCGACAGGTGGCGGGCTCGCGGCCGATCGTGGCCGCGACCTCGGCGAAGTCGAGGCCGAACACGTCATGAAGCAGGAAGGCAGCGCGCTCCAGCGGCGACAGGCGCTCCAGCGCCATCAGCAAGGGCAAGGTTACGTCATCGGTCTCGTCCTCAGCCGATTCCATAACCGGCTCAGGCAGCCACGGGCCGACATAGGTCTCGCGCCGACGCCGCACCGACTTGAGCCGGTCCAGGCACAAACGCGTGACGACCCGGCGCAGAAAAGCTTCCGGTTCGCGCACCGCGTTTCGGTCGACATCGAGCCAGCGCAAGAAAGCGTCCTGGAGAACGTCCTCCGCGTCCGCGATCGAGCCCAGCATTCCATATGCAACGCGGACAAGGGTCGGACGTAGGGGATCGAAGACGACAGCGGCGTCCTGGCCCGATGCGGGTGCCATCAGGCGGCCTGCCGTTCCTCAGCCGCGTGGACGGAACGAAAGCCGATCCTGATCCGGTTCCAGGCGTTGACTTGCGCGATCAGCAAGGTGAGCCTCACCTGCTCGTCCTCGGTAAAATGCTGGCGCAGCGCCTGGTAGGCATCCTCAGGCGCACGGGTCTCCGACACCAGCGTCAGCGCCTCGGTCCAGCCCAGCGCGGCTCGCTCGCGGTCGGAATATAGCGCGGACTCGCGCCAGGCGCTGAGAAGATGGAGCCGGTCCTCGGTCTCTCCGTACTTGCGGGCATCTTCAACGTGATGGTGGATGCAGAAGGCGCATCCGTTGATCTGTGATGCCCGCGTCATGACAAGTTCCCTCAACAAGGGCTCGAGACCGCTGGTCTGAATTGTTTTTCCCAGCTCGATCCACGGCCGCATTGCCGCGGGGCTGGCGGTAAAGGGGTTTAGCCTGGGTGCCATCGTGATCTCCTTTCAAGGGTTTCCGGAGACATGACGAGTTGGATTTGCCGAATGTGACATGGGCCGGACTCTTTTTCAGCCAAGTCTCAGCCGAAATCGCTTTTCATGCTCGATCGCATTGTCAGACATTCGATCTTGCCCCGCGGGCCGGCGCGGGCTTCAATGCCGGCAAATGAGTGGAAGGCGTGTTCGATGGCCTTGGGGAGGCAGGCTTGAAGGTCGCGGTGGTTCTCAATCCGATCGCCGGCGGCGGCAGGCTCAAGCGGCATTGGCCCGAGGTTGCGGCTTCGCTGAAAAGACATTTCGGCGATTTCGAGCTGCGTGAAACGCAGGCCGAGGGCGATGCCGAACGGCTGGCGCTCGACCTTGCCGCCATCGGCTTCGAGCTGGTGATCGCGGCCGGCGGCGACGGCACCGCCAGCGAGGTCGCCGACGGGCTGCTGAAGGCTTTCCGGGAAAGCGGCCGGACGGCCGAACTCGGGCTGCTGCCTTGCGGCACCGGCATCGACTTCGCCCGCGGGCTCGGCCTGTCGGACAATGTCGACCTGACACTGAAGCGGATTGCCGAGGCCAAGGGGCGCAAGGTCGATGCCGGGTGCATCAGCTATGTCGACGACCATGGCGCGCTGGCCAGCCGCCATTTCATCAACATCGCCAGCCTCGGGCTTTCCGGCGCCGCCGACCGCGCGGTCAATGCCGACAAGCGCAAGGGCAAGGTTTCGGCCAAGGCGTTGTTCTATTGGCGCACGGTCTGGGAGTTCCTCCGCTACCGCTTCCAGGAGGTTGCGATCACTGTCGACGACGGTGCCCCGGTCGAGGCGCGCATGGCGCTGGTGGCGGTGGCAAACGGAAAATTCTTTGGCGGCGGCATGATGATCGCGCCCGACGCCGAGCTTAACGACGGCGAGTTCGACATCGTTATCCTGCGCGCCGCCGGCAAGCTGAAGCTGATCTGGGACATCCGCCTGCTCTATGGCGGGCGGCACCGCAACCATCCGGCGATCACCATCCTGCGCGGCAAGAAAGTGGTTGTCGAGCCGCTCGGCGATGTGCAAAAGAACGCCGCGCTGATCGACATAGACGGCGAATCGCCGGGTCGCATACCGGCGACCTTCGAGATCCTGCCCGGCGCATTGACGCTGAGATATTGAATCAAGCCGTTGAGGGATTGATTCAAGTTGTTTCGGCGGTGATTCCGATCCTAGGTCCAACACGTTGAAATCGCGTGACATTGTTGGTAGGTCCCGCTGGACAACTCACGGCATCAGCGGCGTCTGCATCATCTGCAAATGCAGGTCCTTGCCGGTCCAGGGATGCGCCTCGCAGACGGCTTCGTCGAGTTCGACACCGAGGCCTGGCTCCTTCGACGGGATGACGTTGCCGTCCTGCCATTCGATCTTCTTCTTCAGCAGCTTTTCGTGGAAGCCGCCCCACTGCTTCAGCGATTCCAGAATGAGGAAGTTGGGCAGCGTCACCGCGAGCTGGATGTTGGCGGCGCCGACGATCGGCCCGCAATAGCAGTGTGGCGCGACCTGGATGTGATAGGCTTCGGCCATGGCGGCGATCTTCTTGGTTTCGAGAATGCCGCCGGAGCGGCCGAGGTCGGGCTGCAGAATGGTCGCCGCACGGTTCTCGATAACGCGGGCAAATTCGAACTTGGTGGTCAGCCGCTCGCCGGTGGCAATCGGGATAGACGTGCCGCGCGCCACCTGAGCCATGACCTCGGGCATGTCGGGCGGCACCGGCTCCTCGAACCACAGCGGATCGTAGGGTTCGATGGCGCGGGCGAGGCGCAGCGCACCCGAAGCTGTGAACTGGCCGTGGGTGCCGAACAGGATATCGGCGCGCGTGCCGACCGCCTCGCGGATCGCCTTGACCATGCGGGCGGAGAGGTCGATGTCGACGAGGCGCGGCTGGTGGCCGTCAAAGGCGGTGTAGGGGCCGGCCGGGTCGAGCTTGACCGCATCAAAACCCTGCTCGACATATTCGAGCGCGCAGGCGGCGGCCAGATCGGGGTCGTTGTAGACGTTCTTGCCGCGGGCGTCCTCGGTGTGGACGCTGCCGCTGTGCGGGTAGAGGTAGGTATAGGAACGCAGCGTTTCATGCACCTGGCCGCCGAGCAACTTGTAGACCGGCTTGCCGGCCTCTTTGCCGATAATGTCCCAGCAGGCGATTTCCAGCGCCGAGAAACAGCCCATGCCCGACACGTCGGGCCTCTGGGTGAAGCCGGACGAATAGGCGCGGCGGAAGAAGGTCTCGATATCGTGCGGGTCGCGGCCGATCAGATAACGCTCGGCCATGTCCTCGACCATTTTCGCCGTGACATGAGCCGAGAAGGTGGCGTTGTAGGCCTCGCCATAGCCGACGACGCCGCCATCGGTGGTGAGCTTGACGAAGATGAAATACTTGCCGCCGATGCCGGGCGGCGGATTGCCGACCACCCAGGTCTTGACGTCGGTGATTTTCATTTCTGATCCTCCAGAACCAGTTCGGCGCCCTTCCATCCGGTCATGATCGCGGCGGCGTTGGTGTTGCCGGTTATGTTGTCGGGAAAGATCGAGGCGTCGATAACGCGCAACGCCTCGAGGCCGTGTACCTTGAGGCGCGGATCGACGACGGCGTGCGCCGCGTCCGGCCCCATGCGGCAGGTCGAGACCGGGTGATAGACGGTGCCCGAGCGCTTCCTGAAATCCTGAATGAGATCCGCGTCGGAGGTGATCGAGGGACCGGGCAAAACCTCTTCCTCGATGATCTCGGCCATCGCCGGCATCGAGGCGATCTTCCTGACGAATTTCACCGCCGCCAGCATTTCAGCGACGTCCGCCTCGGTCGAAAAGGCATTGGCGACGATTTTGGGATAATCGCGCGGATTGGCGGAACGGATCATGATTTCGCCGCGGCTCGACGGACGGCAATTGGACAGCCCGATGGAAAAGCCCGGCCATGGATCGGGCGTCAGGATCGGGCGTTCGCCGCTCTTCGGAATGACGGTTGAAAACGCCTGGAAATAGAGCTGCATGTTGGGCCGTGCCGTGGCCGGATCGGTGCGAAAGAAGCCGCCGGCATTGTTCATCGACAGCGACAGCGGGCCCGAGCGCAAAAACACGTACTGCATGCCGACCAGCAGTTTGCCCCACCACGGGCGCAGGATCTGGTTGAGCGTCGGCAGCCTGCCCTTGAACGTGTAGTTGATGCCGACGTGGTCCTGCAGGTTTGCCCCGACATTCTCGTTGGCGTGAACGACGGGAATGCCGAGCGCGCCAAGAAGCGCCGACGGGCCGACACCGGAAAGCTGGAGAAGTTGAGGCGAATTGACCGAACCGCCCGACAGGATGATCTCGCGGCCGGCGCGGGCGGTTTTCGTCGCGCCATTCTGGAGATATTCGATGCCGACGGCGCGTTTGCCCTCGAACAGGATTTTTGTCGCCAGGGCGTTGATCTCGACGCGGACGTTTTTACGCTTCATCGCCGGGCGCAGGAAGGCGCGCGCCGCCGACATGCGGCGGCCGTTCCTGGTGGTGATCTGGTAGACGCCGGCGCCTTCCTGCGAGGCGCCGTTGAAATCCGGGTTGAGCGGCAGGCCGGCTTGGTTGGCGGCGGCGAGATAGCGCTTGGTGAGCGGATGGACGGAGGTCGAGCAGTCGGTGATATGCAGCGGCCCGCCGACGCCGCGCCATTGGTCGGCGCCGGCCTGGTTATCCTCCAGCGCCTTGAAGGCGGGCAGCAGGTCATCGAAGCCCCAGCCGGGATTGCCGGCCGCTGCCCAAGCGTCGAAATCCTCGCGCGCGCCCCTGATCCAGACCATGGCGTTGATCGAGCTCGAGCCGCCGAGCAGCTTGCCGCGCGGCCAGTGGTCGACATTGCCGGCCAGACCCGGATCCGGCTCGGCCTTGTAGTTCCAGTTGACCGCCGGGTCGAAGAAGGTCTTGCCGTAGCCGAGCGGCATCTGGACGTAGAAGCGACGGTCGCTGCCGCCGGCCTCGAGCACCAGCACCGAGAAGCGGCCGGAAGCCGACAGCCTTTCGGCCAGGACCGAGCCGGCCGAGCCGGAACCGACGATGATGAAGTCATAGGTTTGCATGGTGGCTGCGGCTGGCTCCGGAATTCGGCTCTAACCTAGGCTTGGGCGCGACGCGGCGTCGCCGGGTCTTCCGGCATCCGATGTGAAAAAAGCGACTGGTGATATTCGGTTTGAATGTCAGCCTGTCGCCTGCTGCCCGAGTTCAGTCGTGTTCGCGCCCATCCGGGTCGAACAGGGCCGCCACCTCATTGGCTTCTTCCAGCAGGAAGGTGAACACGCTCGTGTAGGACTTAATCGAACCGGACAGAGGATCATCACTCTCCCAGCGAAAGACCCTCCCGTCCGGATTCATGCCAATTAAATCGTCATTGTCCCCTAGCGCACCAATAAAGAGAACATCGTCTGGTGCATTGCCTGGTCGTCTCTTTATATTTGGTTCCAGTATGGAGAAGGGTTGTTGACCCGCCTCCACCAAATTCGTGCGTGACCAGCTACGTCGCAGCCCATAGACGCTTATATAATTCGCAAACAGACCTATCCCGTTGTGGAGCATGAGAAAGCAACGGAAATTATCTGGAAGTCGGCACGAAATTTCAGACTCCATCTGCCCAACTCCGACGGCGCCAAGCGGAGCATACAGCTGGTGCAAATATGCTTCAGGAGCCCGATCTGGCGTATGTCCGATCCACTCCGTTCCATCCGGATAGGTCTTCGTCCCAAGGCGTTTCCATTTATCGACTAGGGTTCGGAGCTCTCTGTATGCACGAGCGTCTTCATTGCTTGACCATTCTTCCTGCGAACGCATTGTCCCTAATAGCTCCATTTACCCACTTTTGACGGGTTCTAGGGTCTACCTTGTCAACCTGATCTATCACATCGAAAACAACGGGCGAACACCACAGAGTTGGTAATCACGCCCGACGGTGACTTTCGCGCCTACAACCTAAGGTCGCCAGCCAGTTCGTTCGGCCGGAGACGTGAGACTTGCCAAGCTGCGATCCGCTACCGAAGTCTAGTCTTGCTGTTGCAATGTCGGTGAGCCTCGCTACGGCTTTGATTAATCTGTTTGCGTTCAGTAATGTTCGCCGGTGACTCTCAACATTTACGATTGCCGTTGAAGAGGTTAGATGTTCTCCCGCTTGATCGAAAGATTTCGTCGGCAGCCAGACCTCCGTCGTGCGCCTCAGCGTGGTAAAGCGTTGGGCGACATTGCCGCTGGAGCATTGGAAGGCGGCTTGGCATCCGATTTTCAACGAGTAGGGGATTTGTTCTGGGTTGGCCGTCCAACAGATCACATACGCTATCTGCTGAAATTTCAGATGTTGAAAGGCATGACCTTCTCCGCCTGTTGGGGCGTCTCGATCGACTTTGTGCCACTTTTCAGAGGCGGAAGCCTCCGGTGGAAAAGGACGGCGAAGTCAGCGAATTTTGACCTTTGCATTGACCCGATAGATTCATCGGGCCGGATTCCCAACTGGTGCTCATTCTATAGTAGCGATAGCTCCTATCAGGTTGAACGCGCAGCTTTGGCGGCGCTCAATGCTGCCCAGCAGGACTGGTCCAGAATCACCGCACTAAAGGACGTTGCTGCTAGTTTCGAACGACGATCCAAGATGAAATTTCGACGTTTTTCGTTGGAAAACTATGTGCAAACAGACCTCGCCTGGGGCTTGGCCCTTGTTGCCGTTGGAGACGCGGGTCGGGGCCAGCATCACATCGATGCATTTTGTGAGCAATTTGCCGTTGCGCCGGAGACGACCATCCTCGCAAAAGCGAGAAGAGAAGCGGGCGCAATAGCGGCTGGATGACAACTTCAAGCTGCGATCACAGGCGATGATCGGCAATCTGCTTGAAATCATAGCGCATGATCGGGCGGGCCGGCGTTCTGCGAGCGACGACCCTGAACCCGGCGCGCGCGAAGGTGGAGGCATATCCGCTGCCGGAAGCGCTCGGCGATACGTCGGCGTCGAAAGGATAGGCTTCGAGCACAGGAGCATTTGCGCGCCTTGCGACTTCCAGTGCTTCCGCAATCAGCTGGAATGTTACGCCCCGCCTGCGGTATCGTTTTCGCACGTAGAGGCAGGACAAGGACCAGACCGGCGCATCATCCACACGCTTGAGCTGCCACAGCCGATCGAGCCAGGGCAGGGCATCTCGCGGTGTCACCTGACACCATCCGACAGCCGTATCGCCGTCGAAAGCAAGTACGCCTGGAGGCGGACCATGCTGGACGTCCTGCCGGAACGCGGCCTTGTTTTCCTCGCCGGGTCTCTTTCGGTAAGAACGACCGATCCGTCCGTGCATACACCAACAGCGACTGCAGACGGCGCTGTCACCGAACAGGTCCTCGAGCGCCGGCCACAGATCGGGCGTCAGAGGGCGAAAGCCAAGTTCCATGTCAGCCGTCATCCGCTACCTACCTTGCCCAGTCTAGCCTGAGCTACGTGTTAGTGCATCATAGGTTGCGGTCCATGCGGGGGATGTTCGAAAACGGGGTTTCACTCAGTGCTCCATCTCAGCGCAGAAAACCAAGCACGGCCTGCATGAATTCTACGGGGTACTCGACGTTCGACAAGTGAACCGCGGGCAGGACAACCAGTTTCGCGCCGGGCACCGTCGCCGCGATCAGCTCGCTATGGCTGGCGGCTGTCACAGTGTCGTGCCGGCCGGCGATTACCAGCGTTGGCCTGGAAATCAGCGCTATGGTTCGGCGAAGGTCCGCATCGCGAACCGCCGCGAACAAGCCAGCCAAGCCTTGCCGGTCGATAGCCAGCAGCATGGCGCGAAATTCTTCGATGACGGGCTCGTTGGCCGCCAGCATACGCGCAGGAAACCAGTTGCCCAGGAACATCTCGGCGGTTTCGGGCATATCCGGCGCCTGCAGCACGGCGGCAATCCGCTCGTCAAACTGCTTTGCCGGTCCGAGGTAGGATGAGGAGTTGCTCAGGATCAAGCGCTCGATCCGCTCGGGCGCGTGGATGCCGAGCCACTGCCCGACGAAGCCGCCCAACGACAGACCGAGGAAGTGTACGCGTTCAATGCCCAGGGCGTCGAGCAACTCGATCACGTCGCGGCCAAGCCGGTCGAGCGAATAAGCGCCGGCCGGAACGCTCGACCCTCCGTGGCCGCGAAAATCATAGCGCAGAACACGGAAATGCTTCGACAGCTCGTCGACCTGCATGTCCCACATCCGCAGCGTGGTGGCGATGGAATTCGACAGCACCAACACAGGCTGCCCGGCGTCGCCGTCGATGCGGTAGGCGATGCGCGTGCCATCGCCGACGGTCACGAAATCCAGCTCATTCATGGTGAATACACCTTCCTTTTGGAGCGTTGAACGTGGCAAAGCCTAGCGGCGGCACGCTTTTGATGATATTACAAAGATGGGATAATCTCTGTAATGTAAGCTGACATGGCCGAATTCACCTTGCACGACCTGCAATGCTTCGATGCCGTGGTCCGCTGCGGCGGCTTTCAGCCTGCGGCGGCCATGCTGCATCGCTCGCACCCGGCGGTGTTCGCAGCCGTTGCAAAGCTGGAGCGGCAACTCGACCTCGTTCTCTTGGATCGCAGCGGCTATCGCGTGCGCCCCACCGAGGCAGGGCTGTCGTTCCATCGCAGGGCACAATCGCTGCTGCGCGAGCTCGAGGGCTTGCGGCTTCATGCTGCTCAGCTGTCAATG
Organism: Mesorhizobium sp. M1295; assembly: GCF_040318135.1. Classification (NCBI taxonomy): domain Bacteria; kingdom Pseudomonadati; phylum Pseudomonadota; class Alphaproteobacteria; order Hyphomicrobiales; family Phyllobacteriaceae; genus Mesorhizobium; species Mesorhizobium sp. M1295. The sequence continues at coordinate 103,679 of NZ_JAMYLU010000010.1, forward strand.
GGCGAAGAAAGCGAGATCCATGTGGTGATCGGCGATCTTTGCCCGCGCCCGCAGGCACTGGGCATGCTCGGACGGTTCTTCGCCCAGTGTCCGGGCACACGCCTGCACCTGCATTTCGAGGCGGTGGGCGGCCCGTGGGAGCGCCTCTTCGATGACGAAGCCGATTTGATCCTGCACTGGATCGACAAGAGCGATCCGCGGGTGGAATGGATCGATCTGTGCAAGGTGCCATTCGTTCCCGTGGTGGCTTCGGGCTTTCTGCCGGAGCGCATCAAGCACCCCATCACGCCGGATCAGATGCACGCGTTCACCCAATGTGTCATGCGCGACACGGCCCGCCATTCACCGCAACAAGACTACTTCATGATCGAGGGTGCGCCTCAATGCATGGTGGCCGATCAGGGCATGAAGAAGGAAATCATCCTGCAAGGCCTCGGATGGGGCCACATGCCCCGCTTCCTGATCGAGGAAGAACTGCGCGACGGACGCCTGCAATCCATTGCCGGTCGTCATCTGCCAGGCCGCACCGAGGAGTTGGTGGTGGCGCGCCGCCGCGACCGGCCGCACGGGCCGATCTCGAACCGTCTGTGGGATCATATCGAGCAAGAGGCGCCGACGTTGGGGGCGGTTCCGGTAGAGGGCGAAATGACACCTAAGCGGCCATGACAAGTTTCACACGACTGGGATTTTAGCCGGTTTCGCCACACAACAGTCGCTGGACAAACACCTTGCAGACGGCAGGGTGCGACCCTTCCCGGTCCTCGGCGGCGGACGCGATGAACGGCTCGATTGAGCCCGAAACGAACTTCTGCCATGTCGGTAACCTGCCGCCACCTCCTCAGCAAGATATGTGCTATTCTGAGGATATGCCCGCGCCCTCCGACCGATCACCCGACAAGTCGCCGGAAGACGGTGCAGTTGCATCGGATCCGTATGCGGAGCTAGCCAATCGCGGAGATTGGTCCAGGCTTCACCGCGAACTGTCAGACAGAGACCGCCGCAGTGAACTTGGCGGCGCCGAGCTCCAGCGCCTCGGGGAAGCCGCCTACATGCTTGGGCGCGAGGAGGAATTCGTTCGGGACTACGAGAGGGCTTTCGAAGAGCATCTCCGGAACGGACGCGAACGATCCGCAGCGCGTTGCGGCTTCTGGATCGGGCTCACCCTGATGTTTCGCGGCGAATTCGCCCAAGGCAGCGGATGGCTGACCCGCGCCAACCGGTTGGTCGCGGATCATGTGCCGGAATGTGCAGAACAAGGTTACCTTCAGCTCCCAATGGTCGAACAATGCCTCGCCGCCGACAGTCCGGACGAAGCATTCACCCACGCAACACGTGCCGCGGAGATCGGACAGCGCTGCGAAGATCCGGACCTCTTGGCTATCGCGCGCCACCTTCAGGGTCGGATATTGATCGTGCGCGGCGACTATGTGCGAGGCTTCGAACTGCTGGACGAAGCGATGGTTTCGGTCACCTCGGGCCGGCTCTCACCGATCGTTACCGGGCTGGTCTACTGCAGCGTGATCGAGACCTGTCAGAAATTTCATGCCACGAGCCGGGCGAGGGAATGGACATCGGCGCTGATCGGATGGTGCGCGGGACAGCCCGACATCGTTGCCTTCACCGGCCGATGCCTGATCCACCGGGCCGAAATCCTGATCCTCGACGGCCACTGGGACGAGGCCGGCCGCGAGGCCAGTGTCGCCAGCATCCGTCTTCAGCAGGGGCCCTTGAAGCACCACGCCGGTCCGGCATTCTACCAGAAGGGCGAGGTCTTTCGCCTCCGCGGCCAATGGGACGAGGCCGATGCCGCTTATCGCGCAGCGAGCAGGCTCGGGTTCGATCCGCAGCCGGGGCTGGCGCTTATGCGATTGCAGCAGGGGCACGAGCAGCCGGCCCTTTCGGCGATCCGCCCCGCACTGCAGTCGGTCGATGACATGCCGGGCAAACTCCGCCTCTTGCCGGCTGCGGTGGAAATCACTCTCGCTGTCGGTTCGGCCGATGACGCCTGGGAACTGTGCGAAACACTGCGCGACTGCGCGCGCCAATATTCCGCGGATGCAGTCCGCGCCGCAGCCGCCGAGGCTACCGCGCGGGTGCTGATCCATGCTGGTCGAGCCGCGGAGGCATTGGCCCATATCCGGCGCGCAGTGGAGATCCTCTGGGACCTTCGGGCGCCCTATCATCTTGCCCGGATGCGGGTGCTGACAGCGCGGGCCTGTCTCGCAACCGGCGATACTGAAGCGGCGCAGACCGAACTGGACGAAGCGATAAGACTTTTCCGCGAGCTCGGCGCGCGCCCCGACGAAGCCGTTGCCGGCAAGCTGCGGGCTATCATGACGGCGACAGGCAGCGAAGCTCTCACCCCCAGACAGACGCAGGTTCTGCGCCTGATCGCGTCAGGCCTGACCAACCCGGAAATTGCCGGCGAGCTCAGTCTGAGCCAGCGGACGGTAGACCGTCACGTTAGCGATATCCTGACGCGGCTGAACGTGCGCACGCGCGCGGCAGCCACGGCCTTTGCGGTCGAGCACGGCCTGATCGGCATGGGCGTATCTGGGTAATCCTACCCAAGCCAAAATTTCTCGCTGCGTGGGTATTTACGCCGAAGCGGGCAACCGTGGCGCGGGTCTAAACTTCATGGCGTGGCAAAGGCCACAGGAGGTTTTCCCGATGCAAACGAATAATAACAGCATGAGCGGGCCCGGCGGTGTCTGGCTCGCCACCGGAACGCTGCTGCTGGCGGCTGCGCTCGTCTTTCACGGGCCACCGGACGCGGATTTGTCTGTTCAGATGCAGAATATCGCCGAGGGCCATGGGCGATGGGCTACGGTCCATTGGACGGCGGCAGCGGCGCTGTTCCTGATCGCCGGCGCTTCGTTCCTGAACCTGGCGCTCAATCCCCGGGTCCGGCATTCGCCGATGCTGAGTTCCGCCTGGATGGTGATGGCTCTCGGCGCCCTGACCACGTTCTCCACCGCAGTCGCCGAGGCATCGGTGGTCGCGGTCGTGGCCGACCGGGGTGACACCAACGCCTTCATGACCTGGTGGGCGTTTTCCGGCGGCATGGGTAACGGATTCTGGGCGCTGGCCTTGGCGACAGCGCTTGTCGCGTATCACGACGCCCGCGATAACGTCGGGATACTGCCCCGATGGGCCGCGATCGTCGGCTCGGCGTTCGGTATCCTTTCGGCAACCGGGTGGACACTCGGTGAGCAGCTCGGGATCGGCATCGGGGGTCCGATCTGGCTGGTTTCCTCGCTTCTCATGTGCCTGTGGCTCGCGTGGTACGGGCTGTCCTCAAGCAGCGTCCGGTCGGGGCAAGCCACGGCGTAAAGCGCCTGATCCAGCATCATCTTGAGACAGGAGGAAAAAATGTCCCTTCAAACGAAGGAAATCGAGGCGACGATCCACGACATCCACGAATTCTTCACCGACTGGGTGGCGGGCCGATGCCCTGGCGACGACGCGACGTTCAAGAAGAACGCGCTCGACCGGATCAGCGACGATCTGGTCGCCATCATGCCAGGCGGCAGGGCGTTCGGGAAAAAAGACTTCGCAGGTTACATGAAGAGCATCTACGGATCGAATCCGGCCTTCCGTATCAAAATACGCGACATCCGGATCAGCCATCAAAGCGCCGACCTGGCGGTCGTGAACTACCACGAATGGCAACGCGACGCGAAGGACTCCGATGAACCGAACAATGGCCGGGTCACGACGATGGTGGTCCGCGATCGCGGCTACAGCCGCGGGCCCGAGATCTTGCAGGTTCATGAAACCTGGCTCCCAGCCGATGTCGTTCAGTCCGCGGATTTCGCGTTCTGAAAAGCGTCGGTCCGAAACGGGCAGGGAAAGGAATTGCGCTGGCGGGACCATCGGCTCTGCCGCCGTCATGGAGCCAGAACTTTGCTTCTTTTCAGCCCGAATTGATCCACATTCAACGTCCAGCTAGTCCAGCAATCCGGCCATTCCTTGCGTTCGCGTGGAGCGTCCGGCCGTCATCTGCCAGGCCGTACCGAGGAGTTCGCGGTGGCGCGCCGCCGCGACCGGCCGCACGGGCCGATCTCCAACCGTCTGTGGGATCATATCGAGCAAGAGGCGCCGACGTTGCGTCGAGCGCTCGAGCCTCGGAAGCCTGTCCAGTAGGCAAAGCCGGGGCTCGGCCAGGCCGTTCAGCGGACGGCCAAACGAGCGGCCTTACCCGCCTAAATTGATTGCTGCATAATTTGCAGCAGTGAACTGCATCCCGTCGCTATTCCAGCTGCTTGTGAGGCGCATTATTGATGTCGCAAAGAGTTCGCCATGACCCGCGCCGACCCCGCTCGAAGAGTGGTCCGAGGGGTCGGCATCCGCACTGGCAGCGACGACGTAGTCTGGGACTAGCTTCATCTGCAATTCGAAGGACAAGACCATGAATATCGACCGTCGAACGTTCGGCCTCGGGACCTTTAGTGCCGGCGCCCTGCTACTTTCCCCGATCAGCTTCTTTGGGAGCAACGCTGCGGCTATCGCCGCCCCGTCTCCGGCTTCGCTTGCGAGTGCCCACAGGTTCATGCTCGGCGACCTCGAAATCACAGCACTGAGCGACGGCTATCTCAATCTCGGCCTTGAACTCTTCCCTTCCGCCGATCCGGCTGCCGCTGAAGCGCTTTTGGCAAAGGCATTCCTGCCAAAGGCACTCCCGACCTCGGTCAACGCTTACCTTGTCACCAGGGGCGACAGGCGGGTGCTGATCGATACCGGCACGGCATCGGCGATGGGGCCTATACTGGGACATATACCTGAGGCGCTCGCCGCCGCCGGCGTCAGGCCGGAAGAAATCGACAGGGTAATCATCACCCACCTCCATCCCGACCATGCCAACGGCCTTGTCGGGATTGGCGGCAAGGCCGCCTTCCCGGCAGCGGAGGTCGTGGTTGCCGCGCCGGAATTCGCTTTCTGGCACGATGACGGGATCCGGTCCAAGGCGCCCGACCAGATGAAGCCGTACTTCGAAATAGCGCGCAAATCGCTGGTGCCTTACGATGGCAAAGTCAGGAAGATCGAAGGCGAGGTCGAGATCGCGCCCGGAATCAGGGCATTGCCTGCGCCCGGACATACGCCGGGGCATCTCGCGCTTCGGATTGGCTCTGGTGATGCCAACCTGCTGCTCTTCACTGACGTAATCCACGCCTCCGCGCTGCAATTTGCGCATCCGGAATGGGCAATCGCCTTCGACGTGGACCAGGAGGCCGCAATCGCCACACGCAAGAAGGTGCTCGACATGGTGTCAGCGGATGGCCTGCTCGTCGCAGGCATGCACCTGCCCTTCCCAGGCATCGGTCATGTGATCCGCGAAGGCAACGCCTACGCCTACGTCCCGACGCCGTGGCCCGCTTTGTAAAGCGCACCTATTGGTAAGCGCTCGGGCGCGCCAGCTTTCTCACCTCGGCCATAGAGTGCATCGCCGAACGTCAGGCCGCGACACTATTCAGTGGCGTTGACCTGTCCGTGCCATGACGATACGGGATCGGACGATCGGCTTCGAGAGGATTGGCCAAATGGTGCATTACGCGGACGGGCGGCCGATCGGCGATCTGACGCTCAGGACGCTGGCCATGCCTTCCGATGCCAATGCGGCGGGCGATATCTTTGGCGGCTGGGTGATGGCGCAGATGGATCTCGCCTGCGGCATCCGCGCCGCCGAGCGCGCCAAGGGCCGCGTGGTGACGGCGGCGGTGAAGGAAATGTCCTTCGCCAAGCCGATGAAGATCGGCGACACGCTGTGCATCTATACGCATGTCGAACGGGTCGGCCGCACCTCGATGACGCTCAAGGTCGAGGCCTGGGCGCAGCGCTATCTCTCCGACCTGATGGAGAAGGTCACCCATGCCGACTTCGTCATGGTGGCGCTGGACGGCGAAGGCAAGCCGAAGGCGGTTCCCGCGGAAGGCTGACCGGCCTGATTCCAGAAGATGGATTTAAACAGCCGTCTCTCCCGCGCGGGGGATGCGGGCAGCGATCCGGCGTGGTCTTTGACCAACGGGTTCCCGCATGCGCGCCTGCAGCGCGAGCGACGGGATCTTGGGAGGAAAGACAATGCGTCAACACATGCTGAACGCTGCCCTGGCCGGTGCGTTTGCAGCCTTGCTCTGCCTGTCGTCCGCAAGCGCTTTTGCCGAGGTCAAAAAAGGCGATCCAGGCGCCACCTGCACGTCGGAAAACCGCACCATCAACGGGCAGGCGGCCAAGTGCGAGATCTGCTCGGCGACGAAATGCGACACCAGCGGTACGACGGTGAGCAATTGCCGGAAGGAGACGACCACGACCTGCACGATTGGCGGCAAGGTGGTCAGTCCCAACCCGAAATGGAACCGGATCGAGAAGCTGCCGAAGAGCAAGATGCAATTACAGCAGTAGGGCTCATCCGGAGGATCCCCGTCAGGTTCAAACCCTTGCAGCGCAAGGGCTCAGCTGTGCATGGTGTCGAATTTTTCGCGCGCGACCTTGACACGCTCGGTGTTCTTGCGCGCCCATTCGCCGAGTGCACCGACCGGCACCAGAAGCTCGTAGCCAAGGTCGGTCAATTCGTAGTCGACCCGCGGCGGGATGGTCGGGAACACGGTGCGCGTGACGAAGCCGTCGCGCTCGAGCCCGCGCAAAGTGGTGGTCAGCATCTTCTGTGAAATGCCGCCGACCGCGCTGCGCAGCTCGTTGAAACGCAGCGGCCCGTCGCCGAGCTTGCCGACGACGAGCACGGTCCATTTGTCGCCGACGCGCTGCAGGATTTCCGAGATGGCGCGGCAGTCCTCGGTGCGGTGCGGGTGCCTTGGTAACAAAAAAGTGCCTCCTTGCACATTGAGCGGCCAGTTACTCATATAGCGCAGGTATCTAAACGATACCAGTATTCCTGTAAGGAGAGCCCCTCTATGTCAAAACCCAAAATCGCCATCGTCATTGGTTCGACCCGCGCCGCGCGCTTTGCCGACGTCCCGGCCCAATGGATTGCCAAGATCGCCAGGTCGCATGCCGACATCGATGTCGAAGTCGTCGACCTGCGCGATTTCCCGCTGCCGTTCTTCGATGAGGTCGCATCCTCCGCCTGGGCGCCGTCGCAGAACGAAGTGGCGCAGCGCTGGCAAAAGAAGGTCGCCGGATTCGACGGCTTCATCTTCACCGCCGCCGAATACAATCATGGCCCGACGGCCGTGCTGAAGAACGCCATCGACTACGCCGCCAACGAGTGGAACAAGAAGGCGGCCGGCTTCGTCGGCTATGGCAGCGTTGGTGGCGCGCGTGCGGTCGAGCAGCTGAGGCTGCATGCGGTCGAGTTGCAGATGGCGCCGGTGAAGTCCGCCGTCCACATCGCCTGGGCCGATTTCCTTGCCGTCAAGCAAGGTGAGAAGAAGCTCGATGAATTCGAGCACCTCAACCAGGCGGCAACCGCGCTCGTCAACGACATTGCATGGTGGGCCAGGGTACTGAAGACGGCGCGTCAGGCCGATGCCGTCGCCGAGGAAGTCAAGGCGGCCTGAGCGCAGGTTCGAACAATCCTCCCAAGGATTAATTTTCCCAAGGATTCAGGGCGGCGCATGCGCCGCCCGTTTTTTTTCAGACGGCATGCGCGTCCTGCGCTTGCCTTGGCCTGATGATGCAATCGGCAAGGCGGTCCATCTCATTCAACTCGTCGGCGTGGTGCTGACCCCACTGGCAAAGTGCCAGCAGGATGGGCTCGAGGCTGAGGCCGAGCCGCGTCGCCGAATATTCCACGCGCGAGGGGATCTCGGCAAAGATCTCGCGGCGAACGAGGCCGTGCTCTTCCATGTCGCGAAGCTGCTGGATCAGCACTTTCTGCGTGATATTGGGCATCAATCCTTGCAGCGCCGACAGCCGCCGCGGCCCGTCGAAGAGATGGTAGAGGATGATCGCCTTCCAGCGGCCCGAAATCACTTTCAGCGCGCGCTCGGCCGGCAGCATCGGCAGTCTCTTGATCAGCTTGGCCATGGTCACCTCCCGGTCAGCGGCGGACAAATCGGTGTGTGGTCGAAGCCAGGCAGATAGTGGCAAACAGCGGCCGATGCCAATAACGATCGGTGCATGTGATGAGAGCCATTCAACTGAACCGTTTCGGCGACCCTGACGTTCTCGAAATGGTTGAGGTGCCGAAGCCCGAGCCGCAAGCCGGCGAGGTCCTGGTCCGCGTTCGTGCGGCCGGGGTGAATTTCTTCGAAGTGCTGATGCGCGCAGATCGCTACGCGGTGACGCCGCAACTGCCGATGATCCTTGGCGTCGAGGCCGCCGGGATCGTGGAGGCGCTCGGGCATGGGGTGGATGCGTCCTTGCTCGGCACGCGCGTCGCCGCGCCGTTGTTCGCCTCGAGCCGCCCGTTAGGCGGCTATGCCGATTATGTGACGATTGACGCAAGCCTGGCCGTGCCCTTGCCGGATGCGCTCTCGTTCGAAGCCTCGACGGCATTGATGGTGCAAGGACTGACGGCGTTGCATCTGTCGCGGCAAAGCCCGCCGGCCGGCAAATCGGTGCTGGTCGCCGCTGCCGCGGGCGGCGTCGGTTCGTTGCTTGTCCAGCTTGCGAAGCGGGCAGGGGCGAGCAATGTCATCGCGGCTGCCGGCAGCAAGGCCAAGCTCAATCTTGCTTTGTCGCTGGGGGCCGACGTTGCCGTCGACTACAGCAAAACGGACTGGCCAGAGCGCGTCCGGGCAGCGGCCGGCGGCGCCGGCGTCGACATAATCTACGACATTATCGGCGGCCCGCTGACCGCGGTTGCGCTGGAGGCTCTAGCACCTCGCGGAGAGCTGGTGTTTGCCGCACTTGGCAGATACGCGCTCGGCGGCCCGGAGATGGAGGCGATGATCGGCCGCAACCAGTCGCTGAGAGGTTTTGCACTGCTGCCGCTGCTCTCTCCAGACGTGCTCCGTGACGACCTGTCGGGGCTCTTCAATCTGGCGGCAAGTGGTGAGCTTAAAGTGACCAACGGCGGTCGCTTCCCGCTCGACCAGGCCAGTCAGGCGCATCGCCTGCTGGAGGAGCGCGGCGCGACCGGCAAGGTCGTCTTGATACCCTAGTAGTGCTCGGCAAGGAGCCGGGGATCCGGGCTTGTGCCGTTCCGGCCGTCAGCGAACCCGATAGAACGGATTTGGCAACAGGAACAGCTTCTCGGCATGCCCCCCGAACAAGTCGGATGGCTGGTCGCCGACATTGGCAATTATCGTGTAGCCGGCCTTTTCGATTTCGGCTCTTATGGGTGCCTTGAAATCTGCGGCGGAACCATATTTGGCTCCAGGCTGGACCATGTAAAGGTGCTCATAGCCGGCATAGCCCGCCGACTGCAGGTTCTGTTCGGTTGCCTGACGCTGGTCCTCCGGACGTCCGGTGATGAAGAATACCGCGACTTTCGCCGTTCGCGCCTGCCGGAAGACCTCCAGCACCGGGTCAATGGCCGGATCCTTCGCAAGCTGGTCCCAGGCGGCCCAGCCACAGGGACCGTCGATTGCGATGTCGCAGGCGCCGCTGATCGGGCGGCCGAAATTGTCACGTGTGATCACTTCCCAGTTGGCCAAAGCCGTCTCGTCGATGTCGAGCACCAGTGCGGGGCGAGGCACCTCCGTCGCGCGCTTGACGACCCAGTCGCCGGCCTGCTTCGCCACTGCGGCAAGGTCGCGATCATAGTCGCCGGAATCATGATAATTGGCAGCCGCCAGCATCGCATCGCCGACATTGGCTGGCTGGGACGGGCTTGTGAGAAGGAGCGAGTCGGAACGTGCCGGCACAGGAACATTTGTGCCGATCATCAGCACGATTGCCCCGACACGCGCAATTCTATTCCAACCAATCGCCCGCATCACGAGATTTTGCGGTCACGAGAAGTCCGCTGTCAAGCGAGACCGAACAGACGACCGTACCCCCGGTTGAATTGTGACACGCTTTCGTAACCGACCGCGAACGCCGCGCTGCTCGCGGTCTTTCCCTCCGACAGGTGACGCACCGCCGAAATCTCCGGCGCAAGTGCGTCACCCCAGGTCGTAGCCAACACGGCCTTGACCGTGCCCTACGCCGCCTGAACGATCTCGACCAGTTCAACGTCGAACACCAGATCCCGCCCGGCCAACGGATGATTGCCGTCGAGCTTGACGCTGGCGTCGTCCACGCCGACGACTGTTACCGGCATGGGGCGCCCTTCTGGGGTTCTGACCTGCAATCGAGTGCCGATATCGACGTTGATGTTGTCTGGTACGCGGGCGCGGTCAACGGTCATCACCGCTTCGGGGCGGTGGGGGCCATAGGCGGCCTCGGCGGGAACAGTCACGGTGCTTTTCGCGCCCACCTCCATGCCCTCGACATGGGTTTCAAGACCGGGGATCACTTGTCCTTCACCCAGCGTGAATTGCAGCGGTTCGCTGCCGGAAGAATCGAATTGGGTGCCGTCTGCCAGGCGTCCATTGTAATTGATGCGCACGGTGTCGCCATTCTTGGCCTGTGTCATGGTAGTCATCCTTTTGGAAGGTTTTGAGGGGCCGGCCAGAGCTCACGGTCCCGTCCTCGATCATCCACGCACTCAAAGTGCACGGCGCGAAACGTTAACACTAGGTGCCTGGCTGCCGATGTAAACCCCGATTGAGCTACGCCGGTATGACGCCGCCGGCGCTCGCCACCTTCGGCAGGAGTGCGCCGGACTAGCGGTCATGCCGCCTCAACCCATTCAGGCGCCGTGCAAATGGCGGCTAGATCAGGTTATGGCCGCCATCGATGCGGATTGTCTCGCCGGTCGTGAAGTCGCTTTCCATGAGGTAGAGGTAGGCGGCGGCGACGTCCGCAGCGGTCGGAATTTTTCTCGATGGCAACCGGGCAGCCATGTCGGCAAAGAAGCCGGATTTGGCTTCTCCAACGATGTCCCACATCGGTGTGTCGACCCATCCGGGCGACACGACATTGACGCGCGTCGGGCCCAGTTCGAGCGCCAGGGCGCGGGCGAAGTAGCTGAATGAGCCGGCAATCGCCGCGACGACTGAGCCTCCCGGCACCGGCGGCTTGTCCTTGTTGATACCCGACGTGAAGGTCATGGAGCCGTCGGCCCTCAGGGTGCGCACCGCGTGCTTGGCGAGCATGACGGCGCCAATCAGCTTGTTGTCGACGAAGCGCCGCACCGCCTCCATGTCGGCGCGCTCGATGGGGTCGCCGGGCGGCAGTGTTCCGGCTGTCGATACGAGGTGATCGAACGCACCGACTTTGTCGAACAGGCGAGCGACGCCCGCTTCGTCGGTCATGTCGGCGACCAAGCTTGTCACGCGATTACCCGCATTGAGCGCCCGTTCGGCGGCCTGCAGTTTCTCGTGCGACCGCCCGACGATCACGACCTTAGCTCCGCTGTTGAGCGCAGCTTCCGCGACGCCAAGACCGATGCCGGAACTGCCTCCGACGACGATGACTTTCCTGTCCACGAGCGATGTCACGGGAGGTCTCCATTCGTTTGCGATGTAGGTGAGGGTCAAGCCTTGCCGGCGTAGGCGGCTTCGAGGTCGGCGATGATGATCTTGCGCATCCCATACATCGCCTGCCGGACGCGGTTGGCCTTTTCGCGATCCGGATCGGCACTGAGCCGCGGCAGGATTTCCGGGATGACCTGCCAATAGACGCCGAACTTGTCAGTGAGCCAGCCGCAGGGTTGTTCCCTGCCGCCGCCGGCGGTGAGCGCCTCATAGTAGTAGTCGGTCTCGGCCTGGTCCTTGGTCTCGATGTAGAGCGAGAGCCGCTCGTTGAAGGGCGGCTGCGGCCCGGCGTTGAGCGCTGTAAGGTGCAGTCCCTCGAGCTCGAAATCGAAGGTGGCATGCGGGACCGTCTTGTTGGTTCCGGACACCCAGTCGGTGTATTCGATCGTCTCGAGCACTTTGCCGTTCTTGAAGACCGAGAGATAGAAATCGCGGGCCTCCTTGGCGTCGGTGTTGAACCAGAGGAATGGATGGATGGTGGCCATGTCCGTTCTCCGTTAATTCCTTGCGACAGCGATCTTTCGCGAAGAACCTGTCCGCCGTTACTTTCGTTCAGGCTAGCGGCGGTCCGACTGCCGATAGATCGAGCCGTCCCAGTCGCGGGCAAACCCGAGGTCTTCGAGCCGGCGGGTCGAGAAGCGTGCAATCAGCCGCTCGGTCCGGCGCCGGCTGCTCGAGGCGAGGATGCGGCCGGCCATGCCGGTCAGGACGTCGACGATGGGTTCAACTCGTTTGGCGCTCATGGTGCTCTCCGTGGATGTGGGCGGTTGCCCCGCGACTTTCGTCAGCGAGAGTATCAGTCACATCAGACTTGCCTTTTGCAGCGGCGGTGGATGGCTGATTACGTGAGCAAACATGCCGTCTTCCGGTCTGGACGACAAACGACTTATCGGCGACAATGTGTGAGCATCGCTCACACATGCAGGTATCGATCATGCCCCGGAAACTGCCTCCCCTCACCACCTTGCCGAGCTTCGAGGCGGCGGCGCGCCTGTTGAGTTTCTCCAAGGCGGCAGAGGAACTTCATGTCACCCACGGCGCCATCAGCCGGGCGATCAAGAACCTTGAGGATCAGCTCGGTGTGCAGCTGTTCGAGCGCGGTACGCGTTCGGTGAGCCTGACCGCCGTCGGCGAGCCCTATGCGCGGGCGGTGCGCGAGGTGCTCGACCAGTTGGCTGCCGCCACCGCTGCAGCAACGGCCCGCTATTCGAGCTCGACACTGAACGTCAGTACCTCCGATGGCTTCGCGGGGAGATGGCTGGTGCCACGCCTCTATCGCTTTCACCGTGCGCATGGCGACATCGATGTGCGGGTTTCGACGAGCGGGAAGCTGACCAACTTCCTCGGCGACGGCATCGATGTCGCGGTCCGGTATGGCAGCGGAAATTATGCGGGGCTCACGTCAGAGTTCTTGACCGGCGAGGAGGTGTTTCCAGTGTGCAGCCCAAAGCTTCTTGAGGGTGCACATCCGCTCCGCACTCCTCAGGATCTTAAACATCACACGCTGATCCGTGACAGCTTTCCGATCGACTGGGCGACCTGGCTCGCAAGCGCCGGGGTCGACGGCGTGGACCCGCAGAGCGGGATTACCTTCGACTCTGCCACCTTTGCGATGGAGTCGGCAGCACAAGGCGAAGGGGTGGTGCTGGGCCGGACCATGCTCGTTGCAGCCGACCTTGCCGCCGGGCGACTTGTCCGGCCCTTCGGCCACGCCCTGAAATCCCCCTCCAGCTTCTATCTCGTCTACCCGCCAGCGGCGATCCGTCAGCGCAAAGTCAGGGCTTTTCGGGATTGGCTGCTTTCAGAAGTCACGCCGCAAATAGGGTGACGGGAAGGCCGAGCCGAGGGGACAGTTCGCCTACAGATCAATGTCCGAAAAACCGCTACTATCAGCTCGCCCGAACTGCGGTGATGATCCAGGCACGCGAGTCGAAAAGCACGCCGTCCGCGGTCAAGCGCGCGTCGAGCAGTTCGCGCAACCGCCGCAGCGCCGCAGCGACATCCACATCCGCGCTAGCCAGCGGATCCTTCACCAGTTGCAGGCCAAGCAAAGCGTCATAAGCCGCATCGACGTCCAGGCCATAGAAAACCGGTTCATGCACTTCGGCAAAGTCGACCGAAACAAAACCGGACGCACGCAAGACCTCCGCGGTGATGACGGGGTCACCGAGCGAAAACGGGGTGGCGGCGGCTGCCGATATGGCGGTCCCCGGCGCAATCGCCCGCTGAATGGCAGTCGCCCACTCGTTGCGGTCCTGGCCCTGCCATACCATCCACACAAGACGTGCCCCTGGTCGCATCGCCCGGCCGATATTGGCGAACGCCGCCGCCGGATCGGCAAAGAACATCACGCCAAAGCGACTGATGCACAGATCGAAGCCGGCAGGCGGAAACGCCAGCAATTGCGCATTGCCGCGCTCGAAGGCGACGTTTCGCAATCCCTCGTCCGCGCTACGCCTCCGGGCGAACTCGAGCATCTCGGCCGATACGTCCACCCCGAGCACGCTGCCTTCCACCGCGACGCGGGCAGCATCGCGAGAAGATTGTCCCGAGCCGCATCCGATATCGAGCACGCGATCACGCGTTCCCGCCTTGACGGCAGCCCTGAAGACCTCGTTGTGCCGTCGCAGCTCGGCGTCGTAAAACTCGGCGCAGTTCAACACCATCGCACGCCTGCCTGGACATGATGGGCACGGCGGCATTCCCAGCCGCTCCGCTCTGATCTTGTCGATGATCTCCTCAGCCGGGTGATGCACCGACTTCTGCTTCGGGTCACCCCAGCACTATCAGCCGCGCCGCGCCGCCTCGATCGCGGCAACGTCGATTTTCTTCATCTCCATCATCGCCTCGAATGCGCGCTTTGCTTCGTCGCCGCCGGCAGCCATCGCCTCGGTCAGAACGCGCGGCGTGATTTGCCAGGAGATGCCCCATTTGTCCTTGCACCAACCGCAGGCACTTTCCTGGCCGCCATTGCCGACGATGGCGTTCCAGTAGCGGTCGGTCTCCTGCTGATCGTCGGTGGCGATCTGGAAGGAGAAGGCTTCGTTGTGTTTGAACGCGGGACCGCCATTGAGGCCGAGGCAGGGGATGCCGGCGACCGTGAACTCGACCGTCAGCACGTCGCCCGCCTTGCCGGACGGGTAGTCGCTGGGAGCGCGGTGGACGGATTTCACCAAGCTGTCGGGGAAAGTCTCGGCATAGAAGCGGGCCGCAGCCTCGGCGTCCTTGTCATACCAAAGGCAGATCGTGTTCTTGGCGATTGTCATTGCTGGTCCCTTTGCTTTTGAATCAACCTGGGCTTTTGATCAACCTGGGCTTTTGGAAACAACCTGGGCTTTTGAAATCAACCCGGGCCTTGAAGTCAATCCGGGCTTTTGCACAGCCAGCCTCGGCGTTGCACTACGAAAATGGAATGCGCTCGTGCCATCTGACGTTCCGACAGCAACACCTGCACGGCATCAAGGTATCACGGCTGGCACTTTTAAGACCAGATGTGGGCAGTGACTCGAACGGGCGACGGTCCGCCGGGTCCCGACCGGTGGCCTTCACTTTTTTGTCTGGGGCAGCTTTGTCTGGGGCAGCGCCGCTTTGCTCAAGGGCGTGCTGGCTTTCGGTTGGGCGCCCCGGTGCCTCAGGAGGCGCACAAGCAAGTTCCGTCTGCCCTTGCGCGGGACGAGATCGATATCGCTGACAAGCTTTGCGCCGCCCTCGCGACGCTCCAACGTGATCTTGCGGCTATGAAAGGTTTCCAGCTCGGCGCGATGCGCTACGCTGATGATGGTGACCTTCGGCAATTCGCGAATGATCATCTCCATCATCTTGTCCTGGCTCTTCTCATCAAGTGCTGAGGTTGCTTCATCCAGCACTATGATATCGGGGCTGTGCAGCAGAAGACGCGCGAAGGCGAGCCGCTGCTTTTCGCCACCCGACAAGGTCTGGTCCCATGGCGCGTCCTCTTCGATCTTGGCGTTGAGATAATCGAGTCCCACCTTGTCGAGAGCCGCCTTGATCTTTTTCAGCGTCCAGTTGTCGGCGGCGCCTGGATAGGCGACTGCGCGGCGAAGCGTCCCGGTGGGGATGTAAGGCCGTTGCGGCAACATGAACAACCGTCTGTCGGCGTGGATGTTGACGCTGCCGCTACCCCACGGCCACAGGCCTGCGACGGCCCGCACCAGCGTGCTCTTGCCTGAGCCGGATTCGCCGGCAACGAGCACCCGCTCGGCTGGTTTGATCACGACCTCGGTTTCCTTGACCACGGCGGTACCGTCGTCGAGCGACACGGAGAGATTGTTCAGCCCAAGCATCGCATCGCCTTCGGTTTCGCCGCGCTTAATGCGTCCAAGGGTGTTGCTCTGTTCCGCCCGCTCAAGCCCGTCGAGCGACATCATCAGCGAGGCGATGCGCCGTGCACAGGCATTCCAATCAGCGAGACGGGGGTAGTTGTCGACCAGCCATCCGAACGCGCCCTGCACGATGGCAAAGGCCGAGGCAGCCTGCATTACCTGTCCAAGTGTCATGCTGCCTTCGAGAAACTTTGGAGCGCAAAGCAGAACCGGCACGACCGGCGCAAACAGGCTCGACCCCTGCGACACCAGCGCTGTGCGCATGTGCTGGCCTGCAAGGAGCGCCCACTGCCTGAGCACATGGGCGAATGTCTTGTCCATGCCGCTGCGCTCCTCCTCCTCGCCGCCGAGCAATGCGATACTCTCGCCGTTTTCCCGCACGCGCGTCAGCGTGTAGCGGAACTCAGCTTCCGCCTGGTTTTTTTCCTCGGAGAGGTGGACGAAATGGCGGCCGATGACCGCCATCGAGGTGGACGTGATTGCGGCATAGATTACCGCGGTGACGACCAGGAAGCCGGGAATGGTGACGGTCGAACCTGCAATCGGCAGGGTCAAGGCGCCGCCGATCGTCCACAGCACCACGATGAAGGTCGAGGCCGACAGAAATGCGACGATGACACCGGCAATGAAATCGACGGGCGATTCTGTGGCAATCCGCAAATCCTCGGCGATGCGGGCTTCGGGATTGCTGTGGTCGCCGCCGACGAGGTTCAGCTGATAGTAGCGGCCACTTGCGAGCCAACGCGCGATGACTGCGGTGGTGAGCCAGGAGCGCCAGCGGCGCTGTATCGTCATACGAAAGAAGACTTGTGCCACCACAAGGCTTGTGCTTCCGAGCACGAGCGGCACGAAAACGGCGCTCAGCCGATATACGGTATGGGCGTTGCGTTGCTCAATGGCGTCGAAAATTGCGCGATTCCAGACATTGATCCCATACTGGAAGCCGACATTGGTGACGATCAGGACCAACAGCCCGATCGTGCATGGCCAAGCGAGCCTATCGCCAATGCTGCCCCAGTAACCGCGCGCGCTGATCCAGAAACGCTTCAGCAGGTACCTCTTGCGCGCCTGCTCAGCCTCTTCGGGTGTCAGCTCCGGATCGGGTTCGATGAAATCCGGCGGCGGCGCGGCCTCGCCGACGACCTCGGACGCGGCTTCGACAGTCGAGTGTTTCTCGTGGCGCGACCTCTCGGCATCGCGCAATTGGGCGGCGTCAACCGATTTCGGCTTGAATCTAGCCTCGGGCATCCGGCGATAACGGCTTAAAAATCAGAAGGTTTCATAGCGTCCGCTTGAGATGGTCAGCTGCCAACAGCGCCTGGGTTTCGCTCATGATTGCCGGCTGCCCTAGCGGCCTCGCTCCTGCATCGGCTCCTGTGACCGCGACGCAGCTCCGCCGGCAGGCGCATCGCGTGCAGTTGGCTGGAGTGTCAGCGATGCACCGGGACGGCGTTTTCGTACCGGGCCATCTACGCCGACGCGGCCCTCGTCGGACAGAAAGGGGAGACCAGATTCTGGCGCAGAACCTGGTCGTCGGGACAATGGTTGGAGCAGACATTCTGCACCATTTGCGGATCGGTCGTTTTCATGCGGGCAGAAGGATTGAAGGATGCGCTGTCGGTCTCGGTCGGCTGTCTGGAGGACCCGCATTTTCCGGCCCCGGCAACGCTCCACTGGCCTGACAGGAAACATAAATGGCTTTGTTTGGAAGGCTTGCCCAAGGTCGCTTGAGGAGCGAAATGGCGATGCGTGCAGACGCTGGCACAGAGTTGCAACAGAACTTCAGGGATCACTCTGCTGGACGAGCAGTCTCGACAATTCGCTTCAGGCTCTCAAGATTTATTCGCATGCCGCGTTCGAAGAAGCTGGACGCGAGCGGCGCGAGAAGCGCCATCGGCCCGGGAAGCCCTTTTCCGGTAATCGAACCCTCGAGGTGGAGATGCGTTCTGTGGCCTGTCGGCCCAGCCGAAAGCGGTAGGTGAATGGCGTCGGCCCGCTCAAGCTGGACAAAGTCAGCAGTGCATCGACTTCGAACTCGGTGACCTCCACGATGTTTTCGAGGACCCGCCCGACCGGGCCGGCCGTGAGCTTGGCTACGGACTGCACAGCCGAGTACCAGGCCGGAGCCGCTTCAATATCCTCGATATGACGGAAGACGGTCTGGGCAGGCCTGTCGATCTCGATTGATATGTCGAACATTTGTGACTTATTCCTTCGGGAGATCGGATGATGGCCCATCGCGCCGGGCGATTGCGTTGCCGGCGGCTGTTCCGGCGACCAGAACTCGCAGCAGCCCGACGGCGGTTGTGACCTCGTTCGGCGTGAGCCGCTGGCCCAGCCATCCGTAAAGCCGGGATTCGACCTGCCGGATTTCGGCGGCGAGCCGGTGCCCCTCCTGTGTCAGTTCGAGCTCCACCTGCCGGCGATCGTCGGAGTTTTCCCGCCTGACGACGAGCGCCCGCTCGACCAGCGTGCTTACCAGCCGGCTGGGACTGCCGGTCTCGCAGACCAGCAGCTTGCCAACAGCATTGAGCGACATTGGTCCGCCGGCCTTCAGGCAGCTGATGACTTCAGCCTGGGAAGGGGTGACGCCAAGCGGCGAGAGCAAGTCGGTAAGCAGCCTGTTGCCTTCGCGCTGGGCGCCGAGAATGAGGAATCGGAGCTCCTCTTCTGGTTTCATGCCGCCGCTCCCAGTTCGACCGGGGCGGTCACCAGCTGACGCGTCGCCAGCCGCACGGCGCTCTCCGGATCATGGGTCGGCAGATAGATCGTCGGCTGCTGCTCGGCGAGGTGCCGGACGGCTCGCAGGGTGGCGGCGGCAATTTTTGTATCGGGTCCCACGCCGTCCACCTTGCCGGCAAGCATCAGTGCCTGGTTGTAAGACGTGTCGCCGGCGAGAAAGAGCGTTGCGTCGCCATCCTCCACCAGCACCGAAAGATGACCGGCAGTGTGACCAGGAGTTGCGATCGCCACGACGTCGCCCGCTTTGGTCAAGCGCTTGCTCGCCGCAAATTGGCCGAACGGTCCATCGTCGAGCTCGAGCCGTATGGGGTTGAACCAGTCGGGCCAGCGCTGCGGCAGGTAGCCGCGGAGCATTCCCATGAAACCCGACGCCGTGTCGATCTCACTGGGGGCGGCGAGTATCTGGCTATGGGGAAAATGCACCAAGCCCGCATCGTGGTCCATGTGCAGATGCGTGAGCACCACCCGTTTGACGTCGCGCGGCCCGATGCCCAGGCCACGCAGCTGCGGCCCGATCTCTTCTTCCGGCTCGATACGAAAGTGCACTTCCCAGCGAAAGAACGGATGCAGCGAGCGTCCGTGCCCGTTCAGCAGATGCGCCGCCTGTCCAGTGTCGACAACAATGACGCCTTCGTCATGCTCGATGGCCCAGGCGAAGGTCGGCAACCAGCCGGACCAGTTCCTGTCGGCAAAGATGCTGGCAAGCCCATGGCCGCGTCCTTCGATCTGGGCCGTCTTGATGCGGACCGACCCGGTCCGGATGGCATGTACTTTCATTTTTTCCTCTCCATTAGATGATATGTCATCGTATGACACGTCATATATTGAGGAGTCAATAGAACGGAGGAGAAAAGATCAGCGCGACAGCGATCGCGAGCATCTGCCGCTCAGCCCGACCGCGCAGGCGCTGAATTCCGGAACAAGGGTGCGATTTTGCCGTTGAGCCAGAAACTGGAAGCGACCCGCATGTCCGAATTGCCGAATGAAGAGATCGAAGGGCGGCTGAACGCCCAGCGCGAGACTTTGGCGCTGGTCGTCGCACTGCTTGCCAGCAAGGATACGGCACCCGAGCGAATATGGGCCGAGCTGGAGGCCCGTTTTCAGTTTCAGAACAGTCAGGAGGACCCCGGCGTCCTGCCAAGCAGCGCATTCGCCATCGAGGCTGCGAAGATGCGGGAGTTCAAGCTGATCGCCGAAGAGGCGCGGGCGCGCACTGCGGAATGGAACGGCAGGGACATGCCACAGGGCGCCAGCTGAAGCCCCGGCAAGTGGTTGCAGGACCGGCTATTTTGCGAGGGGCCGAGCAGGCGTCAGCTTTGCCCTAAAAGTGCACGCGCCAACTCTTCCCATTCCTCGTCAAGACTTAAGGTCGATGGCGCGGCGTTGCAGCGGCGATACCAATATTCGGCATTCGACTGGTCGCCTTCCTTGCGGTGGAGATAGGCATGCACGTGCATGCCCGCAGTATCGTCGCGCCGCTGCGCGCACTCGTGCGCCTTAGCCCAATTGCCCTTTGCATCCCACCACAGCGCCTGCAGGGCAGGGCTCAAACCGTCTGGCGGCTGTGGTTTCGCAATCGAATCCCTGAAGGTTTGCAGATCCATTTTTCCACCCTAGCAACGTACAGGGCGCCGATAATACCTGCACCGGCAGCCGACCGATAGCGTGCATCGGGCGGCATAACCGGAATGGGTGTCGGGAGCCGATAACCGCACGGCCAGATGCTTGATTTGGTGACGTGCATGAAATAGTGCGCACCACGGCACCATGATGCCTGAGACAGCGAGGATGGGTAGCGAGCCGATGACAGCCCCCGACAACGCACGCCAATTCTACCACGGCACCCGGGTCGACCTTAAACCGGGAGACCTGATAGAAGCCGGCTACAGCTCCAATTACGGCGCGAGAAAGCAGGCAGCCTGGGTCTATCTGACCGGCACTCTGGATGCGGCCATCTGGGGTGCAGAGCTGGCCGCTGGTGACGGACGGGAAAGGGTCTATATCGTGGAGCCAACCGGCCCGATCATGGACGACCCCAATCTTACGGGCAAGAAATTTCCCGGCAATCCGACGCAGTCCTATCGCTCCCGTGAGCCGCTCAGGATCACGGGCGAGGTCGCCGAGTGGCAGGGCCACTCCCCCGAGCGGCTGAAAGAGATGAAGGACCATATCGAACGGCTGAAGGCGCAAGGCATCGAGGCAATCGATTGATCGCTAAATCCTGCGATTGCCAAGCTTGGCTCTGACCTACGGTCGGCGGCAGTCGCCGCGAAATACGGCTCCACGTCCGCAATGGGTCAGGACCCAACCGCACCGCCTCCTATCGCACGACCTCGCGGTGGGCGCCGGGCAGTCGGGTGGCGATGAGCTTGTCGATGCGGCGGCCGTCGAGGTCGACGACCTCGAAGCGCCAGCCTTGCGCGTCGACGCATTCGCCGGTCGCCGGCAGATGGTGCATATGCGACAGCACATAGCCGGCGACGGTTTCGTAGTCGCGGTTCTCGGGCAGATCGATGCGGAGAACCTCCGCCATCTCGTCGGCCTGCATGTAGCCGGCGAGCAGCCATGAGCCGTCCTCGCGCTTGACGGCGTTTTCCTCGTCGCCGGCATCGAGGTCCGAGCGGAAGACGCCGGTGATCGCTTCCAGTATGTCGGCCGGGGTGACGATGCCTTCGAAATGGCCGTATTCGTCGTGCACCAGCGCCATCGGCACGTCGGATTCCTTCAGCGTCGCAAGCACATCCAGCGCGTCGGCCTGGTCATGCACGATCGGGGCGGTGCGCACGTGCCGGCGCGGGTCCAGGGCGCGGCCGCCCAGCATCGCGGCCAGCACGTCGCGGGTCTGGACGACACCAATCATGGCATCGACGCCGCCGTCGCCGGCCGGCAGGCGCGAATGCTGGGTATCCATCAGCAGCTTCCTGATGGCGGCCTCGTCAGCTTGCAAATTGATCCAGTCGACCTCGGTGCGCGGCGTCATCACCGCGCGCACGGCACGGTCGCCGAGCCGCATGACGCCCGCGATCATGCGGCGTTCGTCGGATTCGATGGTGCCGTGGTGCTCGGCCTCGGCGACCAGCATCTTGATCTCCTCGTCGGTGACCTTCTCCTCGCTCTGGCCGCGCTGGCCAAGCAGCCACAGGAGGGCACGGCCGGAAAAGTCGAGCAGGAAGACCAGCGGCGCCGAGAAGCTGGCGAGGATGGTCATTGCCGGAGCGACCCTGACGGCGACCCGTTCGGGGTCGCGCAAGGCGATCTGCTTGGGCACCAGTTCGCCGATGATCAGCGAGCCATAGGTGATCAGGGCGACGACGATGCCGACGCCGAGCGGGTCGGCGAGGCTTTCGCGGATACCGGCCGACACCAGGAAGGTGGCCAACCGCTCGCCAAGCGTGGCGCCGGAAAAGGCGCCGGACAAGACGCCGACCAAAGTGATGCCGATCTGCACCGAGGACAGGAATTTGCCCGGATTGGCGCCGAGCGCCAGAGCCCGGCCAGCGCCCTTGACGTTGCGGTCGATCATCGCCTTGAGGCGCGCCGGCCGCGACGAGACGATGGCGAGCTCGGACATCGACAGAAGGCCGTTCACACAGATGAGGACGACCACGATGGCAATTTCAGCATAAAGCATGCCGGGTCCATAGCATTGCCACGCGGTTTTCGAAAATAGGACGGTCGCGATTTTTCAGGGCAATCGCTTCAGACAGAAAAGATAATGCCCAATTCGTGTTGGAGGTTATCAATTGTCGAAGTCGGCGCCGCCCTGGCAGCGCAAACCTTAAGCAATGGCCCTTTGTCTTTTCAACTAGCCGGCGGAGCAATCAAGCGGCATCCCAGGGCGGCGCGGAAAAATGCTCGATCAGGGTGTCGACAACGACGCGCACCTTTGGCGCGAGGTTGCGTGTTACCGGCCAGATGGCATGCACCGCGGTATTTTCGACAAGACAGTCCGACAGAACCATTTCGAGCTCACCGCGCCTGATGCTGTCGGCCGTCAGCCATGTCGGCAGAAAGACGATGCCGCAGCCGGCCAGTACCGCATCGAGCATCGGTTCGCCGTGGCCGAGCACCAGCCGCGCCTTGGGCGCGAATTTTTCGAGACGGCCGTCGGCATGCCTGACGGTCCAGGGATGGACAGCGCCGTCGCGGCCGTAGCCGATGAGGCTATGCCTGGCGAGATCCTCGATCGATTGCGGCCTGCCATGGGCGTCGAGATAGGCGGGGACGGCGACGATGCCCGAACGCTGGGCATAGATGCGGCGCGCGGCGATCGAAAGGCTGTCGTCGAGATCGCCCATGCGCACCGCCAGATCGATGCCTTCCTCGATCAGGTCGACGCGCCGGTCGTTGAACGAGATTTCCATCGTCAGATCCAGGAATTTTTTGGAAATGTCGAACAGCACCGGGGCGACGCATCGCCGGCCGAAAGCCAGAGGCAGGTCGACGCGCAGCCGCCCGGAAGGCACCTGCTTGCGGGAAGCGAGCAGTGACTGGGCGGCTTCGATCTCGGCCAGCGCCCTGACGCAGGCTTCATAGTAGCTCACGCCCTCGCTGGTTGGGCTGAGGCTACGGGTGGTACGGTTGAGCAGGCGAACGCCCAATCGCTGTTCCAGCTGTGCGATCGACTTGCCGACCGCCGATTTCGTGACATGCAGCCGGACAGCGGCGCCGGTGAAGCTGCCAGCCTCCACGGTATGAACGAATGCGACGATGCCCTGCAGATTGGCCGATTCCAATGAAGCGCTCCTATTGTAGAGTTTCACTCATTAATCCGTTGCAAAACATGCCACATAGAAGCTCTTTTCTCCATAGTGAAACGGCGTAAATGTCCGCGCAGCCATCAACCGCGGAGCGCGAACCAAATGAGCACCGAAAACAAATCCTGGCAGATGAACGGTTTCGGTCTGTCCAGGCTGAAGCCGGCTGAGGGCAAGCTGCCCCAACCCGGGCGGCATGACCTGCTGGTGCGCGTCACAGCGGTATCGCTGAATTACAAGGACAGGATGATCGTCGATGGCGTGCTGATACCGGACCTCAGCTTTCCGTTCGTGCCGACATCGGACGCGGTTGGCGAGGTGGTGGCGATCGGCGGCAAAGTCAGCCGCTTCGGCATCGGGCAGCGCGTGCTCGGCCAAGTGATCGCCGATTGGCCGGACGGCGACGCGCCGCCCGTACTGCACAAGTACACGTTGGGTTCGTCGCTGCCCGGCACGTTGTCCGAGCATGTGCTGTTTCATGAGAATGCCGCCGTGGCGGCGCCGCCGTCGCTCAGCGACGTCGAGGCATCGACGCTGCCGATCGCGGCGCTGACGGCCTGGTTCGCGCTGGTCGAGGCGGCCAAGCCGATCCCGGGCGAAACCGTTCTCATCCAGGGCACTGGCGGCGTGTCGCTGTTTGCGCTGCAATTTGCCGCCGCCTTAGGCCTGCGCGCCATCGTCACCTCGAGCTGCGACGAGAAGCTCGAGCGGGCGAAGGCGCTCGGCGCCTGGAAGGGAATCAATTATCGCAGCCAGCCGGCATGGGACGAGGCGGCGCGCAAGCTGACAAACGGCGCCGGCGTCAGGCATGTGCTGGAAATGGTCGGCGGCGACAATGCGCGGCGCTCGCTCAATGCGCTGGGCGCCGACGGCAGGCTGTCGCTCATCGGCCTTCTCGGCAGCATGGAGCTTAGTTTCCCGATCATTCCGTTCCTGCGCAACCGGATCGTCGTACAGGGCATATCGATCGGCCACCGCCGCGCTTTCGAGCGGATGAACCAGGCGATCGAGACGCTTGCGATCAAGCCGGTGATCGACAAGGTGTTTGGCTTCGACGAGGTGCCGCAGGCATTTGAGCGATTGGAGACGGGACCGTTCGGCAAGATCGTGATCACCGTGCCCTGACCTCGTCGACGAAAATGGCTGTCAGACGGGAAGGCTGATGGCGCCTACGGCAGTTGCAACAGCACGCCGACAATGGCCTTGCCGTCCGTGAAATAGGGATCGCCTTCGCCGTTGCGCCCGGCCTTTGTGGCGCCGACGCCTGGTATCTGGCTGGTCGAGATCAGTATGCCGGCAGCGGCGAGGTCGCGCATCAACTCGTCGCGCTCGGCGTCGATGTCGGGGCCGATGTGATGGGTGATCGCGCCGGTATCGTGGCTGAGGCCAACGCCGCGATCGAAGCTTGCCGAGCCCAGCCAAAGCGGCCGGCCGTCGTCGCCGGTCGCATCGGTCTGCCAGAAGCGGACGTGGTGGCGCCGGTCGGCGCTGGCGCCGACCGGTTTTTCGAAGGCGAGGTCCTGGGCGCGGCCTTCGAACAGCAGCCGGCTGACCGGCGCATCGGGATAGGGGCGGTTAAACAGCACGCTTTCGCCGATCTCGATCGCGGTCTTCAGCGTGATCGCGTCTGCCGTATCCCAGCCGGCGACGGCAAAAGCATGGACAAGCTCCTTCTTGGTGCCGACCAGGCCGACATTGATCGGATCGCCCGGAATGCCTTGCGGCGTGTGCGTCACCATCTCGAATTGCTGATTGCGAAAATTGCGGTCCCGCAACGTCCAGAACTCAGGCGCGGCGAAATAGGCGAGCGAAAGATAAGCGGCACAGCATGCCACCAGCCAGGTCGTTGCACGTCGTCGAAGGCTTCGTTGGCTCATGCATTGGCGCTCAAACTGGCAGGCCGGAAATCCTTGGCAAGCGGCGCTCAGCCGGTCTATCGTCATATTTTAGCATGAAATGGCGTAGAACCGGCTAGCACGAATGAGGGCGTGATGAAGGGCAAACCGGCGCGTGGCGACGGTCCGCTACGCGCCCTGGCCTTCGTCGCGGCGCCCGACGGCAAAGCTTATGCCGGGCGGCTGCCGCTCGATCAGGTGGCACAGACATTGGCGCGCGCAGCCGGACATTGGGGTTCGTCCGCCCAGTATCTGTTCCGCACCGTCAGCATGCTCGAGGAAAGCGGAATCCGCGACAGAAACTTGTGGCACGTCCAGGGTCTGGTGGCGCAGCACATCAAGGCTTCCACCGGCGGCACGCAACGCAGCTGATCGGGGCGCTTTTGCACGAAATACTGGCAGCCGTCGGCGCCTAGCCGATCGTCCAGTCTTCCGCATCAAACAGTTGCATCAGATTGCAGAAGGGAATTCCCATGGCATTGCAAACGCCGGGGATCTTCCGGAGGCTGTCTAGGCCCGTTTCCTCGGTGACCAGCGTGTAGCCACGCACATCCGCCGTCGCGATGACGAAGCTGTCGGCCGCAAACTTCTGCTTGCCGGCCGCGACCAGCCCTGTGTAGGTGTTGAGGACATAGTGCACCCGCTGTTGCAGCATCTGGTCAGGGGCGATGAACATGGCTTCGCGCTCTTTCAACCACTCGTGCAAGTCGGGTGAGCGTTTTTCGCACTCGTTCAACACCAGGAGCGACGACACCAAGCGGCCCTCGCCAATCAAGGCGTCGAACTGATTCCACAGTTTCGGAAAGCGTTTCGGCTTGTAGCGTTCGTACCAGGCGGCTATCAGCGCCGATGTGTCGATGCAATAGACCGTTGCCACCGACCTATCCGTTCATGCCGAAGGCAGCGCGCTCGATATCGGGAACGGCATTGACCTGCATGTTGAGGTGGTTGGCCACGTCTCTTAGCGTCAGCTGGCGATCGTAGTAGCCTCGGAACACCAGACGCGTGTAACTCCGACCTAGCTGACTCAGTACGGTCAGGTGACGCGGCGGTCCGCCGGTGGAGGAGGTGCGTTGGTCAAGCGCGTCATATTCCTTCTGGAAGGCCGCACGGCGGCTTTCATAGAAGGCGTTAGTTGTCCGGCCGAGGGTTAGCAGCCGGCGCAGGACAACCTCGCGGCTGGCGCCGAAACGGGCCGCCAGGGCAGCCAGTTCGTCGTTATCCCAAGTCACGTCCTGGCCCTTGGCACGGACCAGAGGCTCGCCCAACAACCAATCGCGGGGCACGAGGGTGGCGCCAGCGACCGCATTGCAGAATTGCTCGACTATGGCCTTGGCCGGCTCGGGGGCCACAAAGTCGAGGCCGCTGATGCCGCTGGCGCGGACCACCAAATGGCAGAACTCGTGCAAAAGCGTGAACGTGCGGCCGTTGGTGCGGTCCTTGGAATTAATGAGGATGATGGGCAACCTTGCATCGGCTATCGCGACGCCGCGCATTTCGGTCAGGGCGAGTCGGGGCACCATAAATACCAGCACGTCCTTGGCCTCAATCGCTGCCCGCCAGTTGTCAAATGCTTTGGCGCGCCAGCCCTGCTGGTCGATCTTGCGCACGCCGAGATAATCGCGGATGACCTTGGCTAGGTTCTCCACGTCATCGTTGACGGTCGCCCTCAAGGTGAACTCCTGAATGGGGTCGCCGACATCGGCGCGCAGCTCAAGCGCGAGCTCGCGGCGCTCCTGGGCTTGACGAATGGTCCATTCCAGGCCGGATTTGAACGCATCCTCTGGTGTCTCGCGGAGACGGCGGAAGTCCTGAATTGGCTGGAAGCCTTTTGGCGGCTGGTCGAGGTAGAAAATCGCCGGCGCACGCTTGTAGAAATTCGCAGCCTTGAGGAATTGCGGGAACGTCAGCTGCTTTTCTCCGGATTCACAGGCAAGCAGTTTGTCGACGGACACGCCAAGGCCTTCCGCCGCTACTTCGGGGGTGAGGCTGGCTTGTTCCCGGGCCCATTTGAGAATGGCCGGATTGATGTAAGCGAAGACGCTCTTGTTCATGGCCATTCACTTTATCACAGCTGTCAATATGCCCCACGCCATCCTCTTAGGACGTTAATGGCACAACCGCCGCGCGCCGGTGCAGGTTCCGCGAATCCGCGACGGCTCGACGATCTTAACCGCCGCAGCAAGTCTTGGGCAGGGGCTGCAATCAGCGGCAGGCGCGGTAGCCGTTCTTGCGGTTCTTGATGTCGAAATGGAAATGGTTGCGGTGATCGTAATTGTAGCCGGGGCCGAGCACGGTGGTGAAGTACTGGCAGCCGTCGGCGCGCACATTGTTGAGGAAGCCGCGTGCGCGGAAGGCGAACAGGCCGGGCTTGCGGACGTCGATGTCGTCGCCATTGTTGAGCTCGATGCTCATCACGTCGAGCGCATTGCCCTTGCCGTGTTCCGACAAAACACCTTCGCCGGCAATCCTGCGGCAGGAATAGCTCGAGCCCTGGTGAATGGTCTTAACGCCTGAAAAATAGCGCCAGCGGGCCGACGGGACGAGTTCGTTCCTGGTCCAGCCGGCAAAGGTGGCGGCCATGTCGCAGGTCAGCGTCGCGGCCGGCTTCATCTCGACGCTGCCGATGGCCGAGACCTTGACCGGATAGTCGATGCCGCACTGGCCTTCGTGGATCGGCGCAACGTCGGTGTAGATGACGCCGAGGCGCTTCAGTTCCTTGCGGCAATCGATCTCTGCGGCCGGCATCTGTTCGGCCGGCGACATCGGGTTGTCCAAGCGCGGATAGGCGGCCGTCAAATAGGGGTTGGACGGGACGAGGCGCTGCATGCCGGAATATTCCGGGCCGGAATCTTGGGGGCCGGAATCTTGCGGGTCGGAATTGGGCGGAACGGCAGCGGTCTGGCTGCGGACATCGACGGCCGGCTGCAGCGACAATACGCTGCCGGTGTTGCAGGCGGAGATCGCCGCAATGGCAAGCATGGCGGCAAGCCTGCCGGCCATGCGCGCGCGTCCTGTGTGCCGCGCAGCGGCAAGCGCAGCGCCAAATAGCCCGGCCATCGGAAGGGTCCCTGTCCCTGGATGGCACAGACTCTAAACCTGAAGTGTAAAGGAAAAATCAGCGGCGCCGTTCACGCCTGCGGCCAAATTGCGGCGCCACTGTCGGCGCCCGGCGTCATTGGCAAAACGTGCCGCCATTGCGGCGCGGTTCGAGGTCGAAGTGGAGATGCAGGGAATGATCGGCGTCGCTGCCCGGGCCAAGCACGGTCTTGAACGGCCCGCAGGCGGCCTTGCGCACTGCATCCAGGAATTCCGCGTCCTTCTGCGGCGGCGTTGGACCGACATCGATCTCTTTCCCGTCGGAAAGCGTGAAGCTGGCGATGTCGAGGGCGTTGCCGAAGGCGTGCTCCGACAGTTTGCCGCCGGCGTGGCGCGGCCGGCAGACGAAGGCGGAGGCCTGGCCGATCGATTTGATATCCGTGCCGAACTCGGCCTTTGCGGCAGGCTGGATGACCGAAGCAGCAAAGCGGGCGGCCGCTTCCGCCATCTGGCAATTGAGCTCGGTTTCGGGACCGATGGCGATGGATTTGCCGAGCGTTTTCAGCACGACCGGGTAAGGGATCGAGCAACCGACCGCCGTATCATGCTCGGGCTTGCGCTCCTCGAAATCGACGCCCATGGACTTCAGCCGCCTGCGGCAGGCCAATTCTTCGGCCGGCATTTCCTTCCCGGCAATGGCGGCCGAGCGAGGATCTGGAAGGATTTCTTGCTCCGTCTTTTTGTCTGCCTCGGCCGGGTTTGGTGGCGCGGCCGGTGGGCTTGCCGGCGGCTCAGCCTGCGCCGGCTTTTCAGGAGGCTGTGGTGCAATCGCCGGCGGCTCCGGCTGCTGGGTCTTGGGCTGGCCATTTTGGGGCTGCCCGTTTTGCGGCTGCTCGTTTTGGGGCGGCTCAGCCTCCGGGGCATCCGCCGGGCGCGGTTCGGGGACCGGGATGTCGGCTGGCGACGGCGGAGTGGCTTCCTGGTTGAACTGCGGAACCGGTGCAGTTTGCGGCAGTTCGGGCGCCTTGGCCAGAGCGGGTCCCGTCAGCGACGTAGCCGTAACGGCCAGGAGCAATCTACCCAATCTGAAAAAGCCAAACGCCGCCATTACTTCGCAACGGCCAGAATGCAGGGAAGTTGCCTTGGGCGAGGCGGGCCGGCGATCACAATCGGTAACCGCGCAGTCACGCGCCGATCGCTTCCAGGCCCTCCTCGAGCCAGTCCGCCAGCAGCGGCATGCCGAGCAGGTACTTTGCCGTGCGCTTGTTGGCGCGCTCGCGGGCGGCGGTCAGCGCGTCCGTCCATTCCGTCGCGTCATAGTCGCCGCGGCCGACCCAGGCCAACGCAATCAGTTCGGCCGCTTCGTCGACATTGAGGTCGTCGATCAGTTCGCGCAGTTCCTCCTCGGTGAGATTTTCGGAGCTTTCCTCGGCAAGGCCGTCGTGATGGTGGTTGTCGTGCGCGTTGCCGTCGAGCTCTACCTCGTGCTCGGCGCCGTCGGCATAGTCTTCGTTGACGGCGGCGCTGAGCGCCTTCGCCTTCAGGATGAACAGGCGCACGGTGTCGGGACCGATCGAAAGCTCCCAGTCTCGTTCAACGCGTTGCTGCACCGGCCGTCTCCCTGCTTCGTGCTCGGTCGGCCCGATGATAGCGGATTTGCAGCGCTCGTCACGTTCTCTTGCGCGTCGGCGTTGATCGTGAACCATGATTTCCGATGCCCTCTGTTCCAGGGATAAGATGGCCTTGCTGGGAGAGATCGCGGTTTTGAGATAGAATGGCATTTTCCGGGGACGAAACGGCTTCGGCCCGGCGTTAGTGTTGCATTGTCAGGTTCCAAGGAGAGTTCGATGCGCAGACGATTGCTGATTTGTGCCATGACCATGGCCGCCCTGCCGCTGATTGCGGCTCCGGCGTTTTCGGCTGGTGAAGGCGGGGGAGGTGGTGGCGGCGGCGGCGGCAATGGCGGCGGCCAGAGCCAGTGCAAGAAGGGGGAGGCCTGGGACAAGAAGCAGAAGAAATGTGTCTCGCCGAAGCAAGGTATGCTGGACGACGACAGCATCTATGATGCCGGTCGCGCGCTGGCGATGGATGGACGCTATGACGAGGCGATCGCCGTGCTCAGCCTCGCCGCCAACAAGCAGGACCCGCGCATCCTCAACTATCTCGGCTATTCGCACCGCCATTCCGGCCGCATCACCGTCGGCCTCGGCTATTACGAGGAAGCGCTGCGCATCGACCCCAATTACACGCTGGTGCGCGAATATCTCGGCGAGGCGCACCTGCAGATCGGCGATCTTGCCGGCGCCCAGGAACAGCTCCGCGAAATCGAGAAGCGCACGGGCAAGGGATCTCGCGAATACGGCATGCTGTCGGAGCAGATCGATCATTTCATGAGGAGCTGATCCTCCGGAACGCTCGTCATAACCGGCTGTGAGCGATCGCAGCCGGTTTTTTTCTGTGCTGCGCACGTTTGGCACAACCGGGATTTGGCATCACAGTACACACGATGCGATCTTGGAAACCCGCTTGACGTCGGGTCAGCCGCGCAATTGGTGGATGATTTTTCAAAAACCGACTTTTTGGACGTGAAAAACCCGCGAAGATTGCTATATCTTGCGAAATTGTGGTGAGACGGTTCCGTTAGCCCGAGGCTGCCGGACCGTTTTCTTTTTGTACCATCGACAAGGTCGCTCCCGATTGCGGGGGCGGCGGCAGGAAAGGTCAGGCATATGAACAAGGTCCCGATGACAGGCGAGGGGTTCGCGTCATTGAAGGAAGAACTTCGCTGGCGCCAGCAACAGGAGCGGCCGCGTATCATCGAGGCGATCTCCGAAGCGCGCTCGCATGGCGACCTCTCCGAAAATGCCGAATATCACGCGGCAAAAGAGGCGCAGAGCCTCAATGAGGGCCGGGTCAACGAACTCGAGGATCTGATCGCGCGGGCCGAGGTGATCGACGTCACCAAGCTCAGCGGCGACAAGGTCAAGTTCGGCGCCACCGTGGTGCTGGTCGACGAGGATACCGAGGAGAAAAAGACCTACCAGATCGTCGGCGACCAGGAGGCTGACGTGAAGTCCGGCCGCATCTCGATCTCCTCGCCGATCGCGCGTGCCCTGATCGGCAAGGAAGTCGGCGACGCCATCGAGGTCAACGCGCCCGGCGGCGCCAGGGGCTACGAGATCGTCCAGGTGCAATTTATCTGAGGGACAAAGCGGTAGGCGCCTTAATCCCGACGGGCAGCGCCGCCCCTCATCGCCCTGCCGGGCACTTCTGCCCGTATAGTGATGGGGAGAAGGGGCTGTCCGGAACCTCGACGCCGCTTCTGCAACGTCACCGATTGGCGAAATCCCCGGTGAAGGCGTCCTTCTCCCCGTCCCTATACGGGGAGAAGATGGCGGCAGCCTGATGAGGGCCAGCGCCGACTTTCCGGAATTGTTCGTCCCGAAGATCAGCCCCTGCCGACCTTGAGCTGACCAATCTCCCGAAGCGCCAGCAATCTCTCGGCTTCCGCCATCACCGCCGCCGGCGTGATGCCGAGGCCGGGTCTGGCCAGCAGCGTCGATGAGAATGGGCCGCACGGGCCGGTCAGGCCGGGCTCGGTGGCGAGGAATACCGCCACCGTCGGCAGGGCGAAGGCGCTGGCGAGATGGGTCAGGCCGGTGTCGGCGCCGATCACCAGCGCCGAGCCGCCGATGACAGCGGCGATCTCGGCAAGCGGCGACCTGGGAACCACCACGGTTTGCGAAACGGCGCCGGCGATCGCCTCGGCAACTGCCTTTTCCCGGTCGTTCGACCAGGTGGTGACCGGCGTCATCCCCTTATCCACCAGCAGGCGGGCGGTTTCGATCCAGTCCGCGACCGGCCATTTCTTGTCCTCGCGGCTGGTGCCGTGCAGCAGGAAGGCGGTCTTTTCGCCGACAAAAGTCGATCTTCCGGCTGGCGGCACGATGCCGGAGTCAAGCCGGGAAAAATCCGGCTCGTAGCCGAGCGCCAGCCCGAACAGCCGTCTCGTGCGCTCGATGGCATGCAGGTCGCGCGGCACGGCGTAGCGATGGCCATAAAACAGGCTCGCCGAAGGCTCGCGGGCGCTCGAGCGGTCGAAACCGGCGATCGGTGCTGCCGCCAACCGCGCCACCAGCGCCGATTTCAGCAGGCCTTGCGCATCGAGAACGAGGTCGTAGCGGGACGCGCGCAAGGCGCTGCGCAAACCGACCACTTCCCGCCATGTGCCGGGCTCGAGCAGCTTCCCGCGCCAGCGCCGGATCGCCACGGTGTGGATGGTTTGGATGGCTGGATGCAGCGCCACGATGCCGGCAAAGGCCTCTTCCACGCACCAGTCGAACGACAGGCCGGGCCGGGCGCGGCGCGCATCCTCGATCGCGGGAAAGGTGTGGATGACGTCGCCCATCGACGACGTCTTGACGATCAGCACCTTCATGCGGCGGCCGGCATTTCCAGCAGCCGCTCCGCCGCCGCCACGACGCGTTCGACGTCCAGCGTCTTCAGGCAGTTGAGATGGCCGAGTGGGCAGGTCTTCCTGTGGCACGGCGAACAGGACAGGCCGAGCCAGACCAGTTCGCGACGCTCGGCGAGCGGCGGCGTGTTGTCGGGCGAGGTCGAGCCATAGACGGCGACGACCGGTGTGCCGACCGCGGCGGCGACATGCATCAGCCCGCTGTCGTTGGAGACGGCGAGCCTCGCCGCGGCGATCAGGTCGATGGCATCCTCCAGCCGCGTCTGGCCGGCGAGATCGACGGCGCCGGGAGCCAGCGCGGCGATTTCAGCCGTCACTTCGGCATCATTCTTCGATCCGAACAGCGCCACGCCAAACCCCTTCGCCATCATCTCGCGAGCAAGGCCGGCATAGTGTTCGCTCGGCCAGCGCTTGGCCGGGCCGAATTCGGCGCCGGGCATAAGTGCCACGAATTTCCTCGCCGTCAGCCCGAAACGGCCGAGCAGTGCCGCCTGGTTGTCCTGATCGACGGCAAGCTTGGGAGCCCGGAAGGCGCCGCTCTGGGCAAGGCCGAAATAGGCCTGCGCGGTGCGCCGTTTCAGGCGATCGGGCAAGGGCACGATGTCGGTCAGCAGCCCGTAGCGCATTTCCTTGAGATGGCCGACGCGGCGCGGAATGCCGGCAAAGAACGGGATCAGCGCCGACTTCCAGCTGCCCGGCAGGATATAGGCCATGTCGTAGCGGCCGCGCAGCAGCCGGCCGAAGCGCCTGCGGATGCGGAATTCGAACGCGCCGGATTTCAGCGGCAGATCGATCTGCTGGCGTATTTCGGGCATGCGCTTGACCAGGGGGGCTGCCCAGGCCGGCGCCAGCACGTCGATGGCGGCGTTCGGGTGAAGCTCCCTCAGCGCCTGGAACAGGCACTGCGCCATCACCATGTCGCCCACCCAGCGTGGGCCGATCACGAGGATCGTTGGGCTTTCAGCCATTCGACATAGTCTCTGACGCCGGTTTCCACTGTGCGGAACTGGCCATTGTAACCGGCTGCGCGCAAGCGGGACATATCAGCTTGCGTAAAGCTCTGGTAGCTGCCCTTGAGGTGGTCGGGAAACTCGATGAATTCGATCTGGCCTTGGCCGAGCGTATCGATCACCGTTTCGGCAATGGCGCGGAACGGCTGGGCCTTGCCGGTGCCGCAGTTGAAGATGCCGCTCGAGCCGCGTTTCCACAGCCACAGATTGACGTCGGCGACATCGCCGACATGGATGAAGTCGCGGCTCTGCTCGCCGGGCCCGAAACCATCATAGGCGCCAAACAGCTTGGGGTTTTCGCCGCGTTCGACCTGGTTGAACAAATGGAAGGCGACCGAGGCCATGGCGCCCTTATGCGCCTCGCGCGGTCCGTAGACGTTGAAATAACGCAGGCCCGCCACCGGCGAATGGTCGGTATCGAACACGGTGCGGCGGACATAGTCGTCGAACAGCTTTTTCGAATAGGCATAGACGTTGAGCGGGCGTTCGTATTGCGGATCCTCGCGGAACTCGGCGCCGCCGCCATAGACCGAAGCGGACGAGGCATAGAGGAAGGGTACGCGCAGGGCCAGGCAGGCGTGCAGCAAGTGCTTCGAATAGGTGTAGTTGACCTCCATCATGAACTTGCCGTTCCATTCGGTGGTGGTCGAGCAGGCACCCTGGTGGAAGACGGCCTCGATGCGGCCGAGGTCCCCGGCTTCCATCCGCGCCAGGAAATCGTCCTTGTCGAGATAATCGGCGATCTCGAGATCGGCGAGATTGGCGATCTTGTGGCCGTCGGTGAGGTCGTCGACGACGAGGATGTCGCTGAAACCGTCGGCGTTGAGCGCGGCGACGATGTTGGAACCGATCATGCCGGCGCCGCCCGTGACGATGATCATGAAAGCCTCTGGTACCTTGTGCCGGTTGTAGCCCTTGTAGGATTCTGGCCTTATAGGGGAGGCGGGCCGGGCTGTCGACAAAGCAGGTGGCGGGGCGGCAGGATGAGCGTCATAGTGGCGCCGCAAAGGTCTCGTTTCGGTCGGCCTGCCGGCCGACCCGCGACAGGAGCAAGGTAATGCCGTCAACCGAACTGCTTGTCGCCTTTTTCGCCACCACGGCGATCTTCGCCTATATCCCCGGTCCGGCGATGCTCTATGCCGCCGCGCAAACCATGGCGCGCGGCCGCTGGTCCGGCCTGATGGCGGCGCTCGGCATCCATCTCGGCGGCTATGTGCATGTCTTCGCCGCCGCTGTCGGCCTGTCGGTGCTTTTCCATGCCGTGCCGGTGCTTTACATGGCGGTCAAGCTGGTCGGTGCACTGTATCTGATCTGGCTCGGTGTTTCGCTGTTTCGCGCCAAGGCGCAAGGCGATGCGGTTTTGCCGGGAATTCAGCCGAAATCCGCCCGCCGCGCCTTTTTCGAGAGCGTTGCCGTCGAGGTGCTCAATCCCAAGACGGCGATTTTCTTCATGGCGTTCCTGCCGCAATTCATCGATGCCTCGGCAGGGTTTCCGGTCTGGCTGCAGTTCGTCGTGCTTGGAACGATCGTCAATTTGATGTTCTCGTCGGCCGACATTGTTTGCGTGATGCTGGCCGGCGCGGTGACCGCCAGGCTGCGGCGCTCGAGCCGGGCGCAACGACTGATGCGGCGCGCCGGCGGTGCGGTGCTCGTCGGGCTGGGCGTGCATGTCGCGTTGCAGAAAAGCTGACGCACCGTCGCGCTGCCGCGATCGGTCGAAGGCCTGCCGTTGCGTTGGCTGGAATTGCGGTATATCGGCATCGCCATGAACGGCCGGCCCTGCCAATCGAATTTCCCTGTCACTGAAATCGGCTCTCCCGCGCGTTGACATGATCAAGCTGCCTTCACCCGAACCTCTTCACCGCGCCATCTCGCGCTTCGGCAGCGCCACCGTGCTGGTGGTCGGCGATTTCATCCTCGACCGTTTCGTCAATGGCGTAATCGAGCGCATTTCGCCGGAAGCGCCGATCCCCGTGCTGCACGGGCGCGGCGAAACGCTGGCGATGGGTGGCGCCGGCAATGTCGTCGCCAATATCGTTTCGCTCGGCGCCGCCGCCATACCGGTCTCAGTGATCGGTGCTGACGAGGCCGGCAAGAACCTCATGCGCATGCTCGACGAGTTTGGCGTCGACACCGGCGGGCTGGCGCAGGATGCCGATCGCATGACGTCGTCGAAAAGCCGCTTCAGCGCGCTCAACCAGCAGGTGCTGCGTTTCGACGAAGAGGAAATCAAGCCGCTGGGCGATGCCGAGCGGGCGATGATGGTCGGGCATTTCCGCGACGCGCTGGCGCGCGCCGACATCGTCATCCTGTCCGACTATGGCAAGGGCGTGCTGCTCGACGGCGTCGCCGGCGAGCTGATCTCGATCTGTCGGGAAGCGGGCAAGCCGGTGCTGGTCGATCCGAAGGGCAGCGACTATGCGCGTTATGCCGGCGCGACGGCAATCACGCCCAACCGTAAGGAGCTCGGCGAGGCGGTCGGCCGCGCGGTGTTCGCCGACGACGAGATCGAGGCGGCGGCGCGCCAGCTGATTGCGGCGCACGGTTTCGATTTCGTCGTCGCGACGCGCAGCGAAAAGGGCATGAGCGTCATCGGTGCGGACGACGCCCGGCATATCGCCACGCAGGCGCGCGAAGTGTTCGACGTTTCAGGCGCCGGCGACACGGTGATCGCGACGTTTGCACTGGCGCTTGCTGCAGGGGCGGATCGCGTCATGGCCGGATCGATCGCCAACGCCGCCGGCGGCGTTGTCGTCGGCAAGCGCGGCACGGCGCGGCTGACGATCGAGGAACTCACCGGCGCGCTGTTTCGCTCGCATGGTCCGGTTGCCCACAAGGATGCCATCCTCAATGCCGCCGCCGCCGCGCGGCTGGTGGCGGGCTGGAAGGACGAGGGCTTGAGCGTGGGCTTCACCAATGGCTGTTTCGATATCCTGCATGCCGGCCATGTCAGTCTGTTGCACGCGGCGCGCAGCCTGTGCGACCGGCTGGTGCTCGGCCTCAACAGCGATGCCTCGGTGCGCCGGCTGAAAGGGCCGGGGCGCCCGGTCAACGACCAGCATGACCGGGCCTGCGTGCTGGCAGCACTTGCCTCCGTCGACGCTGTCGTCATCTTCGAGGAGGATACGCCGCTTTCGCTGATCGAGGCGCTGAGCCCCGACATACTGGTCAAGGGCGCCGACTATACGGTCGATCAGGTGGTTGGCGCCGATGTCGTGCAGAAGGCCGGCGGGCGCGTCGTGCTGGTCGATCTCGTTGCCGGCAAGAGCACGACCGGCACCATCGGCAGATTGCGCGCCGGGAACTGAGGATTTCATGTCCGAACTGAACGATTACCTGGCCCGCTCGGCGGCCGCGATTTTGGCGATGGTCGAGCGCGACCTGACCAGCGAGATGGAGCGGGCGGTCAGCGCCGTCGTCGCCGCGCTTTCGCAGGGCAAGGCGTTGCTGATCGCCGGTAATGGCGGCTCGGCCAGCGATGCCATCCACATTGCCGGCGAGCTGGTCGGCCGCTTCCTCAGGGAGCGCAAGGCCTACAACGTCATCGCGCTGCCCGCCAATGCGGCGGTGCTGACAGCCTGGGGGAACGACTACGGCTTCGACACGGTGTTTGCGCGCCAGGTCGAGGCGCATGGCTCGGCGGGCGCCGTGCTGCTCGCCATCTCGACCAGCGGCAATTCGCCAAGCATTCTCGCCGCCGCCCAGCAGGCGCGCATGATGGGCATGACGGTCATCAGCCTGACCGGCGACACCGGCGGCAAGCTGAAGCCGCTATCCGACATCCTGCTCAACGTACCCTCGACCTCGACGCCGATCATCCAGCAGGGGCATTTGTGCCTCTACCACCATCTCTGCGAAATGGTCGAAACGCGCCTCTGCGACGCGGGGTGATTGGGTATTCGATTAGGCGCCAGCGCTGAAGCTGCCGATCTCCCCCCTTGTGGGGGAGATGCCCGGCAGGGCAGAGGGGGGCGCTGTCCCGCCGACCTGTCGATGGATTTTCAATCATGCCCTCAGACATGTTATCGGCTGGTCGCAGGTGAACGAGGTTGGCGTTCCTTCACGCCCGCTCTGTCCTGCCGGACATCTCCCCCACGAGGGGGGAGATTGGATGTAGCCTCGGTTTTCGCCAATCTTCAACGCTGAAGACAATTTTGTTCTTGCTTTGTGCCGGCAGCTATGCTACTAATTTGGGTATGGTGATGATTTCCACCAACGACCCGCCCGCCGAGGCGGGTTTTTTGTTTCCGGGTTTTTGTTTCGCAGGCGCTTTGCCTGGTCTCTCAAGCTGAAAGTGCCACCAGCCCTTTGTCCTTGACCCGGCGGATGGTCAGCGCGGTTCGCACCGTATCGACCGAGGCGCTTGGGTCAGAGCACAATTAGTTGGCTTCTGCCAATGTCGCGAAGTTTAGGATTTTTGCCTCATCCAGCGGCGAAAAAGCCGGCCATCTATGATGAGCAGGCTTGCAATGATCGATGTCATCCCCGCGAACTCGAACGGCTCCAGCCTTTCCCCGAGAAACACTGTGCCAAGCAGGATCGCGCTGGCAGGCACCAGAAGCGTCACGAGGGAAGCGTTTGTCGCTCCGGCCGAGGCGATCAGGTTGAAATAGAGGATGAATGCCAGCGCCGTCGTGAAGACCGCAAGAACAGCCACTGCCGCCCATATGGGGACGCTTGACGTCACGATCGCCGCCGGACTGTAGAGAAGGAAAACGATCGGTAACATGACTATGGTGGAGGCAGTGAGTTGGCCGGTCGCCACCACCGATGGCTTCATGTTCTTGAACCGCTTGGCGTAGACGACGCCGAAGCCGTATGAGATGGCCGCCCCGATCACGGCGAGCTTCGCCCAGGCAGGGCCACCAAGATTGGACAGCAGCCCGGGGCCGATCATGATGGCGGCTCCGGCGATTCCGAGCCCCACTCCCGCAAGCTTGGTTGCCGACAATTTCTCATCCGCCGTCAGCAGGTTTGCAATGAGGATCGTCCACAGAGGTGTTGTTGCGTAGAAGATAGAGGCAAGACCCGCACCAATCTCGGTTTGTCCTGTGAAGATCAGAGAGAACGGAATCACGTTGTTGAGCAAAGCCAGGCACAGGAAGGAGCCGGACCTCGCCAGTGCGGGAGCGAACGAAATGCCACATGTCCTCAGCCATAAATGCAGAACCAAGGCGGCGATCGACACCCGATAAAGGACAAGGGCCAGTGGCGGAATCTCGGCTACCGCGATACGCGCGAAGAAGAAGGTGCCGCCCCACAGAAAACCCAGAAGCAGCAACTGCCCCCAGTCGCTTGCCGACATTGAGCGTGTCGGTGCTGTCGTGCTCAACGCTTCGCCTGTCTAATTTCGGAGTGTAAGTGCAGACGATAATACGAATTAAACTGGCGATTATATTGGAAGTTTTGCCTGAATCGACGAGATTTATTAGAATATTAATATTGGAATTAATATTCTAAAGTGTTTTAGAATTCCTATTGTCGAATATCAAAGCTTCCGTTGCTGCGGTCCGGATCAGGCGTGGAACGCCACTAGCCCTTCATCCTTGACCCGGCGGATGGTCAGCGCGGTTCGCACCGTATCGACATTGGCTGCCGAGGCCAGTTCCTCGATGACAAAGGTCTGGAAGGTGCCGAGGTCGCTCGCCACGCAATGCAGCAGGAAGTCGGACTCGCCCGACACCATCCAGGCATCGCGCACGATCGGCCAGCCGCGGGTGCGCTCGGCGAAGGTCTTGAGCTCGGCGTCGGCCTGGTGATGCAGGCCGATCAGGCAGAAGGCGACGACGTCAAGGCCGAGCGCCGGCGCGTTGAGCAAGGCGCGGTAGCCGCGGATGATGCCGGCTTCTTCCAGCCGCCTGACGCGGCGCAGGCATGGCGGCGCCGAAATGCCGACGCGGCTCGACAGTTCGACATTGGTCATGCGCCCGTCCTGCTGAAGCTCGCGCAGGATCTTCCAGTCGATGGCATCGAGATCGGCCTTGATCGGCATGGCGGCTTCCGTGCGGGCTTCCGTGGTGACGCGAAAGAATCTTTCGCGACTTTGTAGTTAAACGA
This sequence comes from Mesorhizobium sp. M1295, assembly GCF_040318135.1. Taxonomy (NCBI): domain Bacteria; kingdom Pseudomonadati; phylum Pseudomonadota; class Alphaproteobacteria; order Hyphomicrobiales; family Phyllobacteriaceae; genus Mesorhizobium; species Mesorhizobium sp. M1295. The sequence goes on from NZ_JAMYLU010000010.1 coordinate 143,479, forward strand.
CTTTGCTGTCTATTCCATCCGGTGGATCGAGGATTTTTCGCATCATCTTGCTACCGGTTGCTTGTCGCCGTCGCCGGTGCGGAAGCTTTCCGGGGACGAACGGCAACTTGCCTTGCTGGCGTCGCAGGCAACACTTACATTACGCGCAACAATCGACGAGAGTTCATGCCACAATCCATGGCTGCTCCCCCGCAGAGGCTTTTCATGATCACCAAGCACGCGCCTGTTCTCATCATCGGCTCCGGCCCTGCCGGCTATACGGCGGCGATCTATGCCGCCCGCGCCATGCTCAAGCCAATGCTGGTCGCCGGCCTGCAGCAGGGCGGGCAACTGATGATCACCACCGATGTCGAAAACTATCCGGGCTTCGCCGACCCGATCCAGGGCCCATGGCTGATGAGCGAAATGCTCAAGCAGGCCGAGCATGTCGGCACCGACATCGTCAACGACATCATCACCGAGGTCGACCTCAATATGCGGCCGTTCCGCGCCAAGGGCGATTCCGGTACGACCTATACCGCCGACGCGCTGATCATCGCCACCGGCGCGCAGGCGAAGTGGCTGGGCATCCCGAGCGAACACACCTTCATGGGCTTTGGCGTCTCGGCCTGCGCCACCTGCGACGGCTTCTTCTATCGCGGCAAGGATGTCGCGGTGATCGGCGGCGGCAATTCGGCGGTGGAGGAAGCGCTCTATCTCTCCAACCTGGCCAAGAGCGTCACCGTCATCCACAGGCGCAGCGATTTCCGCGCCGAGCGCATCCTGCGCGAGCGGCTGCTGCAGAAGGACAATGTCCGCGTCATCTGGGATACGGTCGTCGACGAGATCACCGGCCGGCCCGGCAAGGCGCCGATGCCGCCTTCGGTCGAAGGGCTGAAGCTGCGCAATGTGGTGACCGGGCAGGAGATGCATCTCGTGGTCGACGGCGTGTTTGTGGCGATCGGCCACGCACCGGCGGTCGAGCTGTTTGCCGGCAAGCTGAAGCAGAAGCCGAACGGTTATCTGTGGACGGCACCGGATTCGACCCGCACCGACATGCCGGGCGTGTTCGCCGCCGGCGACGTGACCGACGATATCTACCGCCAGGCGGTGACGGCGGCCGGGCTTGGCTGCATGGCCGCGCTCGAGGCGGAAAAATATTTGGCGGGGATCGAGGTTCACCGCGAAGCGGCGGAGTGATTGTTGAACAAGCGGCTGAGAAAAGCCGCGCAAAAGCCTGATTTTTCATTCAGACGCCAAAACAGGCGGACGCCAGAAAACAGGACGAGGGGAAATCATGGCGTTGGATTGGGACAAGCTACGCGTGTTTCACGCCGCAGCAGAAGCGGGGTCGTTCACCCATGCCGCGGAAACACTGCATTTGTCGCAATCGGCGATCTCGCGGCAGGTCAGCGCGCTCGAGCATGACGTCGGCGTGCCGCTGTTTAATCGCCACGCCCGCGGCCTGGTGCTGACCGAACAGGGCGAGATGCTGTTCCGCACGGCGCACGACGTGCTGATGAAGCTCGAAACCATCAAGTCGCGGCTGACCGAGACTAAGGACCGGCCCTCCGGCGTGCTCAGGGTGACGACCACGGTCGGCCTCGGCGCCGGCTGGCTGACCGAGCGCGTGCAGGAATTCATCGAGCTCTATCCTGAGGTCAGCCTGCAGCTTATCCTCGCCAATGAGGAGCTCGACCTCACAATGCGCCAGGCCGATTGCGCCATCCGGCTGCGCCAGCCGCAGCAGCCCGACCTCATCCAGCGCCGCCTGTTCACCGTGCATTTCCATCTCTACGCGGCGCCCTCCTATGTGAACAAATACGGCAAGCCGAATTCGATCGCCGAGCTGAAGGCCCATCGCATCGTCACCTTCGGCGTGCCGGTGCCGGCGCATCTGTCGGAACTGAACTGGCTGGAAACGGTCGGCGATTTCGAAGGCGGGCAAAGGGTGCCGACGCTGCAGATCAACGACATCCTGTCGATCAAGCGGGCGGTGCAAGGCGGCGCCGGCATCGCCATGCTGCCGGATTACGTGGTCAGCAAGGATTCGGGGCTGGTGCAGTTGCTGCCCGAGACCGAGGTGCCGTCTTTCGACACCTATTTCGCCTATCCCGACGCGATGAAGAACCAGGCGAAGCTGCATGTCTTCCGCGATTTCATCATCGCCAAGGCGCGCAGCTGGTCGTTTTAGAGTGCGTCGATAGTCAGCCTAGGTTGCGACGCCGATGGCGGGCTTTTGGGCGACATGCACCCAGCAAGGTCTGGCTGCCGAAAAAACAAACGCGTGCTGCACGATTCCACGTCATCCTGCGTTTTTCGACTTTCCGAGCAAGAATCGCTGCCGATTCGCGGCTGCAGATCGATTTTTGCCTTGCCGCAGGCTGCATTTCAGCGATTCAACTGGTCCTATTGCGCTTCGGGCCGGATTGGACCACAGCCGGCGCCTTTTTGCATGTGTGTGTTGCAAAATAGATGCTTGTTTCTTGGGCATGAAGAGCACATATATAGATCATCTCCTGAGCGCGTTCTCCTCCCATTAGCGCTCTCGAGTGTTCCCCTCTGGAGGTTAGCCTTAACAGGCACTTCCAATCAAACTCAGCCGGGTCTTCATTGATCCGGCTTTTTTGTTGCCCGAAACCAACACATCGCCAGAAAATCGGCCGGAACTGGCGCGTAACAGTGACATGTAACCTCGGGTAACATGCCGCGGGCGCGCCAAATCGATTAAGCAGAGCATAGGACGCGGTGTGGCTCGTCCGGGGGATGGGGGCATCACTCGGACGACCCGGGCTCAGGCGGCTACCGCGTCCGAACCTTCCTCCGCCGCCAGGCACCGGCGGCAAGCATGCGGCGGACCTGCCGTTTCGCCTCCCACGAAGACGGTCCGCAACGAAACGGCGCCCGGATGATCCGGGCGCCGTTTCCTTGTGTTCTGGCCGCAAGCTGTTGTTTCAGGCGGCCTTGCCGTTGGCGTTCAGCGCTTCGTCGGCCAGCCGGCCAGTGAGTTCGGCCATGTGGTCGAAGACGGCCCGGTAGCTGGCGACACCCGCAGTGGCAGAGCGCAGCTCGATGATGAGGTCGCCGATCTCGGCCTGCGGCATGGTCGCCTCGACAACGTCCCATCCCGGCCAATCAGGCCGCGCGTCGTAGCCGAGGATCTGGCCGCGCCGCTGCGGGATCAGCGCGATGATCTTCGACGTCGCATCCGACGGCGTGACGATCTCGACCTTCATCACCGGTTCGAGCAGCACCGGCGAGCACGCGGCCATACCTTCCTTCATCGCCAGCTTCGCCGCCATCTGGAAGGCCATATCGGAGGAATCGACGGCATGGTAGGAGCCGTCGGAAAGGTTGACGGCAACATCGACGACCGGGAAGCCGAGCGGCCCGGATTTCAGGTAATCGCGCACGCCGGTCTCGACCGACTGGATGTAGGTCTTCGGCACGACGCCGCCGGTGATCGTATCGGTGAACTGGAAGCCTGACCCGCGCGGCAGCGGTTTGATCTCGATCACCACGTCACCGAACTGGCCGTGGCCACCCGATTGCTTCTTGTGGCGGCCGCGCTGCTGCGTCGCTTTGCGGATCGTCTCGCGGTAGGGCACGGCCGGCACATGGCCTTCGACCGGGATCTGGTTCTTGCCTTCCAGCCGCTCGCGCACCACGCGCAGATGCATCTCGCCATGGCCAGACAGCACGGTTTCGGCCGAATCCTGGTTGTGATGCAGGTTGAGCGAGGGATCTTCCTCGGCCAGGCGCTGGATGGCCGCCGACATCTTGACCTCGTCCTTGCGCTCTTTCGGCCGCAGAGCGAAGGCGAAGACCGGTTGGGGCGGCGCCAGCGTGACCAGCGGCTTGATGCCGCCCTTGGTCGAGCTCAGCGTCTGGCCCGTCCTGACGGCGTCGAGCTTGCCGAGCGCGACCGTGTCGCCGGCCTTGGCCGAAGTCAGCTTGAACTGGTCCTTGCCGAGCATCTTGTAGATGCCGGAGACCTTTGCCGTTTCGCCATCGGAAAGGAACAGCTCGGCGGCGTCGGCGACCTGGCCGGACAGGATGCGCGACACCGACAGCTTGCCGCCATGCGGGGTGTGGACGGTCTTCATCACCTGGACCACGGTGGCATTGCCATCGGGCGCGCCGAGACGCCGGCGCGTCGCCTCGATGTCGGGTGCGTCGTGACGGATTGTCTTCAACAGGCGCAGCACGCCATTGCCCTTCTCGGCGGTGCCGATCAGCACCGGCGTCACTATGCCGTCGCGCAGGTCGGCGGCAAGATCGTCGAAGATCGCATCCTTTGGCGGTTCGATCTCGTCCAGCAATTGCTCCATCAGCCGGTCGTCATGGTCGGCGAGCGTCTCCAGCATGGAAAAACGCGCCTCGAGCTCGCGCGCCTTGTCGTCGCTCGGGATCTGCGCGACCTCGCTCTCGGCATATTCGCGATAGATGTAGGCTCGCTCCAAGGCGAGGTCGATCGAGCCGATGACGACACCGTCCTTGCGCAGCGGGATCTGGCGCAGCAGCAGAGGCACCGAGCTTGCAGGCTGCAGCATCTTCAGCGTGTCGCGCACGCCTGCTATCGCCTTGTCGACCTTGTTCAGGAAAAGGATGCGCGGCACGCCGAGATCATCGAGCTTGCGCATGATCAGCTGCAGGGCAGGGATCTTCTTCTCGTCGGCTTCGGCGACGACCACGGCGACGTCGCAGGCGGCCAGCACCGGCTCGGCTTCGAAGGAGAATTCGATGGAACCGGGACAATCGACGAAGGTGAACGGCTCGCCCATGAATTCGGTGGTAGCGAAGGTCGCCTCGACGCTCATCGCATGGGCACGCGCCTCGGGCGAATGATCGGAAACGGTATTTCCCGACGAAAGGGGATTCTGGCGGGGAATGGCGCCTGTACGGGCGAGTATGGCTTCGAGAAGTGTCGTCTTACCGCTTGCGAAGGGACCGACTATGGCAATGCATTTCGGTCCCGTGCGTCGTCCTCCGGCGCGAGTACCCATGGCTGACCTCCACTCAGGCGTTTCCCTGTGAGCGGCGGCCGGCCTGTCGGCCGTCGCGGGCGAGGCTTTTTTCAATTTGCCACCTACCCAAAGGGCATCGTCCCACGGGCAGGCCGGGAGGGCAAGGGATTTGAAGTTGAAGGGATTGGAAGTTGACGTTCAGCCGGTGCCGGTGCGCCGCGACGCCAGCGGGGTTGCGTCCACGCGCTGCACTGCCGCCGTCTCGGCAAAGCGCGCGAGCAACGGATTGAACAGGTCCGCACGCTCCCAGAAAGGCGCATGCCCGGCGCCGGGGATGATGTGGCAATGCTCCCACAGCGAGCCGTAGGCCAGCGTCTCAAAATAGCCGAGCCGGACGAAGGGGTCGTTCTCGCCATTGACTATGGCGACCGGAAATGCGGCTTGCTCGACCACCTGTCGCTGGTCGGCGCCCTTGCCTGTGAGCATGCCGCGCGTCACCGCGGCGCGCAGCCGGCCGTCGGTGCGCAGGATGGTTTTGCGGAAGGACGGATCTGCCGTGTCGCCGAAACACAGCGCCTCGAAGCGCTCGGCATCGCGTTCGGAATAGGTCTTTTTGGACGCCAGCAGCATGTCCCAATGCGCATGGAAGCCGCGCAGCATGCCGAAAGGGCCCTTGGATACCGGCGGCGCGCCGGTTAGCATCAGCCCGCCGACGGCGCGGTGGAAACTCGCGAGCTCGATTGCCACGTGCCCGCCAAGCGACCAGCCGAAGACGACGGCGCGGCCGATCCCCAAAGCATCGAGGAGATGAGCCGCCGATTGGGCAAGGCCGGAGGCGGTATAGTCCGTCGCCGGATCGCGGGCGTCAGACGATTCGCCATGGCCGGGCAGGTCGAAAGCAATCAACCGATGGGCAGCGGCCAACGGGCTGTCGAACTGGCGGGCGAATACGGCGCGCGAACTGCCCGAGCCGTGGATCAGGACAAGCGGGATGCCGCGTCCCGACGACTGGCTGAGGCGCAAATCCGCTTGCGGCGTGCGGATCGTGCGGTGGGAAACGGCCATATCTGGTTGGACCTTCGGATTGTCTCGAGGTCAACATCGCATGCCGAGATCACCATGTTGTTTAGAACGGTGGTTAAGAAATGATTTCTCGGCTTGCGCCGGGTATGATGCAGCGAATCCACCACAGCTAACCCCGGGACCCTGATGATGGAATCCACACTCGACCTTCTCCTCTCGATCAGCAGCATCGCCACGCTCGGCCAATATGCCTGGTCGATGCGCGCGCATTTCCAGTCATCGAGCATGTCTCAAGGCGCCATGATCATTTCGGCCGTCGTCGTCGGCACGGCGCTGTTCTTTCTTGCACTGCTGTGGATCGAGCGGCAGCCGGTTGCAGCGAAGATCGTCGGGCTCGCCATCGAACTGGCAAGCTCGGCGCTTTTCTGGTGGGCGATCTCGGTCTCGCGCAAGGCGCGGCTGCGTTTCGCGTTCGATCCGGACAATCCCGACAGCCTGGTGACCGAAGGCCCTTATCTCCATGTCCGCCATCCGTTCTACACGTCCTACATCATCTTCTGGATCGGATGGGGCATCGCGACCTGGTCGGTGTGGGCGGTGGTGCCGGTCGCCGGCATCGTTACGATCTATGTGATCGCGGCCTTGGACGAAGAGCGAAAATTTTCGCGGACAAGGCTGGCCGATGCCTACAACGCCTACCGCACGCGCACCGGCCTGTTCTGGCCTCGCCTTGCCCGTAGCCGGGCAGGACATGCAGCCGGCATCGGACGAAAGTGGTAGGGTCTAAGTCCGCACACCGAGGAATCAAATCGAGGATTGCGACGATGAAGATCATTGCCTGCGGCAGCGTGCCGACGATCGTTGCGCCGGAGACATATTTCACCGGCCGGGTTTTGCAGACGCCGATCATCGAGAAAGAGGCGCCGGCGCGGCTCAGGGCCACGCTGGTCAGCTTCGAGCCCGGCGCCCGCACCCACTGGCACACGCATCCGCTCGGCCAGACGCTCTATGTCACGTCCGGTGCCGGCCTCGCGCAAAGCTGGGGCGGGCCGATCCAGGAGATCAGGGCCGGCGACGTCGTCTCCTTTGCGGCCGGCGAAAAGCACTGGCACGGCGCCGCGGCCAAATCGGCGATGACCCACATCGCCATGCAGGAGGCGCTCGACGGCTTGCATGTCGACTGGCTGGAGAAGGTCAGCGACGAGCAGTATGGCGGCTGAAACGTCTCAGGCCAGCGAGGCAGTAAAGCGCTGGATGCGCGTGCAGGCCTCTTCGAGCAGTGTCTCCGATGTGGCGTAGGAGATGCGGAAGTTCGGGCCGAGGCCAAAGGCCGAGCCGAAAACAACCGCCACGCCCTCGGCCTCGAGCAGTTCCGAGCAGAAGGTTTCGTCGCTGTCGATCACCTTGCCGCTCTTGGTCTTCTTGCCGATCAGCTGGGCACAGGAGGGATAGACGTAGAAAGCACCCTCCGGCGACGGGCAGGTGATGCCGCGCGCCTGGTTGAGCATCGAGACGACGAGATCGCGCCGGCCCTGGAAGATCGCCTTGTTCTTCGGGATGAAATCCTGCGGGCCGTTCAGCGCTTCGACCGCCGCCCATTGGGCGATGGTGCAGGCGCCGGAGGTCTGCTGGCCCTGGATCATGTCCATCGCCTTGATCAGCGGCACCGGGCCTGCCGCATAGCCGATGCGCCAGCCGGTCATGGCATAGGCCTTCGACACGCCGTTCATGGTCAGCGTGCGCTCATAAAGCTTAGGCTCGACCTCGGCGATCGTCTTGAAGACGAAGTCGCCATAGGTCAGATGCTCGTACATGTCGTCGGTCAGCACCCAGACATGCGGGTGCTTCAACAGCACGTCAGCCAGGCTCTTGAGCTCCGCTTCGGTATAGGCGGCGCCCGAGGGGTTGGACGGCGAGTTCATCAACAGCCATTTGGTGCGCGGCGTGATCGCCTTCTCCAGCACGGCCGCCGTCAACTTGAAGCCGTTGTCGATCGAGGTCTCGACAAAGGCCGAGGTGCCGCCGCAGATCGCTACCATTTCGGGATAGCTCACCCAATAGGGCCGCGGGATGATCACCTCGTCGCCGGGGTTCAGTGTCGCCATGAAGGCGTTGAACAGGATCTGCTTGCCGCCGGTGCCGACGATGGTCTGCTCCGTCCGGTAGTCGAGATTGTTCTCACGCTTGAACTTTTTCGCGATTGCTTCGCGCAGCGGCACGATGCCGGAGACCGGCGGATACTTCGTCTCGCCGCGGCGGATCGCCTCGATTGCGGCGTTCTTGATGTTGTCGGGGGTGTCGAAGTCCGGTTCGCCGGCGCCCAGCCCGATCACGTCCCGGCCGGCGTTTTTCAGCTCGCGCGCTTTCTGCGTCACCGCGATGGTCGCGGAAGGCTTTACGCGCGAAAGGGCGTCGGCAAGAAAGGCCATGAGAGATATCTCCAGAAAGGACCGGCGCGGCGAAGGCGCCGCGGCGCCTCTCATGTCGCATCATCTGGTCAAGCGCAAGCCCCGGCGCAAGCCCAGCGCAGGCATTGTCGGATGAGCCAGCGCGCAATGCTGGCAACAATAAATTCATCAACGATCGGTAAAAGCTTGAACGGGCAGGACCGTGGCCGGTCTGCCAGTCTCGTACAGCGAGGAACCGTGACGCGCAGCATCGAGCTTGCCCATATCATCCGCCATGATGACGGCACCGCCAGCGGTGTCTGGGGGCTCTATACGCTGCAAAGCGCTTTCCAGCCGATCTTCGCCTTCAACAAGGGCAAGCTTTCCGTCGTCGCCTTCGAAGGGCTGATCCGGCCGTTCCGCGACGGCGAGCCGCAGCAGCCGATGAGTTTCTTCAACAGCTGTCCGGCGGTCGACCGCCTGCATATCGAGGCGCTGACACGGACGCTGCACCTTCTGAACGCCGGCGCCTGCCTACCGCGAGACGCCTCGATCTTCATCAATTTCGATCCGTCGGTGTTCACCGACCGCGGCATCGCCGACAAGGCACTGCGCGACATGCGGCTGGTGCTGCACGAGGCCGACATCGATCCGCGCCGCGTCGTCTGCGAGGTCACCGAGCAGAAATCGGCGTCGCAGGAAACGCTCTACAATTTCGTCGAGGCGCTCAGGGGCAACGGTTTGCGCATTGCCGTCGACGATTACGGCGCCGACGAATCCGACATCAATCGCATCAAGGAACTCAGGCCGGACATCGTCAAGTTCGATGCCGACTGGATCATGACGCTGATGGAATCCGGTGCCGGCTTCGCCTTGCTGACCGCCATGGTGACCAGCTTCGAAGAGCAAGGCATCCGTACGGTGTTCGAGGGCATCGAGACGGGCTGGCAGCTCGAGCTTGCCGAAAAGTCGGGCGCCTCGATGGTGCAGGGCTACGTGCTGGCACGCCCTGAGCTCGCGCCGACCAGCTTCCGCGTCTTCGACACGAGCGGGCAGGCGGCCGCGGTGTCGGCCGATGCGGAGAAGGTGCCTGCGGCGGTTCCGCCATCGCGACGGCCGATGCGGCCCTTTGGCCGCAGGGTGGCATCGTGACCGGGCAAGCCGATATGCGGCGCAAGGTCGGCGAAGCGATCTTTGCCGACGAGGTCGGCATCGAATATGGCGTCTACGGCGCATTCCGGCTGAGGAGCGCCTACCAGCCGGTCTTCGCGCCGCGCGGCAGATTTCTCGCCGCCGTCGCGGTCGAGGGACTGATCGAGCCGCATCGTGCAGGCAGGCCGGTGGCGCCGCAAATGTTCTTCGAAGGCCTGCCGGCAGCGGATCGGCTGTTTGTCGAAACCATATGTCGGGTGCTGCATTTGCGCAACTTCCGCAACATCGGCGTCGACGGGCTCGACCTGTTCTTCAACTACAATCCGCTGATCAACGATGACCCCGCACGGGCGCTGGCCGAAATCAGGCTGATGACCAGGCATCTGGCGGATTTCGGCCTGCATCCCGGCATGCTGGTCTGCGAGATCACCGAGCAGGCGGCCGGCGACAAGGTGCTTGTCAGCCTGGCGCGTGAGATGCGGCGCGACGGCGTCCGTATCGCCATCGACGATTTCGGCACCGGGCATTCGACGGAAGAAAGGGTCGCTCTGGTGCAGCCCGACATCGTCAAGATCGACGGCACCTGGTTCGCCGAATTCTGCCGCCATGCCGCCGCCGAGCGGTTTTTCCGGCCGCTGGTTTCGACGCTGCACGACCGTGGCGCCAAGGTGCTGGTCGAAGGCATCGAGAACGCCACGCATCTGCGCGTCGCGCTGGACGGCGGCGTCGACCTGCTGCAAGGTTTTTACCTCGCCCGGCCGGCGCTGGCCGGAACGCTGTTCGACGAGGAGCCGCTGTCGATCGACAGGCTGCTTGGCAGGGATAGCAACGTCATTCCCTTGTTCGGATAAATGCATCAGCGGCGCTGATGGTTACGCCAAAACAAATCACTGGATGAAGCCGCCGCTGCCGCGATAGAGGCTGGATCAAGCCCTGAGACGGGTGGTTGCGAGTAAGGTGGAGCACCGATGATACTCTATGGAATGATCGACAGCGGCAATTGCTACAAGCCGCGCCTGTTGATGGCCAAGCTCGGCATCGCTTTCACCAATGTCGAGGTCAGCTCGCACACCGGCGACACGCGCAAGCCCGACTATGTCGCGAAAAACCCGAACGCCATGGTGCCGCTGCTCGAACTCGACGACGGCCGCCGGCTGGCCGAATCCAATGCCATCCTGCTCTACCTCGCCGAAGGCACGCGGTTCCTGCCGGCGGACAGATACGAACGCGCGCTGGCCTATCAGTGGCTGTTCTTCGAGCAATACAGCCACGAGCCTTATATCGCCGTGCGCAGAGCGCTGCTGACCTTCCCTGAAAGAGCCAAGGACGCGTCGCCCGAGCGGCTGGCGCTGACGCTGGAGCGCGGCAACAAGGCGCTCGGCGTCATGGATAAGCACCTGGCCGGGAGCAGCTTCTTCGCCGGCAGTGCGCTCAGCGTCGCCGACATTGCGCTCTATGCCTATACGCATACGGCCGAGACGGGCGGCTTTCAGCTCGACGCCTATCCGGCGGTCGCCGCCTGGCTGCAACGGGTCGAGGCCGACCCGGGGCATGTGCCGCTGGAGTGGCTGCCTTAATTCTGTTCTCACGCTTATCGCCGCTTCGCGGCTCGCTCCGGACGTCGCGCTAGCGGCTTTCGGCCCGTGGCGTGAATGGACGCGCGGCTATTTCAGCAGGCGATCATATTCCGAATGGGTGCCTATCCAGAACCAGACCACGTCATCGTGGTCGCGAACAGCTACGGCGCGGTAATTGACATCAACCCGCGCCGACCAACAGCGCCCGACCTGTTTGAAATGCAACGACGGGTGGAACGGCTCAGAATTCAGTTTGGCGAAACGTCTGTTCGCCTTTGCTTTGATCAACGAGGGCAGTTTTGCGTAAGCCTCCCAAAACGAGGGAGTGGCAAAATGCTTCACAGAGGCCGAGTCCGGCCGGCGCGATGATCAGCCAAGGCCTGCTCGGCAAGCCTGTCCAGCCTGCCGGCCTTGGCATCGCCTTCAAACTGCTGGTCCCACATGTCGGCCTGCAGCGCCTCGAACCATGCGGCGAACGCCTTGAGCTCTTCGGGGCTTAGTTCGGCGACGGATTTCTCAATCTGTTCAAGCTTGCTCATGGGTTGATGGTACCATGACCGGGGTAAAAACACCACAAAGTGGTCCCACAGGACCAAGGCGGTGGTTCATCGGAATCCAGACAGCAAAAAGGCGGGACAAAATCCCGCCTTCCCATGCTTGGTAGCCTGATCGGGAGCGTTTTGGCCGGGCCGGCAGCAATCTGCTGCTTCGACTTGTCGGGGTCTTTCGCTCCGGCGCGCTTCTCGCGCGACCGCCAGTACATCCGTGACTTGCCGCGCGCCCCGGGCTATCGCCCGGCGCGCACCATTCGCAAAATCAGGCTGCCTTGCTCAGAGATCCAGCGGACGACTTGCCAGTGCGGCGGTCCTGCTCGATCTCGAAGTTGATCTTCTGGCCTTCGACCAGGGTCGACAGTCCAGCGCGCTCGACTGCGGAGATGTGAACGAAAACGTCCGCGCCGCCGCTGTCAGGCTGGATGAAGCCGAAACCCTTGGTGGAATTAAACCACTTGACCGTACCTGTTGCCATTTCGATAGTCCTTTACGTTTGCTTTAGTTTGACTGGACCGAAACCCAGCCGGTTTGTATCGAGATTTTGGAGATAGAACGTCAGCAAACGCGAATATCGCGAGGCCCGGATCGATCGGCCGAAATATCAATGGACCGCATATAATATGCTTTCGCGCGAAAAACAAGACGGGGCGGAAAATGGCGCGGCGGCAACGCTGCCCAACGGCCGCCCCAATCGCGTGAGAGCGTCGTCGTTGCGCGCCTGACGCGGGAAGACCGCGCCGGCTTCGGGCGCGACCGGGTTTTGGGGGAGAGGGCCATGAAAATCGTTCTGCTTGCCGCTTGCCTGACGCTGGTGGCCGCCGAGGCGCAGGCGGTCTCGCGCTACGACCCGACGCGCGTGAGCTGCGGCAAGGTGCAGGCGACGATCGCGCGCGAGGGCGCCGTCATCCTGCGTTACAGATCGGCGCGCGTGCCGGGGCTGGCGCTCTACGACCGCTATGTGCGGAGCCAGCAATTCTGCGACATCGGCGAGGTCAGGGCGCGGGCCTCGGTGCCGAGTGCCGACACGAATTCCTGCACCGTCTACAAATGCAAGCGGGTGGAGATCGACCGGCGTTTCCGCCGGCGCCTGCTTCCGGATTAGGGGCGGTTGACGTCCCAGGGGTGCGGGCGTCACCTGAATATCAGCACACCTAGAACCCGAACGACACTTGTGCCGGCGGCGGCGGGCCGACGCGTACGCCTTCCATTGCCAGCATCTTTTCCTTGGTGGCCGAGCCGCCGGGCGCGGAAAATCCGCCGATCTTGCCGCCGGCGGCAAGGATGCGATGGCAAGGGATGACCAGCGGCACCGGGTTGGCGCCGAGTGCGGCGCCCGTCTCACGCGCCAGCCCGGCATGGCCGGCGCGTTTGGCCAGTTCGCCATAGGTGGTGGTTTCGCCGAAGGCGAGCTTTCGTGCCGCGTCATAAATCGCCAGGCGGAACTCGTCGACGCCGCTGAGATCGACCGGCACGCCGGAGAAATCGATATCCTCGCCGGCGGCATAGGCCTTGATCGAGGCGATCAGCTCCGTAACCCATTGCGGCTCGGGCTTGGCTGCCTGGTCGATGTCTGAGGCATGGCGCAGCAACCGGCGCTCCACCGCGTCGCGACTGCGCTGCGGCAGGCAGAGCCGGGTCAGCCCGGCATCGCTCCAGGCGATGCCCATGAAGCCGAGCACGGTTTCGAATACCGCGTGGCCGGCGGTGGCATGAGAGGCGTCCATGGCGTGCTCCTTTCCGGAATCCTTCGAAGTACAAATCCAGAACAATATCGCATTTCCCGGCCCGGCTCGCCACCCGAAAACCACCGCCTACCGCGGATTGCCGGGGGAAAGATGCTGGTGTAAGGACTTCTTAACACCCGACGAACCGGACCCGAGCGCCGCTTGCCAGCAAAATTCCTCTTTCCCGTCCTTGCGGCGGTGTTGGCCGTGGCCGCTCTCAGCGGTTGCACCTCGACTTCGCCGGTGACCTCGGCGCCCGCCTTCACGGAAAACTCTGCCAACACCGATGCCGGCTTCACGCTGGCGCTGCCCGACACGGTTTCGGTCCTGCCGGAACCGTCCGGCCTCACCCAGACGGCAGCGCTGCCGGTCGAGCCGGCCGCCGCCTTTGCCGGGCCGCCGCCGCTGGCGGCTTCTGCGCCAGCCGTCATGACGGCCGATGCCCAGCCAGCCATCGCAACGGCCGCTTTCGCCATGCCGGTCACCGAACAGACCGCCGCCATGCCCGGCGTTCAGCCGGTTTCGTACACCGTGCCGCAGAACCCGGCCGCTCTGGCCGCGACCGACCTGGCAGAGGGCCAGTCGAACGCCGGCGGCCGCAGCGAGATCGAGCGGCTGATCGAGAAATATTCCGCGCTTTACCAGGTGCCGGTCGATCTGGTGCGCAGCGTCGTCAACCGCGAGAGCACCTTCAACCCGAAAGCCTACAATCGCGGCCATTGGGGGCTGATGCAGATCAAGCACGCGACGGCGCGCGGCATGGGCTATAACGGGCCGGCGAGCGGCCTGTTCGACGCCGAGACCAATCTGAAATATGCGGTGAAATATCTGCGCGGCGCCTGGCTGGTCTCAGGCGGCAACCCCAAGCGCGCCGACCGGCTCTACCAGAGCGGCTATTATTACGACGCCAAACGCAGGGGGATGCTGGGCGAAACCGGCCTCGGCAGCGACCGCCTGCGCCGCCGCATGCAGCCCGATGCCTGAGCCGCGTCCGCCGGCGCCAAACGAAATAAGACTGCGCAAGGTCCTCGACGACACGCTTCTGGCGCCGCGCTGGCCAGAAGGTTTTTTCATGCGCGGCTTCGAAGCCGCCGATGCGCTTGCTCTGCATGCGCTGTTGACCGCGGTGTTCGACGACGGAGCCGACGGGCCGTTCGACGAATGGTGGCCGCGCATTTCGGGCGACGCCGAATTCGATCCCGCTTTGTGTTTCCTGGTCATCGACCGCAAGGGCCGGCTGGCGGGCGCGGCACTCTGCTGGACGCGGGCTTTCGTCAAGGACCTTGCCGTCCATCCCGAGGCGCGCGGCAAGGGCATCGCCGAGGCGCTGATGCGGCACGCCTTTGCGGTGTTTCAGGCAAGGGGCGCGGTGCATGTCGACCTCAAGACCAACACGGTCGAGAACGCCGCCGCCGTCAGGCTCTATCAGCGGCTGGGAATGGTCGAGGTGGATTGGGCGGGGTGAGGTTCGGGGCAAGCGCCTCGGTAAGTGCGGCGATGTTCAGCAGAGGCTCCGACGCTCGAAGGTAACGGCATGGATCCTAGGGTCTCCGCGACGTCGCTTCGCTCCTGCTCCGCCCTAGGATGACGAAGGTACAGTGCATAAGGCCAATCGCGGACGTTGGAGATTGGCTGGAACCTCCCCTCGCTTCGTCATCCTAGGGCGGAGCGAACGCGAAGCGGAGCGCAGACCCTAGGATCCATGCCGTTACCATGGCTGTGGAGCGCAGCGCCCCAAAAGGCCCTCATGTGATTTGACGCTGCCGCGCGCTGACCTACCCTCTAATGCCGGAACCGAGGAGACGAGCGATGCAGTCACCTTTCAACCGGAGCGTCGCGCTGGCCGCGGCGGTGATCTTGGCCGCCGCCACCGCAGCCTATGCCCATCATGGCTGGTCGTGGACGCAGGACGGGTTTTTCGAACTCAAGGGCCGGATCACGGCCATCTATATCGGCAATCCGCACGCCACGCTGGATGTCGACGCCGAGGGAGCGGTCTGGCGGGTGGAGATGGCTCCGCCCTCCCGCACCATTGCCGCCGGCTTCACGGAAGGTGTTGCCAAGGTCGGCGACGAGGTGACCGCGATCGGCCACCGCTCGCGCGACGAGAGCGAAAAGCGCATGAAGGCAGTCCGCATCATCGTCGGCGGCAAGACCTATGATGTCTATCCCGACCGCGTGCCGCCGGCCTGAATGGACGGGTTTTTCGCCGGCATCGAGCAACTCGCGCTTGTGCGGGGACTGAAGGCCTCCTTCGTCGCCTACCCCATTGTCAACGCGCTGCACATCATGTCGATCGGCGCGCTGCTGACCAGCGTCTGGCTGATGGACCTCAGGATCCTGGGCGCCTTCCGCTCACTGCCGCAGCCGGCGTTCGTGGCGCTGCTGCGCCGCACCGCATTGGGCGCGTTCGGCGGTGCGCTGGTCACGGGCTCGCTGCTGTTTTCAGTCAGGGCGAGCGAATATGCGGCGATGCCGATCTTCCTCGCCAAGATGACACTCATCCTCCTCGCCGGCGCCAATTTCCTCGTCTTCATGCGCCGCGCAAAAGGCGGTGACGAGCCGGCTGGTGGGGTCGCCATCGTCCTGGCGGCGCTTTCGCTGGTGTTGTGGACGTCCGTGCTGTTTGCGGGGCGGTTTATTGGTTTTCTCGGCTAGTCCAACTGATCGGGGTGGGACAAGCAGGCGGCTGAGCTGTTTTTATTTACGCGCTGGGATCATATGGTGCCTAGAGAAAAGCGGCAATTTCTGCTTGTGTTTCAAGTGAATTCCTCCTCAGATCTCGCCCGGGGATACGGAGGGTGAGTCATTGAGCAAATTGCCGAAGAGATTTGTCCTTTTGCGCTTGCTTGGATTGGCGGTGTTTGCCTTGCTGGCGACAATTGCACCCCGCCTTGCCGTCGCGGAATCATCCGACATCCCTATGGCGGTGGTCGGGCCGATGACCGGAGATTGGGCCGTCTATGGCGAGGAGATGCGGCGTGGTGCCCAACTGGCAGCGGACGATATCAACGGTGAGGGCGGCATCGGTGGGCGGAAGATAACACTCACATTTCTTGATGACGAGGGCAGGCCGGACGCGGCAATTTCCGTCGCTAGGAAGCTGGCAAAAGGCGGTGTTCGCTTCGTCATTGGCCACTACAATTCCGGCGCTTCAATCCCGGCGTCGATCATCTACGCGAAGAACAACACGTTGATGGTGAGTCCGGCATCGACGAATCCTGCACTCACCGACGCCAAGCTATGGAACACCATCCGTACGGCGGGACGAGACGATGTGCAGGGCACATTTGCTGGCGAGTATATGGCAGGACACTTTTCCGCAAGAAATCTGGCGATTGTGAGCGACGGCACACCCTATGGCGATGGCTTAGCCGCAAAAGCGAGAAAGGCATTGTTGGCCAAGCGCCGACCCGAAAAGCTGTTCAGTAGGATTGAGCCTGGACAAGCCAACTTCTCCAGACTCGTCGCCAAGATCGAGGCCGCAAAGATCGGAGCGGTCTTTTTCGCGGGGCTCGCCGATGATTTCGGGCGGCTTATTCGGGAAACCAGCGAGGCCGGATTGAAAGTCCAGTTCATTTCCGGGGACGGGGCTATGGTCAAAGATCTGTCGGCAATAGCGGGGCCGGCAGTTGAAGGCACCCTGATCATGTTTTCATTCGAGGACCGTGATAACCCAGCCGCACAGGACGTCGTCAGGCGCTTTCGATCGCAAGGTTTCGAGCCGGAAGCCTATACGTTGAAGACTTACGCGGCTGTTCAAGTGATCGCCAATGGTATCAAAATGGCTGGAGTCCAGGCACCAAGGGCTGTTGCCGCTTCCATAAGATCAGGCCAGCCGATCCCTACCGTGGTTGGCGATCTGACGTTCGATGCAAAAGGCGATCGGCGTGAGCGTGACGTGAGGATGTATGTTTGGAGGAAGCAAGCCGACCGCCGTTTCATGCTGGATGCGGCGGATTAATCGTTTGTCGGTATCAGCGCTGAGCGGATAGTGGCAGGTTCACAAGCGCCGGCGGGACAGCGCCCCCCTCTGGCCTGCCGGCCATCTCCCCCACAAGGAGGGAGATTGGCTAATCGCCCTAGGCAAAATACTCCTGCAGCGGTCTCACCTCGAGGCTTCCCGCCCGCAGCGCCGCAATCGCCTCAGCCACCGCAGCCGCGCCCGACAGCGTCGTGTAATACGGCACCTTCTGCATCAGCGTGGCGCGGCGGAGCGACTTCGAGTCCGAGACCGCCTTCTGGCCGTCCGTGGTGTTGAAGACGATCTGCACCTGGCGGTTGCGGATGGCGTCCTCGATGTGCGGGCGGCCTTCCAGCACCTTGTTGATTTTCTCGGCGGCGACGCCGTTTTCGGCGAGGAAGCGGGCGGTGCCTGACGTGGCGAGCACCTTGAAGCCCTGGCCGGCAAGGCGCTTGACCGCCGGCAGGATGCCCTTCTTGTCCTCATCGCGCACCGAGACGAACAGCGTGCCCGCGCGGGGGAGATCAACACCCGCGCCGAGCTGGCTCTTGGCGAAGGCAAGCGCGAAATCGCGGTCGAGGCCCATGACCTCGCCGGTCGAGCGCATTTCCGGGCCGAGCAAGATGTCGACGCCGGGGAAGCGGGCGAAGGGGAACACCGCTTCCTTGACCGCGATGTGGCCGGGATTGCGCGGGTCGGGCATGGCGCCGTAATGGGCGAAGGCGTCTTCCAGGCTTTCGCCGGCCATGATGCGGGCGGCAATTTTGGCGATCGGCCGCCCGATGGTCTTGGCGACGAACGGCACGGTGCGCGACGCGCGCGGGTTGACCTCCAGCACATAGACGGTGCCGTCCTTGATCGCATATTGCACGTTCATCAGGCCGCCGACATTGAGCGCGCGGGCAAGGGCTGCCGTCTGGCGCTCGAGCTCGTCGACCAGTTCCGAGGGCAGCGAGTGCACCGGCAGGGAGCAGGCACTGTCGCCGGAATGGATGCCGGCCTCCTCGATGTGCTCCAGGATGCCGGAGACGTAGGTCGACTTGCCGTCGCAGAGGCAATCGACATCGACCTCGATGGCGCCTGACAGATAGGTGTCGAACAGCAGCGGGTTCTTGCCGAGCAGCGTGTTGATCTGGCCGGTCTTGTCGTTGGGGTATTTCTGCTTGATGTCCTCCGGAACTAGGCCGGGCACGGTGTCGAGCAGATAGGATTGCAGCATGCTCTCGTCGTGGATGATCTGCATGGCACGGCCGCCGAGCACATAGGACGGGCGCACCACCAGCGGGAAGCCGAGTTCGCCGGCGACTAGGCGGGCCTGCTCGACCGAGTAGGCGATGCCGTTCTTCGGCTGGCTGAGGCCGAGCTTGTGCAAGAGCTTCTGGAAGCGGTCGCGGTCTTCGGCGAGGTCGATCATGTCGGGCGAAGTGCCGAGGATCGGGATGCCGGCCTTTTCCAGCGCATCCGCCAGCTTCAGCGGCGTCTGGCCGCCGAACTGGACGATGACGCCGACCAGCTCGCCCGACGCCTGTTCGGCGCGCAGGATCTCCAGCACGTCCTCCGGCGTCAGCGGCTCGAAATAGAGCCGGTCGGAGGTGTCGTAGTCGGTCGACACGGTCTCCGGGTTGCAGTTGATCATGATCGCCTCGAAGCCGGCGTCGCGCAGCGCGAAGGCGGCGTGGCAGCAGCAATAGTCGAACTCGATGCCCTGGCCGATGCGGTTGGGGCCGCCGCCGAGGATAACGACCTTTTTGCGCGACGATACCTGAGCCTCGTTGGCGAGCGCGCCGGCGAACGGCACCTCATAGGTCGAGTACATATAGGCGGTGGGCGAAGCGAACTCGGCGGCGCAAGTGTCGATGCGCTTGTAAACCGGATGAACGTCGAGTTTTTCGCGAATTTTTTGGATCTCTTCGACGTCCTTCCTCACCAGGGATGCGAGGCGGGCGTCGGAAAAACCCATCGCCTTCAGCATACGCAGATTGGCGGCGTCCTGCGGGATGCCGTGCTCGCGGATGCGCGCCTCCATGTCGAGGATGCCGGCGATCTGCTCGAGGAACCACGGGTCGATCTTGCACATTGCGTGCACGTCTTCCAGCGAGGTGCCCATGCGGATCGCCTGCGCCACCATGCGCAGCCGGTCGGGCGTTGGCGTGCCCAGAGCGGCGCGGATAGCGTTGCGGTCATCGACATGGCTGGCCGGCGCGTTCCCATGGCCGATGCCGGGGATCTCTATCTCGTCGAGGCCGGTGAGGCCGGTTTCCAGTCCACGCAATGCCTTCTGCAGCGATTCCTGGAAGGTGCGGCCGATGGCCATGACCTCGCCGACCGATTTCATCGAGGTGGTCAGCACCGGCTCGGCGCCGGGAAACTTCTCGAAGGCAAAGCGCGGGATCTTGGTCACGACATAATCGATGCTCGGCTCGAACGAGGCCGGCGTCGCGCCGCCGGTGATGTCGTTCTCCAGCTCGTCCAGCGTGTAGCCGACGGCGAGCTTGGCCGCGATCTTGGCGATCGGGAAGCCGGTCGCCTTGGAGGCCAGCGCAGACGAGCGCGAGACGCGCGGGTTCATCTCGATGACTACCAGGCGGCCGTCGGCCGGGTTGACGGCGAACTGGACGTTGGAGCCGCCGGTCTCGACGCCGATCTCGCGCAGCACCGCGATCGAGGCGTTGCGCATCATCTGGTATTCCTTATCGGTCAGCGTCAGCGCCGGGGCGACGGTGATCGAGTCTCCCGTATGCACGCCCATCGGGTCGATATTCTCGATCGAGCAGACGATGATGCAATTGTCGGCCTTGTCGCGGACGACCTCCATCTCATACTCCTTCCAGCCGAGCACGCTCTCCTCGATCAGCACTTCGGTGGTCGGCGAGGCGTCGAGGCCGGACTGGACGATCTCGTAGAATTCGGCGCGGTTGTAGGCGATGCCGCCGCCGGTGCCGCCCATGGTGAAGGACGGGCGAATGATGGCGGGCAGGCCGACATGGTCGAGCGCTTGTGCTGCAATCGCCATGCCGTGGCTGATGTAGCGCTGCTTGCGGTCGCCTTCGCCGAGATTCCAGCTGGTCTCCAGCGCGTCGAGCGCGGCGTCGAGGTTTTCGGGCTTCTCGGCCTTCAGCGCGGCGCGCTCGGCCTCGTGCGTCTTGCGGTCGGCGTTCTTGACGTCGGTGGCGTTGGCCAGCATCGACTTCGGCGTTTCCAGGCCGATCTTGTTCATCGCCTCGCGAAACAAAGCGCGGTCCTCGGCCTTGTCGATGGCCGTGGCGTCGGCGCCGATCATCTCGACATTATAGCGGTCGAGCACGCCCATGCGGCGCAGCGACAGAGCGGTGTTGAGCGCGGTCTGGCCGCCCATGGTCGGCAGCAGCGCGTCCGGCCGCTCCTTGGCGATGATCTTGGCCACAACTTCCGGCGTGATCGGCTCGATATAGGTGGCGTCGGCCAGCTCCGGATCGGTCATGATGGTGGCCGGATTGGAGTTGACCAGGATGACGCGAAAACCCTCTTCCTTCAGCGCCTTGCAGGCCTGGGTGCCGGAATAGTCGAACTCGCAGGCCTGGCCGATAACGATGGGGCCGGCCCCGATGATCAGGATCGACTTGATGTCGGTGCGTCTTGGCATGTCGAGGGTCCGTTCGGCGGGCGGCTTGCACAAAAAGCCGGACGGGATGACCCGGCCGGTTGTGCTCGCGATTCTGGTATCAGGCTAGGAGGGCCTTATAGGGAAGAGTTTTGCCGGATGTAACCCCCTAAAATGCGAGTAGGGGAGTAGGGGAGTAGGGCAGTAGGGCAGTAGGGCAGTAGGGCAGTAGGGCAGTAGGGCAGTAGGGCAGTAGGGCAGTAGGGCAGTAGGGCAGTAGGTTCGAGCGCCCTTTAAACATATTGCCCTACTGCCCTACTGCCTTATTCCCTTACCACTATCCCCCAACGCCAAAGCATCCGTAATCTCGAAACGCTCGGAAGCACCGATGCGGATCATGTTCAGGCTGCCTTCGCGGGTGAAGCGGAATTCGCCGGGTGCGTCCGCACCGGCCGGCTTGCCGGCCCGGAAGCTGATGATGCGCGTGCCGCCATCGGGCCAGGTCACGGTCACGTCGATTTTGTCGCCGGTGCGCACGACCGCCGCCTTGCAACTGGTCATCGGCTGGCCGAGATAGCGCGCGCAGGGGATGGCGTTGCCGGTCCCAGGGACCGGTGTCCCCGGCGGCTGTAGCCGCGCAACGGTCTGTGCGTCGGGCGGAGGCGCCGCGTTGGCCGCGCCGAAATTCTGGACGGGGTCGGCAGCCGCGGGCGCCGATCCATCAACCTGTCCAGTCGAGGGGTTTCCAGCGGCCAGGGCCAGGCGGTAAGCATCCTCGATCGCCACCCTGCCGATTGCGTCAGCGGAGCTCAGCGCCGTTTCGGGAGCGGTCGCGCCGAGGCGCGTTGTCAGATCGGGTAGCGGTTGGGAGGCAGGGCTCTCCGTATTGGCCGTCGCCTGGGGTGTCACTTGCTGGGGATTGATAGGGTCGAGGTAGCGCGCGGGCGCCCATCCGCTCAGCTTGGGGTCGTCAATGTCTTCAACCTTGCACCACCGATGGCCGCTGACGTCGCCGCAGCCGAGATTTTTGACGCTCGAACCAATCGGCAGCCGCGCCTCGATCTTGCCCATCGCCGATGCCGTGGCGCGCACGTTCAGGAGATCACCCGGAGCGAGACCAGTCACAATCGAGATGATGGGCTCCGGCTCCTGGGCACTGGCCGGCGGGCCCGCCAACATCAGCGGAGCGGCAATCAGCGCAAGCAGCGGGGATCGGAGTGTTATTGTGCGCCTAATCATCTGCCATGGGCGGTAGGTTGCATTGCCGAAGGCGCGGCCAGGCACGGAAACGCCATCGCACGCCAGCCGGTTTTTATAGGCGACGAGGCGGCGCTGCGTAAGCCCGAAAATGAGTAAGGTGCCGCGTGTTGAATCGCGGAGCAAGCCACTTTCGTGAACTAAAAGCCGGCAAAATATTGCACATTTCATGTAAATATGCACTCTCTCAAGTAAGGTTGAGGAGGGCAATATGGTCGACCTTGAAATATTTGCGCAGGTGGAAAACATAGTTCGCCAGCGTATCAAGAAAACGCGCGCGGAAATTGAGGCTTCACTTGGTCACATCGCCAACGGCAATCCGCTGGCCGCCGAACAGACCCTCTCCAGGCGACTCGACAGATTGCAGGTAAAAGCGTCGCTCAGCCGCACCGAAGCGGAGATGATATCGGCAGCAATCGACATGAGGTCTGCCGGGGAGAGAAAGGCCGCCGCCAAACAGCCAGGACCGGAGGCAATTCTCGGCCCAACGCTCGATTTCATCGGTGTCGCATTTCTGGAGCGTGGGCGCCGTGTGGCCGATGCGGTCGGCCGCGTTGCCTTTCTCAACGGCAATCCACAAGGATCGGGTTTTCTGGTCGGGCCAAGGCTGTTCCTCACAAACAACCATGTGATTTCGTCGCCGGCAGATTCCCGGCGCTTCCAGGTCCAGTTCGATTATGAGCAGGACGG
Source organism: Mesorhizobium sp. M1295 (assembly GCF_040318135.1). Taxonomy (NCBI): domain Bacteria; kingdom Pseudomonadati; phylum Pseudomonadota; class Alphaproteobacteria; order Hyphomicrobiales; family Phyllobacteriaceae; genus Mesorhizobium; species Mesorhizobium sp. M1295. Next base: position 166,333 of record NZ_JAMYLU010000010.1, read on the forward strand.
TGCGAATGCCGTGCGCACGCCGACGACGTTCCTGCTCGATCCTGAATTCTGTTTCGTGACCGATAGCATAGAGGGTCTGGACTATACGCTGATCGGGGTCGGTGAGCGGCGTTCCGGCCCAAAGGAACTGGAGGAGTTCGGTTTTATCTCGCTGTCGGACGCGCGCGACAAGCATATGCTTGGCGAAATCGCCAACATCGTTCAGCACCCCGATGGCCGCTTCAAGGAACTGGTGCTGCGTGAAAACCGGCTGGTGGCCCGCGACGAAACGGTTCAAGTGCTGCACTATGTTGCCGATACCGAACAGGGTTCCTCCGGTTCACCGGTTTTCAACAATGAATGGGAGCCAATTGCCCTGCACCATTGGGCAGGGCCATTCCACGAGGTGACGGGCATAGGTGGCTATGCGCTGACGCGCGAGATCAACGAAGGCATAAGGATCAGCGCCATCGTTGACGATCTGGGCGCTAGAAAGTCCAGGCTGCCGGGCTCCTCGGCATCGGCGGTTTCGCAAGCTCTGGCGATTTGGGCCGGCACGCCGCGCATGATGGACGAGACAGTTCGGCTGAACGCCGACATTCGCGAAGATGTGCTGGACAAGTCGGTGCAGCGGCCGGAACCGGATGACAATCCACCGGCGACGAGACACAACGCCGATGGCTCGGTCACCTGGACTTTTCCCGTCGAGATAAATGTCCGGGCGCCCTTGATCGACCGCGACGGAGGCGATGCAAGACGAAACGACGGCAAAGGCCCGGCAAGCGAACCCGCGAAGGTGGCCATCGCCGAGGCCGCGGGTTGGAAAACGGAGGATTTCGACGATCGCGGAGGGTATGAACCCGGCTTCATAGCGGGCTTTGTCCTGCCAATGCCGACGGTTGCCAATTCACCCTACCGGTTGGCCAAAAACCTCCTTGCCAAACCGGGCGAGGACCCACACGAATTGCGCTATCATCATTTTTCGATCTTGATGAACGCCGATCGCAGGCTTGCCTTCGTCACAGCCTGCAATATCGATGGATCCCGCACCAAGGCGGTCAATCGTGAGGACAAGACCGTCATCGACAACCCGTCGCTTGTCGAATTGGGGGTAGAGTCGATTTCCGGTTCGGAAGCCAGCGACGCTTTCCGGCCCGACCGTCGCATCGACCCTGGCGAGCAGATGACCCAGGAATTCTATTCGAGCCAGAATGTGCCTGGATTTCCCGTCCCAAAATCCAAGGAACGAATAGCTCGAATGTTCCAGAAGGGCCATATTACGCTTCGCGGCGACCCTGCATGGGGAGTGGATCAGGAGGCGGTCGCGGCAGAACGGGACACGTTCTTCTATCCCAATGCTGCGCCGCAAGTCGGCTTTTTCAATCAGGGAAGCTCGCTTGACCATCCCGGCTCCAAGGGGAAACTGAGATGGCGCGCGGTGGAAACCTATGTGCTGCGCAACGCCTATACGACGCGAGGCCGTGTCACGGTGTTTGCAGGCCCAGTGTTCCGCGAGGACGATCCTCCTTACCGCTTCGACAGCCATATTCCGCTCAAGTTCTGGAAGATCGCGCTGTGGTCCGATCAAACTGGCCTGCGCGCCATCGCGCTGCTGGCGGACCAGAAGCCGGTTTTGGAAGTGATGCCCGAAGCGTTCGGTGGGCGTGCCGAGGCATTCGACGACCCGCTTGAAATTGCCAGGGTATCGGAGTTCCTTTCGACGGTGGCCGAGATTGAAGAACTGACCGGCCTGAACTTTGGCCAGCAGGTGCGCGACGCCGACATTCGGGCCGGATCCGAATCGGCTCCTGCACAGACTTTCAACCCAACGCAACTGGCGCCCAAGACCTCACGGCCAAAGGCTTCATCGGCCAAGACTTCGGCGGCCAAGACTTCGGCGGCCAGAACCCGACGTCCTGCCAGGCGATCGAAGCGATCCGCGTCCGACAAGTGAAGATTGGACCGGTCGCGGCCATCGAGGCTGCTTGCCTGCCGCTCGAAGGCGGTCATCCGTTCAGCCTGGCATGAGCAAGCTCAGCCCGGCATGAAGCCGGTGCGCAGCGCGTGAGCCCATTCGGGCCGTCCAGCCTGCTCGGCCCGACGCGCCGCCCCCTCGTGGTCATAGTCGACGGCGATGGCCTCGAAACGATCGGGATGCAGGTCGATGATGCCGTAGCGGGCGTGCGGCGAGCCTTGTTCGGAGACATGCGCCGGCGGCGTATCGTCGTGATAGGCCGGGCAACCGATGCTGCCTGGATTGAAAATGACCGGACCGCCGGGAATGCGGACCAGCTCGCTACGATGGCTGTGGCCGCAAAGCATGATGCGGCAGGCGGGATCGATCGCGCCGAGTCGCCGTTCGATGGCGGCCAGTGGGGCGCGCACCAGCCGGCCGTCGACTATCGCGTCAGCCAGGTATTTTTCATCGTGGTCGGGCCGGGCATGGAAGGCGAGCACGCCAGGCGCCACCTCCAGCGTGACGGGCAGCGCGAACAGCGCCTCGCGCTGGGCTGCCGTCAGCCGTTCATGCGCGTAGCGGTCGGAAGGCCACATGGTCTCGTCGGCGGTGTCGTAGGCAACGCGGCGGTCGTGGTTGCCGCGCACCGTCGGCAGGTCGAGTGCCTCGAGCCGCTCCATGGTCTCGCGCGGCCACAGCGGGCCGGAAACGCAATCGCCGAGATTGACGATGAGGTCGGCGCCGCCGCGTCGCCGCAGATCATCGAGCACGGCGTCGAGCGCCAGGACATTGCCGTGGATGTCGGCGAGGACGGCGATGCGCATGGCAGGCTCCGTTTGTTGGAATGGCTGGAGGACAATTATCTTCCTCACCTCGCGAAGCGGGCGAGAGCGGAATGCAGCTTCGGGGTCGCTCTAGGCGCGGACTTCGATCTCATGGCCGCCGACCGCCGGCAACGATGCATCGTCGCCGGCCGCGGCAATCACGCTGTCGAGCAGGCCCGGGAAGCGGCGGTCGAGATCGTCACGGCGCAGCGTGATCAGCCGGCTGGTGCCAACCGCCTCGGTGCGGGTAACGCCGGCCTCACGCAGCTTGGCCAAATGGTAGCTCAGATTGGTCTTCGAGCAGAGGTCGAGGAACCGGCTGCAATTCAGCGGCACGCCCTCCTTGCTCGCGAGATAGCGCACGATGGCCAGTCGCGTCGGGTCGCCGAGCACGGCAAGCACGTTCGGCAGGCTGATCTGGTCGGCGGTGGGATGGGGCAAGGTCATGACCAGGAATTAAGCACATTCGGGGCCGATTTCAACGCATCTGATCCTTCGCGGTTCTGGTGGTATTCGGGCCTGTCCTGACACAGGGCTGTCAGTAGGGTTCGATTAGTCTGCACAAGCTCATTGACATCATGCCCTGTTATGTCCAATTGTTCAATAACCTTTGAACTAAGGAAATTGCCATGGATAAGCGCCTCATCTGGCTTGCGCTCGGATCATTCACGATTTCGACCGAAGGTTTCGTCATCTCCAGCCTTTTGCCCGACATTGCAAAGGATGCCGCCATCTCCGTTCCGCTCGCCGGCACGCTGATCACGGCGTTTGCGCTCGCCTATGCGATCGGCACGCCGATCCTGGCAACGCTGACTGGCGAATGGGACCGGCGCCGCGTCATCCTGTGGACGCTGGTGTTCTTCGTGTTGGGCAACGTCGCCGCGGCGCTGAGTTCCTCCTTCGAATTGCTGTTGATCGCGCGCATCGTCATGGCGCTGTCGTCAGGCCTGTTCGCGGCGACCGCGCAGGGAACGGCCGTTGCGCTTGTCGACGATCATCACCGCGCCCGCGCCATTGCCGTGGTCGTCGGCGGCACCACGGTTGCGGTGGCGGTCGGCGCGCCGCTTGGCGCGCTTGTTGCGACGGTTGCCGGCTGGCGCGGCACCTTCTTTGCCATTGCCGGCCTTGGCGCGCTCGCCGGCGCGATCCTGTGGTACCGGCTGCCGCGCGGCATCGTCGGCACCAGGCTACCGCTCCGGATGCGGCTGGCAGCGGCACTCCGCCCCGGCGTCATGCCCATCCTGGTGACGACGATCCTGGCACTGATCGGCGCCTTCACTGTCTTTGCCTTTGTCGCGCCGCTCGCCATCGAAGGCGGCGGCCTGAGCCCGATCGCGCTACCCGGAATGCTGCTCGCCTTCGGCGTTGGCGCGGTCATCGGCAATATCGGCGGTGGGCAGGCCGCCGACCGTTTCGGCGCGACGCGCACCGTCTGCTGGTCACTGGCGCTGAGTGCCGCCATGCTGGTCACGTTTTCGCTGATCCCGACATTCCTGCCGCGCGAGATCGCCGGGCCGGCACTGATGGCCATGATGGTGCCGTGGGGCATCGTCGGCTGGGCATTCCCGCCGGCGCAAGCCAGCCGCATCATCAAGCTGGCGCCCGATGCCGCGCCCATCGTGCTGTCGCTGAACGCTTCGGCACTCTATCTCGGCGTCGCACTGGGTGCCGTGGTTGGCGCCGCGGTGCTGCGCTATGGCGCACCGGCCGACCTCGGCGTGGTCGCGGCGGCATTCCCGATCATTGGTTTGGGCGTGATGCTGGCGGGACACCTGGCCGCACGTCCGGTGGCGATGCCGGCCGAATAAGGCTTGTTAGCAAAGCTTGGCTGCCGGCCGCCGATAATTCAACTCGCGGCCGGCCCTGCGTCAAAATCCAACGCGGCGATTTCGTCCAGCGCCGCTCGCAGGCTTGCCGCCTGCTCTTTTCCAAACATCTCCTCGAAGCGCTGCTGGGCGACTTGCCACAGCTTCAGAGCTTCTTCGAGCTTGGTCCGGCCCTGCGGTGTCAGCCTGACGCGCCTGATGCGGCGGTCGGCAGGGTCGGCGAAGGCCTCGACATAACCGTCCCGGATCAGCGGCTTCAGCGTATGACCGAGGGCCGACAGGTCCATGACGAGGGCCGCGGCAATGGCACCCATCGTCGGTTCATTGCCGACGTGGATTTGATAGAGCAGGCCCTGCTGCGTGGCCTTAATGCCCGAGGGTGCGAGCACATCGTCATAGAACTGGCCGAGTTTCCGCGTCGCGCGGCGCAGCATGGCGTTGTTGCAAAACACCAGGCCGGGCAGGGTGGTTCGGGACATTGGCGGATTTCCGATGAGGGGACCGGAAGGGACCCTTGATGCGAACCAGAAATAGTCCTTACTCCGCGGATTGACAAGATGGTGGCATATGCCTACGTACGAATAGTGGCATATGCCTTTAATTAGCCTGCCGGTCGAAGCAAGGGTGTTGCCCTGCGGCACCGGCATTGGAATCGAACCAGAAGGAACAAGACAATGAGCGAACAGAACAAAGGCACGGCGGTCGTCACCGGTGCCTCGTCGGGCATCGGCGCGATCTATGCGGACCGGCTCGCCGGCCAAGGTTACGATCTGGTGCTGGTGGCGCGGCGCGCCGACCGGTTGGAGGAATTGGCGGAGAGGCTCCGCTACGCGTATGGCATCAAGGTCAGCGTCATCAGCGCCGACTTGGCCGACGACGCCGATCTGCGACGGGTCGAACAGGCGATATCAACCGACGACAGCGTGACGCTGCTGGTCAACAATGCCGGCCTTGGCGGCGCGCAGGTGGTGGCAACGGCCGACGCCGATGTCGCCGAGCGCATGATCAAGGTCAATGTGGTGGCGCTGACCCGGCTGACGCGCGCGGTGCTGCCGGGACTATTGGCGCGCAACCGCGGCGCCATCGTCAACATCGCCTCGGTGCTGGCCTTCGACACCTCGTTCGGCGGCATCTATAGCGGCACCAAGGCCTATGTCGTCAACTTCACCGAGGCCCTGCAGCGGGAAGTCGCCGACAGCAGTGTAGCCGTACAGGTCGTGCTGCCGGGGGCTACGCGGACCGAGTTCTGGGAAGTCGCCGGAAGCGATATTGCCAATGTGCCCCAAGAGATTGTCATGACTGCGGACGATCTGGTCGATGCCGCGCTTGCCGGCCTGGCCAAGGGTGAAGCGTTCACGGCACCGGGTCTTGCCGATGTTGCCGGGGTGGATGCCTTTCTTGGCGTCCGACAAGGCTTCTTCGGTAGCCTGCTGGCCGGCAAGCCGGCGGCACGCTACGCTGCCTGAAATAACTGGTCTTACGCTGTCCGCCACATCGGAATGATCGAGGCGGCCAGCAGCAAGCCAAGCACGGCGTTGAGGATGCGCCACTGCCGCTCGGTTCGCAGCAACCGGGCGAGCAGCGTGCCCGCCACGCACCACGCCGCCAGCGATAGCGCCGCGGCAAGGCCGAAGACCGTGCCGAGCAGCAAGGCGAGCTGCAGTGGCCCGCTGGCGAGCGCGGCAAAAGATGCCGCCGCTCCCAGCCCCATGGCCCAGCCCTTTGGGTTCATCCATTGCAGGCCGGCGCCGCCCAAAAAGCTGTTCGGCTTTGCCATGGTCACGTCCAGATTGGGCGGGCCGCTGCGGCCGATCTTGAGGGCAAGCCATACCAGATAGAGGGTACCGGCTATTTTCATTGCCAGTTGCAAAGAAGGGGCGGCGGCCAGCAGACCGGCGAGCCCGGCAGCACCTGCCGCAGCCACCGTGGCCCCGGCCATCAGCGGTATAGAGCGGCGAAAGCCGAATTGCGCGCCGGACGCCGTCGACAAAGTCGTGGCCATGCCGGGTGTTGAGGTTGAGACCAGTGCAAACAGGACGAGGGGAAGGACGGTTTCAAACATGCTGCTTCCTTTGAAGCCTGCACGGTAGGCTGTTTGGCTCATCAGTAAATGCAATGTTTGCGATGACGCGCATTAGCAAATATAATGGCCAGATGCTCCGCAACCTCGATACTGCTCTGGTTCGAACCTTCGTCACCGTTGCCGACAAGGCAAGCATGACGGCGGCGGCCAACGCGCTGCATTTGACGCAAGGTGCCGTCAGCCAGCAGATCAAGCGTTTGGAAGAGGTTCTCGGCTGCAGCCTGTTCGAGCGCGACCGGCGTGGATTGCGGTTGACCCGATCCGGCGAGCGATTATTCGGCAAGGGCAAGCGCCTGCTTTCCCTCAATGACGAGATCCTGGCGGAGATAGCGGGCGATGCGGTTGCCGGTCAGGTGCGGCTTGGCGTGCCGTATGACCTTGTCGGCACCTTGCTTGCGCCGGTGCTCAAGGCCTATGCCGAGGCGTATCCGCAGGTCGAGATTTCGCTGATCTGTGCTTCGTCGCCGGAGTTGGCTGCGGCCTTGGCGGCCGGCACGATAGAGCTCGCGGTGATCGAGGAGCCGATCGGTCGGTCGGCCGGCGAATGCCTTGTTGTCGACCGGCTAGTTTGGGTCGGCGCCAAAGGCGGCGGGGCTCGCAGCAAGCGCCCCTTGCCGGTTTCGATGGTGGCCGAGACCTGCGCGTTCCGCCCGGTGGTGCTGGAGGCGCTTAACGAGCACGGCCTGGAATGGCGCACCGTATTCGAAAACGGCAGCATCGACGCGACGACGGCGACGGTGCGTTCGGACTTGGCCGTCACCACCTGGTTGGCGTCGACCGTGCCTGCCGACCTCGATATTTTGGCCAACGATCCGGAACTGCCGTCGCTGCCGAATTTTTCGATCAATCTGCATTTGCCGAAGCACGGCCTTGCGCCGGCTGCACTGGCGTTCGCGGGCCACCTCCGCGATGGGTTGGCACGGCGACGGGAGGCGGCTTAGAAAACAGCAAAAAGGACGGCCAGTGTTCAGCCGTCCTTGATCGCCTCGGCAGCCTCTATTTCCAGTTCTTGCGCCGCTCGATCTCGGCTTCGGACGGCTGCTCCGTGGCAAAGGACCCGGTCTTGATCTCGCCGGAGCGTTCATAGCTCGCCATGATGACACCGGTGGTCGATGCCTGCGAGCGGGTCAGCTTGAAGGCGGCAGGTATTGTGCCGCTGCCGAACAGTTTTTTGCCCTTGCCCAGCACCAGCGGGAAAATCAGCAGGCTGATCTCGTCGATCAGGTCATTGGCGAGCAAGGTCTGGATCAGCTCGCTCGATCCCTGAATGAGCAGGTCCGGGCCGTCCTCCTGCTTCATCCGGCGCAATGTCGCCACGACGTCGCTGCCGAGCGGCTGGCTGTTTTGCCAGGACAGCGTATCTGGCCTGTGCGTCGCCACATATTTGGTGACGGCGTTGAAGCTGTCGGCGATCGGGTCATTCTTCTGATAAGGCCAGTGGGCGGCGAAGATGTCGTAGGTTTTGCGGCCGAGAAGCAGCGCGAACGGTTTTGAAAACCTCTCGCCCATGGCGGCGCCCATCACATCGTCCCAGTAGTGGAACGTCCAGCCGCCGAATTTGAAGCCGCCGACCGGGTCCTCTTGCGGGCCGCCGGGCGCTTGCATGACGCCGTCGAGGCTGACGAATGTTGCGGCGATGATCTTCCTCATTGGAGCTCCCTTTCCCTGATCCGTGCCGTCATGGCCGGACTTCGAGCCAAGGACGGGCGAACGGACATTTGTCCGACAGCGGCCGGCAAATTTCCAGGGCTGGAAGGGCGGATGACTGCCGACCTTAGTTGCGTCAGTTTGGAGCAGACGCTCAGCCCAGACCGACGACCGTATCGTAGAGCAGCTTGAAGTTGAGCACCAGGATGAGGGCGGCAACCACCCAGGCCAGCACGGCGACGGCGCGGGAAATGGCGAAATTGCCCATTTTGCGCTTGTCCGAGACGAACTGCACCAGCGGGACGACCGCGAAGGGAAGCTGCATCGACAGGATCACCTGGCTGAAGACCAGCAACTGGCCGGTGCCCTTCTCGCCATAGAGGGCGGTGACGACCACCACCGGGATGATGGCGATGCCGCGCGTCAGCAGGCGGCGCGCCCATTGCGGGATGCGCAGCCGCAAGAAGCCTTCCATCACGATCTGGCCGGCCAGCGTCGCCGTCACCGTCGAGTTCAGGCCGGAGGCAAGCAGCGCCACGGCAAACAGAATGGAAGCAATGCCGAGGCCGAGTAGCGGCGACAGCAGCTCGAAGGCCTGGCCGATCTCGGCGACGTCATGATGACCGGTGCCGTGGAACGCCACCGCCGACACGATCAGGATGGAAGCATTGACGAACAGCGCCAGTATCAGCGCGATGGTCGAGTCGGTCGTCGCCCATTTGATGGCGTCGCGCTTGCCGCGATCGGTGCGCTCGTAGGCGCGGGTCTGCACGATCGAGGAGTGCAAATAGAGATTGTGCGGCATCACCGTGGCGCCGATGATGCCGATGGCAATGTAAAGCATCGCCGGATTGGTGACGATCTCGGACGACGGCACGAACATGGCGTGCAGGATGGAGCCGACCGGCGGCGCGGCGGCAAAGATCTGAATGGCGAAGCAGCCGAAGATGATAATCAAAAGCGCTATGATGAAGGCCTCGAGGAAACGGAAGCCCTTGTTCATCAGCAACAACAGCAGGAAGGCATCGAGCGCGGTGATGATGGCGCCGCCGATCAGCGGAATCCCGAACAGCAGTTGCAAGGCGATCGCCGTGCCAATGACCTCGGCCAGGTCGCACGCTATGATGGCCAGTTCGCAAGCGACCCACAGCATGAAATTGACCGGCCGCGGGTAATAGGCGCGGCACGCCTGCGCAAGGTCACGGCCGGTGGCGATGCCGAGCCGGGCGGCGAGCGCCTGCAGCAGGATCGCCATCAGGTTCGACAACATGATAATGAATAGCAGCGTGTAACCGAACTGGGCACCGCCGGCGAGGTCGGTCGCCCAATTGCCCGGATCCATGTAGCCGACCGAAACCATGTAGCCCGGCCCCACGAAGGCGAACAGCCGGCGAAGCCAGATCCCCGAGTGCGGCACCGCGATCGTTGCGTTGACTTCGCGAAGGCTGGGCTGCTCGTCGTCTTCCGGGCGGGCAAATCGCCACATGGATCGGGGGGCTGAGGTGGCTTCGGCTTCCGACATGAAATGGCTTTCCACTGGAACGATCGATGTTGTCTCCTTATCTATGCCACGGCTGAACATTATGCAATATGCTATATTTCATTGTTCATGCTTTTTCGTGTGCCCACTTGACGGTGCGACCGGAACGGCAGTGAACGCCGGTTGCGCCGGCCACCGAATGGAAATAAACGGCCAGAACCAATAGGGTTCCGTGTTATGACTGCAATGCCGATTCAAACTGCCGGGAGGAGCGCGTATTGGCGCTGAAGAAAAGACCGGTTCCTCGCGAAAAGCCGCTGCCTGACGCAGAAATCCACTCGGAAGGGTTCCGGCAGACGCGTGAAGCGCGCCGCAGCGCGCTGGTCGAGGATTATGTCGAGCTCATCGCCGACCTGATCGAGGACGGCAACGAGGCGCGCCAGGTCGACATCGCGGCACGGCTCGGCGTCGCCCAGCCGACGGTGGCGAAAATGCTGACGCGGCTGTGCGCAGACGGGCTGGTCTCCCGGAAACCCTATCGCGGCGTGTTCCTGACCGATGCCGGGCGGAAGGTTGCGGAAGAGAGCCGCATTCGCCACCAGACGGTCGAGGCTTTCCTGCGCTCGCTCGGCGTCAGCGCCGAGACGGCGCGCATCGACGCCGAAGGCATCGAGCACCATGTCAGCGCCGAGACGCTCGAAGCCTTTCGCAAGGCAATAATCGCCGCCCGCTGATTGATCGAAGCGATATGCAGTGCGACTGACCTGCTCACTCGTTCGTATCCTGCACCCAGTTGCGCGGGTGACCATCGACGCGAAACTGGAAGATGAAATAGGGTGGGATGCAAGTGCCCTTGCCGGGCTTTGCTTCCGGCAGATCGTCAAAACCGGCGGTGCAGATATAGTCCTCGCGGCAGGGATGGGCCTTGTCGCAAGCACGCAGGCCAGCGGTCTTGGTGAATTCCCTGGTGCAGAATTCGTGGTCCTTGCCGGAGCCTATGCAGTCGTTGAAGCCGGTCTTGGCGAGGCGGCCGCAGCTTGCCTCGTCGGGCAGCTTTTCGCAGGTCGCCTTGCGCAGCATGCCGCCGGGAAAGCCGCCAGTCTTCTGCTCGGGATTATCGTAACGCTGGCGCGCCGCGCCATAGCCGGCGAGCTTTATCGGCGGTTTTCTGTCCCTGGCCGGGTCGATGGCGCAGGCCTTCGCGGTTGCCGGTGACAGACGGCAATATTGGTCGTTGCCCCATTTCGACATCCTGATCTCGCCGAACTCCACCGGATCGCCGACTGCGGTGCCGGCCTCGCTGACGCAGGTACCAAAGCCCGGATGGATGGCGCTCTCGTGGACCCCGGCGCAACGCAGGCCTTCGTCGCAGGTCCAGTCCACGAAACTTGGGTCGGCGCCGCGATAGCAGATCGAGCCCCATCCATTGTAGAGATCGGTGCCTTTCAGCGCTTCGGCGTATTTTGCCTCCGGACGGCCGGCAAAGCCGCGGCTGAAATCCGGGTGTCTGCCAGCGGCGAACGACTCGACAATGGCGCGGCGGCGCGGCAGGTCGGCAAAAAACACAGCCGAGCCCGGCACGAACACCGCGTTGCGGCGCGGTTCGCTGGCCGGGTCGGCGCCGGTGTAATGGAACCCGGCGATGCCGTGCGTCTGGTGACAGCCGGTGCAGGTCATCTCGTTGAGGCGCAGATTGAAGCCGGCCACCGATTTGACGGTGCGAAGCGTATTGCCCTTTGCGACATAGTCCTTGAGCGCTTTGTCGATAGCATCGTCGTCGAGCAGCCCAAAAGCCAAATTGTTTTGCGACCGGCTCATACCGCCGGGTGCCACCGAAACCGCGGTGGTCGCGAGGAATTTTTCGTCGATCACCAGGCGGCCACGGTCGAGATCATAGATGTTGCGATCGGTGAGCAGCCATCTTTCGAAGGTTTGCCTGTCGGCCAGCACCAGCTTGCGGTCGATCTGGTTCTCCATTTTCGCTTCCTGGAAAATGGCTTTGGCCGGGTCCCACTTGAATATCTTCAACAGATACTCAGCGTGGCCGCCGAAATCGCGCCGGCTCGAAGCCGATAGGCGCACGACCTGCATGTTGAGCTCGAGCCGCATGATCTGCGAAGAATTCAACATCGCGCTGGAAAGCGGGCCTTCTTCCGAGCGCAGCCAGGCCGCCAGTTGATCCGGCTCCAGATTCTTCTGCCCGGCGACAAGCCAGCGCTTCGCCACGTCCGCGCAGGAACCGTTAGCCGAGCGCGGACGGTCCTTCGAGGCGCGAATCTGTGCCGAAGCCGGTATGGCGTTGAAGACCAGGCTCAGGGTCAGCGGCAGGCGCGACGAGATGCGTTGCCCAGGCTTCTCCTCGACCGAATAGTGGAAGCGGTAGATCAGCCTGATCTCGCCGCATTCGGTGTGGCCGAGATAGCCGCGATCCATGCGATTGACGATGCCGGTCAGGTCCAGCGTCGAACCGTCGTCGTCGATGTATTTCGGATTGAACTTCTGGGTGATGTCTTTCGAGTTTGCCAGAGCGGTTACATAGGAGTCGGGGCTGTTCCTTGGTTCGTCTACGATCTGCTGTTTGACGGCGTTGCGGACCGGGCTCAGCGCGCGCACCGAAAACAGCCCGCGATTGTCGACGTCGCGTGTCAGTCCGAGCGCTGGCCCAAGCAGACGGCTGATCGATAGCCCGCCGCGCTCGAGCGCCTGCAAGGTCTCGGGATCGGTGATTGCGACACTGGAATCGAGACTGACGGCGCTGGCCGGCACGGGGCCTAGGCAAGACAATGCCGCAAACAGCAACAGAACCCGCCCGATCATCCGCAAGCGCCCCCTCGCTTCCACAGCCACGGTGGATGCTACAGACCTTGCGACGTCTAAGCCAGAGCAGACCCGCGTCAGCCGGCATTGCTTATTAGCGCGAAAAATACTGTGACTTGGCGTAACCATTGGGATAATTGTTTGCTGGGTTGGAACCGGCCAGGACATCGGCGGGTTGATTGCAAACATGCATCACGGGGGTTGCCATGCTCTGGAAGGGCCGTCGTCAGAGTGACAATGTCGAGGACGAGCGCGGCCAGAGCGGCGGGCTTGGCGGCGGGCCGGGGCAGTTTCGCATCCCGATCGGAGGTCGCGCCGGCGGCGGCGGCATGTCGGGCATCATCATCGTAGGATTGATTTTCCTGGCAGGGTGGTATTTCGGCTTCGACCCGAGTCAGATCCTCGATAACAGCGGCTTGCAGCCCGGCGGCGGCGGCCAGATCACCGACAATAGCGGCGAGCAAGGCGGCGGTACCGGTGCGCCGGCCTCCGACGAGATGAAGCAGTTCGTGTCGACCGTGCTGGCCGAGACCGAGGATACCTGGACTGGTATTTTCCAGTCCGAGGGCCTGACCTATCAAGATCCAAAACTGGTCCTGTTCAGCGGCCAGATTCGCTCCGCCTGCGGTTCGGCCTCGTCAGCGGCCGGACCATTCTACTGTCCCAACGATCGCAAGGTCTATCTCGATACCACCTTCTTCCAGCAACTCGATCAGCAGTTCGGTGCCTCGGGCGATTTCGCACAGGCCTATGTTATTGCGCATGAGGTCGGCCATCACGTGCAGAACCTCGTCGGCATCCTGCCCAAATTCAACCAGATGCGGCAGAATATGAGCGAGGCCGACGCCAACCACATGTCGGTGCAGGTCGAGCTGCAGGCCGACTGCTTTGCCGGCATCTGGGCACATTTCACCGGCCAGAAGGGCATTTTGGAACAGGGCGACATGGCGGAGGCATTGAACGCCGCAAAGCAGATCGGCGACGACACGCTGCAGAAGAAGATGCAGGGCTACGTCGTGCCGGAAAGCTTCAACCACGGCACGTCGCAGCAGCGGCAGGCCTGGCTGGCGCGAGGCTTCCAGAACGGCAAGCTTTCGGACTGCGACACGTTCAACAATCCGATCTGAGCCGACGGTTTTCTCGCGAATCCGAGAGACTGGATAGCAGTCAGGGGATGTCAGGATGAAAACACCCTGCCCGTTCCCTCATTGTTCCCAGCGATGTGTTCGCCTATAAGGTGCGTTCGCCTTCGCCCCGGGCGGCCCGAGGAGATACCATCATGATAGACCCCAAAACCGCCAGGCGGGGCCTTGCGCTTGTTTTCACCACCCTGCTGCTCGACATCATCGGCTTCGGCATCATCATGCCGGTGCTGCCGGCCTATCTCAGAGAATTGACCGGCGTCGGCATCAGTGAGGCGGCTATCGAGGGCGGCTGGCTGTTCTTCGCCTATGCGGCGATGCAGTTCATTTTCGCACCAGTGATGGGCGGGTTGAGCGACCGGTTCGGACGACGGCCGATTCTGCTCGCCTCCGTGCTGACGTTTTCCATCGACAATCTGATCTGTGCCATCGCCTGGTCCTATCCGATGCTGTTCATCGGGCGTGTGCTGGCCGGCATTTCCGGCGCCAGCTATTCCACGACATCGGCATTCATCGCCGATATCTCGACCGACGAGAACCGTGCGAAGAATTTCGGCCTGCTTGGCATCGCTTTCGGCGTCGGCTTCGTCATCGGGCCGGTTCTGGGCGGGTTGCTCGGCACGTTCGGGCCGCGCGTGCCATTCTATTTCGCTGCCGGGCTTGCCTTCGTAAACTTTTTGATCGCGCTGTTTCTGTTGCCGGAAACGCTTGATAGCAAGCATCGTCGCCGCTTCGAGTGGAAACGCGCGAACCCGGTCGGCACGCTCGTCCAGATGCGCAACTACGAAGGCATCGGCTGGATCGGGCTTGTCTTCTTTCTGATGACGCTGGGGCACATGATGTATCCTGCGGTCTGGTCGTTCGTCTCCAGTTATCGCTATGGCTGGAGCGAACAACAGATCGGCTTCTCGCTCGGTGCCTTCGGCCTGTGCGGGGCTATCGTCATGGCGACGGTCCTGCCGCGCGTGATCCCCAAGCTCGGTGAGTGGAAGACGGCGGTAATCGGTCTGGCATTTACGGCACTCAGCGCCTTCGGCTACGCATTCGCGTCGCAAGGCTGGATGATCTATGCAGTGATCGTCGTCGGCTGCCTCGAGGCGTTGGCCGATCCGCCGCTCAGGAGCCTTGCCGCCGCCAAGGTGCCGCCTTCGGCACAAGGCGAACTCCAGGGCGCGATGACGTCGATCTTCTCGATCACCTCGATCATCACGCCGCTGCTTTATACGGCGATCTTTTCCTGGTTCACGGGGCCGAACGCGCCCGTGACCTTCGGCGGCGCACCCTACCTGCTCGGCGCGATTTTCCTGACGCTGGCGCTCATCGTCTTCGTCACGAAAGTAGCCAAGCCGGCGGCGCTCAGAAACGTCACGTCCGGCGTTGCTGAAGACGGAGCACAGATATGAGCCATGACGGCCGCATCGCCCCTGACCAAGGACGGGCTGTGGAGACAGATCCGGCCAACGAAATGCCCGTCACACTGGTTCTTCGGGAGCCTTCTTCTCTTTGCGCGACTTAAACAGACCGGTTGACCGGTTTTAATGGCTTCATTGAAAAAAAGGCGATAGGAATGAGGGCAACAACGCAACTCCGGTAATCGCGCAGTCCGGCCTCGAGGCATTCGCGCCGCATTTTGTAACTCTGACCATTCGAACTCCCGCCCTAGTTTACGTCAGAAGCAACAAACGCGGGGCCTGGATCGAAGACGAGAGGAGAGCAACATGTTGAACCGGATACTTCATCGCGCGGCGCTCATGGCTGTGGCTGTCTGCGCGGTGCTCGTTGTAGTGGCGGCTCATGCGGCGCCTGCTGGACGGGCAGGTCAGGTGCCGCCCGGGTTCACCTCGGCCAAAGCCGCGGTGAACGGCAGCAGCATGCACTACCTGCGTGGCGGGCACGGACCAGCCCTTATCCTGGTGCATGGATTTCCGGAAGATTGGAACGAATACCAGGCCGTCATGCCGAGACTGGCGCAACGCTTCACCGTCGTTGCCGTCGACCTGCCTGGCATAGGCCGCTCGGAGCCTGCCAGGGGCGGCTATGAAGCCGCCAATCTTGCGGCGCAGATCCATGGGCTTGCCGACGCTCTGCATCTGGAAAAACCCTATGTGGTGGGTCACGACCTTGGCGGCATCGTCACCTATGCCTATCTCAGGCGCTTTCCCGACACGCTGCGCGGTGCGATGATCCTCGATGTTCCGATGCCCGGCATCGACGGCTGGGACAAGGCGATATCAGGCACGTGGCATATCGGTTTCATCCAGGCGCCCGGCGGCCTCGCCGAAAAGGTGGTTCCCGGTCGGCAGGCCGCCGTGCTTGGCTGGTTCCTCGACTTCGGCAAATTCACCAGGCAGGAACGCAAATACTATTTTCGCATCTATCGAGCGCCTCAACTGCATGCCGCGTTCGAGATCTACCGCGCCTTCCCCAGCGATGCCGAATGGAACGCCGCCCAGACGGCGCCGAGCACCGTTCCGCTCGTCATCGCCTTCGGCCAGAAGTCCCCCTTTGTTGCGCTGCTGCCGACCTTCCTCGCCGGCTACCGCGCCAAGGGCATGAGCCATGTCGAGCGCGCCGAGATCCCCGATGCGAGCCACTATGTGCTGGCCGACAATCCTGATGCGGTTGCCGAACTGATCGAGAAGCGCGCCGGCGCCGGCGCGCCATGACCGGGATCAGCTAAAACCAAGGGAGAAGAAGCCGCAAACCAGTGTAGCATCACCTGGTGCTCAATCCATTCGCTTGGAATGTCGAGCGCCTTGACCAGCATTGCACCTCTCTGCGCCGATAGTTTGCGGTGATTGGACCCCAGGTCCGACAGAAAACCCTGGCTGACGCCGATCATGGCCGCTAAATCGGCTTGCGTCAGCCGCCGCCAGTTGCGCAGCGCCTTGAGCCGGCTGGAGCCCCGCAAGATGTCCATGGTCACGTCCGCGGGCAGTGCCCTTTCCGCTCGGAGATCGGCCTTACGCTCGTCGTAGATCGCCGCATCGGCAGCGTCTTCCAGAGCTTCTTCGGCGGCACGCAAAAGGATCTCGTAGTCCGCCTTGGGATAACGACCAGTTCCTCGCCGGTTGGGGTCTTGATAATTTGCGGGGCGTTCATGGTGTTCTGTCCTACTATGGCCGACGGTAGGTTGTCGTTTCGCGTGTGCCGACATAGATCGCAAGAATCGTGGCGCGGTCTTCGTCAAATATGACTCGGTAGCGACCCGATCCGAAGTCTGTAACCTTTCCTGCCGACAAGACGCTTGGTATCTCCGCGACCGCCGACTGCGTAAGAAATCGGACCTTCCGAGACCTGCTCGCGGACGTCCGGCGGCAAGTTGTCCAGATCACGCGCCGCCGAAATATTATAGCTGATGCATCCGCTTGGTCAGCGCTCGGCCAGTGCCGGCTCGCCACGCTTTTCGCGGATCAGGTTGACGAAGCGGCGGAACAGATAGTGCGAATCCTGCGGGCCGGGCGAGGCTTCGGGATGATGCTGGACCGAGAAGACCGGCTTGCCGGTGAGCGCGATGCCGCAATTCGAACCGTCGAATAGCGAGACATGGGTTTCCTCGACGCCGCTCGGCAATGAGTCGGCGTCGACGGCAAAGCCGTGGTTCATCGAGACGATCTCGACCTTGCCGGTGGTGTGGTCCTTGACCGGATGATTAGCGCCGTGGTGGCCCTGATGCATTTTTGCGGTCTTGCCGCCCAGCGCCAGCGCCAGCATCTGGTGGCCGAGGCAGATGCCGAACAGCGGGATATCGGTCTTCAACAGATCCTGGATGACCGGAACGGCGTAGTCGCCGGTGGCTTCCGGATCGCCGGGGCCGTTGGATAGAAAGATGCCATCGGGCCGCATCGCCAGGATCTCCTCGGCTCCGGTCTTGGCCGGCACCACGGTAACCCTGGCGCCGAGGCCGGCAAGCAAGCGCAATATGTTGCGCTTGACGCCATAATCGATGGCAACGACGTGCATCGACGGGTCGGCCTGTTCGCCAAAGCCCTCGTTCCAGGCCCAGGGTGTCTCGCGCCAGACCGAGGATTGGCCGGAGGTGACCTCCTTGGCCAGATCAAGCCCGATAAGCCCCGACCATGCGGCGGCGCGGCGCTTGAGGTCATCGATGTCGAAGATACCGTCTGGGGCGTGCGCGATAACGGCATTGGGCATGCCCTTTTCGCGGATCAGCGCGGTCAGCGCGCGCGTGTCGATGCCCGAAAGTGCAACGATGCCGCGCTTCTTCAGCCACTGGTCGAGACCGGTTCCGGCGCGGTAATTCGACGGGTTGGTGACATCGGCCTTGAACACGGCGCCGACGGCGCCGGCGCGGGCCAGCGGATTGAGATCCTCGATGTCTTCGTTATTGGTGCCGATATTGCCGATATGCGGAAAGGTGAAAGTGACGATCTGGCCGGCATAGGAGGGGTCGGTGAGGATCTCCTGATAGCCGGTCAGCGCGGTGTTGAAGCAGACCTCGGCAACGGCGGAGCCGGAAGCGCCCAGACCACGGCCCTCGATGACGGTGCCGTCGGCCAGCACCAGCAGGGCGGTCGGCTTCTCGGTGGCCCAAGGGGGGGTCGATGCGGCGGTCATCGTTGCCATGGCGGCACTCCTAAAGGCTGCGCTCCTCAATCGGCGCAACAAAAAGCGCGAAGCGGCAATCTCACAGCCTCGGCGCGCTGCATGTCGTTGCCCCAAAACCGCTACGCACTTTTGGGCGACGTGCACTAGAATTCAATTCATGCAAGGCACAGTACATAGGGGAAGGCGCCAAGGCGGTCAATGATGCCGCGCCGTACGTGCCTGGATTTATTTCGTCGAACAATATCAGGGATTTGCCGGATAGACTTGAATTTGCCTTGGGCTTTCGGCACGGCTATTGTCCGCCGCATTCGAAGGAGAAAGCACCATGCGAGGCAAAATCGCCGAATCCCTGAAGAGCGCGATGAAGGCACAGGACAAGCGCCGGCTGCCGACATTGCGGCTGATCCAGGCGGCCATTCATGATCGCGACATCGCCAATCGCGGCGCCGGCAAGGAGCCGGCCAGCGACGACGAGATCCTGCAGATCCTGGCCAAGATGGTGAAGCAGCGCGAGGAATCGGCCAAGGCGTTCGATGACGGCAAGCGGCCGGAACTTGCCGCGCAGGAGCGCGACGAGATGGCGATCATCCGCGACTTCCTGCCGACGCAACTGGGCCAGGCCGAGACGGAAAGCGCCGTCCGTTCCGCTATCGCCGAGACAGGTGCCAGCGGCGTCAAGGAGATGGGCAAGGTGATGGCGGCGCTCAAGGAGAAATATGCTGGCCAGATGGATTTCTCCAAGGCGAGCGGCATCGTCAAGAGCCTGCTTCAGTAGGGATTTTTCCCGCCTTAGCGGTGCTCATGAGACTCGAAGAGACCATCGCGAGGAGCCAGGCTAGGAGCGGGCGGAGCGGACGGCAGTTCGCACCGACATGTTCATCGCCACGGCCGCGCGAATGAACCTGTATGTTCGACGTCTGGCGTCTCACGACGGCATCGATGCGGCGAGCTTTTTGCTTGTTAGGCCTCGTGCCGATGCCGGGCGGCAACCTCTCAAGTCGAGGAGGAACCTTCCTCCCTCCGGACACGTTTGCGAGAAGATCATGCGAAAATGGAGCTTCGATTTGGCGGCGCGTTTGTTGAATATTGTCGGTGCGGCCACGAGTGCCGGCGCCTATTCGCCGGGTCAGGAACAGGCCCCCGCGGCCTTTCGGCGAAATGGGCTCGCAGAAGCGATCACGAACCGAGGCAGATCCATCAGGGATCGTGGCGATGTTGCATCGTTCCGATGGCGACCGGACCCTTCGCGGTCGCAGGCTATGAACCTGGAAGCCGTGCGCGACGCCTGTGAGTTGGTCGCAAGCCACGTAGCGACGGCGATCGCAGCGCAGGAAGACGTGCTTGTTTTAGGTGGCGATTGTACTGTGGAACTGGGGACGGTCGCCGGGGCGAATGCGGCCGGCGCGCGGATCGGACTCGTTTACATTGACTTCGACGCCGATCTCAACACACCTGACACGAGCGACGGCGCCTTGGACTGGACCGGCGTCGCCCATCTGCTCAATATCCATGGATGCGAGCCTTCGCTCGCGAGGCTCGGCCCGACCCGCCCGATGCTCGTGCCTCAGCAACTCCTCTATTTCGGCATCGAGAACATCACCCCGCCCGAAGCGGCCGTGATCGGAAATCACGCGATCAAGATCATATCGCGTGAGGAAGCTTTGAGTGACATCGAGGCGGCGTCGGCGCGCGCGGCCGAATGGGCGGCGCGCTTTGACTGCGTGCTTATCCACTTCGATGTCGATGTGCTCTCCTTTATCGATTTTCCGATTGCGGAGAATGTGCGCCGTTGCGACGGTCTCAAACTGGAGCAAGTCGCCTTTGTGCTAAAGCAACTGACAGCCCTGTCGCAATGGCGCGGCCTGACCATCACAGAAGTTAATCCGGCCCATGCGCCAGACGAGTCCGCAGCATTCGCACGCTTGAATGAGATGCTTGCAGACGCCCTTGGATAGTTCGAGATCCATCTCACGGTCGTTCGCGGGCAATTGGCCGGCTTGCCTCATCCAAGCGGAGCCAGCCTTATGCGCCCGGTCGCAATCATTGCGCGACATGGGCGCAATGCGGAAAACTTGGGAATTACGGTCGATGGCGGGGCAGTTTTGTCGTAGTCGCTACAGCCGCAAGCCCGCCTTTGAGGGCCGACAGCCAAAAGCTCGCGCTCATGATCGAACTCGTCAAACCGGCGTTTGAACACCTGCCGTCCTACAAGGCGGCCCTCGAGCGCGGCTGGTCGCCGGACAATGTGCGGCTGCTCGACGCGACGCGCGAGCAGCTTGCGGCTATCGAAAAGGATCCAGCGACTTTCCTTGCCGATCTCGACGATCCTGATGGCAAGGGACCGCCGATCGTCTTGCCGGACGGTTCGACGGTGCCGCGGCTGCCTGGATTTCGGCGCTGGATCTGGGACGGGGAAGTCTCACGCTCGATCGGCTTGCGCTGGCAGCCCGGAACCGCGGCGCTGCCATCGCACGTGCTCGGCCACATCGGCTATGCGGTGGTGCCGTGGAAACGGGGATGCGGCTATGCGACGGAGGCGCTGCGGCTGATGCTGGAGGAGGCGAGGGCGGTTGGCCTGCCCTTCGTCGAAATCACCTGCAAGCCTCACAATGTGCCCTCGCAGAAGGTCGTTCTGGCCAATGGCGGCGGGCTCGTCGGGCGTTTCTTCGAGGATGCTTCCTATGGCGGCGCGGAAAGCCTGCGTTACCGGATCGATCTGTAGCCCTATTCGGCGGCAGCCGGCAGCGGCGGCGCCGCCCGGCTCCGCCATTCCCAGACATGCGAGGCAAGCGCAACCGCGACCGCGACCAGCATGGCGATCGCGCCAACCACCGGCAAGCTGCGATAGCCATAGCCGGCATTGAGCATCGCCGCGCCGAGCGATGCGGCGAGCGCGATGCCGACATTGAAGCCTGACGGAATGAGCGACGAGGCGAGATTGGAGGCGTCCGCGGTCCAGGTCAGGATGCGGGTCTGGATCGGCGTGCCGATGGCGAAGTTGAGGCCGCCCCAGACGAAGATCGCCATCACCATCGGCAGTGGGTAAGGACTGACGGCGTAGATCGAGGCGAGCATCGCCGCCTGCAGGAATAGCATTGCGATGAGCGACGGCATCAGCTTCCAGTCGGCGAGGCGCCCGCCGACGAAGACGCCGATTGTAGCGCCGACACCGTTGAGCAGGAGCACCCAAGGTATCCATTTCTCGTCGAGGCCGGTGACCTCAAGCAGCGTCGGCGTGATGTAGGTGAACAGGCCGAACTGGCCGATCATCAGCATCAGCATCATGATGAGCGAGGTCCAGACCTGCTGGCGTGCGAGCACGCGTACCTCGCTGCCAAGGCTGACGGACGGGCTCGACGATCCTGTCTTGCGCGGCAGCAGGGCGCCGATGGCGGCGAAGGCCACCACGCCGAGAGCGCACATCACCCAGAATGTCGCACGCCATCCCCAGATGTTGCCGATTGCCGTGCCGGCCGGAACGCCGATGACATTCGATACGGTGAGGCCGGACAGGATCAGCGCCACCGCCATGCCGCGCTGGTCTTCGCGCACGAGGCCGACGGCCACCACCATGGCAACGCCGAAATAGGCGCCGTGTGCCACGGCCACCGCAATCCGCAACAGCAGCATCGAGGCGAAGTCGGGCGCCAGCGCGCAGGCCGCCTGGCCGATGGTAAAGGCTGCAGTCAGTCCAAGCAGCAGGGCCTTGCGGGAGAACCTTTTGGTGGCGAGCGCCAGCAGCGGGCCGCCGACTGCAATGCCGCCGGCATAGCCGGAAACGAGATAGCCGGCGGTCGGGATCGCGACGCCAAGGCCATCCGCCACCTGCGGCAGCACGCCGGCGATGACGAATTCGGTGGTGCCGAAGGCGAAGGCGGCAATGAACAGGGCAATGAGGGGAAGCATGGCGGGAAGGCGATCCTCGGATAAGGTGACCTCAAACCACGGATAAGGGCACCGGGCAATTCAGAAATTGGCGACGCCGCTTTAGATTTTCTTTGTCACCGGTCAGGTGCCGGCCGCGGCGGCAAGAGCTACGCGGCCGCCTTCCTTCCGTAAGGAATTTTCAGCCACGCCCGCTCATGAAGGTAGTAGAGCAGCGACTTGGTGACGACCTCAGTCAGGCCGATGGCCGCAGCGAGCTTGATGCTTCCCGTCACGACGAGCGAAATGATCATCGTGTCGATGGTACCGGTGACACGCCAGGAAAGCGCCTTGGCGAAGCTGCGAGAATGGGTGTCCATCGACTTTCCTTCCGGTAGATCTGGCGATCTTTAGCCGACAGACAGGAGGTGGCGCAAAGGTAATTTTGCGCATTGGCTCACAGCATAGGCGAGCTTCTGAAGCTACCGGCCTGTGGACGCAATCTATCCGGCCTTCAGCCGCGAACCGGTTAGCAGGCCGCGTTCCTCAAGCACGGGATAGGCCATCGAGGCGAGCAGCGAGTTGATCTGCTTGAGGTCGCGAATGGTGTCGAGATGGATGGAGCTGGTCTCGACGCTCTTGGCGGTGCCGTCGCGCAGCCGCACGAAATGGCTCTGGCTGGTTTCCTTCTCGCGGTCGCGCAGCCGGTCCTTTTCCAGCACCAACTGGCGAGCGGTCTCCGGATCGCGGGACACCAGGACGTTGAAGGCTAGCCTGGCATTGGCAAGCACCAGGGCATGGAAGGCGCAAAGCTCGCGCCAGCCTTCCGGCGTGAACTCCAGTCCGCGCTCGAATTTCTTCTTCACATGGACCAGCATGTTGCGCACGATGATGTCGCCGACCTGCTCCAGCTTGACGCAGGCGCCGATCAACTCCTGGCAACGCAGGGCCTCGTCCTCGCTCAGCGGGTTCTTGGTGACCTTGGCGAGATAGAGCTTGATCGCCGCGTGCTTCCTGTCGACACGGTCGTCGAGCGCGGCCAGCGCACTGATCTTGTCGGCGTCGGCGCTCTCATAGAGTTCGATGATCCGTTTCAGCATGATCTCGACCGTCTCGCAGACCCGCACTACCTCGCGGGTGGCATTGGCGAGTGCTTGGCTCGGCACGTCGAGCGCACTTTCGTTGAGCGCCGAAAGCTCGATGACGTCGAGCGCGTTGGCGGGCTGGGGCCTGGTGCCCAGCGCCACGATCTTTTCCGAGGCACGATAGACCAGGCGCGCCAGCGGCAGGCCGGCGATCAGGATCAGGATGTTGAAGACGATGTGGGCATTGACGATCTGCTCGGGCACGGTGCTGCCCAAGAAGGCGACTGGCGGCTTGAACGTCAGGAACAGGATCAGCATGATCAGAGAGCCCATGCCGCGCATCAGGAGATTGCCGATCGGCACGATGCGAACGCCGGGTTCTGCGTTGCGGGTTAGAAGCGGCGCGATGATCGAAGAGCCGAGATTGACGCCGAGCACCAGCACGATGCCGAGTTCGGGCGGGATGAAACCGCGGCCGGCGAGCGTCACCATAAGCAGCACCGCGGCGATCGAGGAATGGAACAGCCAGGTGACCAACGCCGCCAGAAGGTAGGCGGTGACCGGATCGCCGGAGAAGTAATCGACGATGAGCGGCATCAGCGTGCTCTGGCGCAGCGGCTCCGACGCCTGGCCGATCATCTCCAGCGACAGAAGCAGCAGGCCGATGCCGACCAGGATGCGGCCGAACTGGCGCCAGTCGCGCCGCTCGGTGGCCATGAACATGACGGTGCCGGCGACCAGGCAGACCGGTACCAGCAGCGACAGATCGAAGGTAAGCAGCTTGACCACCAGCGCCGAGCCGATCTCGGCACCGCGCACCGCAAGCTGGCCCGACATGCCGCTGACAATGCCGGAGCCGGCGAATGAGCCGACCAGCAAGGTAACGGCGGTCGAGCTTTGCAGCGCGACCGCCAGGCCGCAGCCGGCCAGAACCGCCATGAAGGGATTGCGCATGGTGGCGCGCAGTTTGTGGCGCAGCACATCGCCATAGGCGCGCTCGACGCCGGTCTTCACCAAACGGGTAGCAAACAGCATCAGTGCCACCGCACCGGCAAGGTGCAGCAAAACGACGGAGCCACTCATGCCAGGCCCCGCAACGCGACAGGTGCCAGCGACGCGGGCGCGGTGAAGTCAAAGGGGCAACAGTGGGCGCGAATCGTGGACATTGCAGAGGTTGATATTACTCCGATTTATTTTAGCCGAATAATAAATTTTGCCCGGTTCGGACGAGTGTTGCCCCGCGACGGGGCGTGTCGGAAATGGATGGCCGGCAAAATGGTTGCATTGCCCGCGGAGTTGCGGAGGGTCATGCGTCCGTGCTCGGACAGCCGCTTTAAAGGTAGTGCTGAATTAGGCGTGCTAAATGTAGGAAATCATTACGAAAACGTAATCTCTGCGTTCAGTTTCGGTTCATCCTTCCGGCTCTATTCCAGAGGCATCGACAACCAAGGAGTACCCGCTATGAAACGCATCGTTCTTTCCGCCATTGCCTTCTCGATGCTGGGTGCAACGGCCTTGCAGGGCCAGGCTGCACCATTGAACCCACCAAACGCACCGCAATCGAGTTATAGCCAGGTCGACTGGCAAAAGCCCGGCAATGTCGACGTGAACAAGCATGTCGAGGTGAACAAGCGCGTCGTAGTGACGAAAAAGATCGTGGTGAAGCGCAGCCATTGGCGCAACGGCCAGAGATATTCCAGCTGGAAGCGTCACCAGCCGATCCGCGACTATCGCCACTACGGCTTGCGCCGTCCCGGTCCCGGCCAGGAGTGGATCCGGGTCGGCAACGACTATCTGCTGGTCAGCAACCTCTCGGGCCTGATCTTCGGCGCTATCGCCGCGCAGTAGGTGCGGAACGGCTGACCGGCGCTGCGCCGGATTAGATCGAGAAGGCGGCCCGCAGGCCGCCTTCTCTTTTTGGCCTGTGAAAACCGGGTATGGTTCCGCATTAGGAGTCGTCGGGCTTGGCCCGTGTGATTATATGGAGGCCAAACGAGCTGTCCCTCATGCGCTTTCCGCCTGCTTTCCTCGACGAGATCCGCGACCGCGTGCCGATTTCTTCGGTGATCGGCCAGCGCGTCGCGTGGGACAGGAAAAAGACAAACGCGCCGCGCGGTGATTATTGGGCGTGCTGTCCGTTCCATGGCGAGAAGAGCCCGTCCTTCCATTGCGAGGACAAGAAGGGCCGCTATCACTGTTTCGGCTGCTCGGTTTCGGGCGACCATTTCAAGTTCTTGACCGAACTCGACGGGATGAGCTTTCCCGAGGCCGTCGAGAAGATCGCCGACATGGCCGGCGTGCCGATGCCGGTTCGCGACGCCGATGAGGAACGGCGCGAAAAGGAACGCGCCAGCCTGACCGATGTCATGGAGATGGCGACGGTGTTCTTCCAGGAACGGCTGCAGGGACCGGAAGGCGCAAAGGCCCGCGCCTATCTGCGCGACCGGGGACTGACACCGGCGACGCAGCAGTCCTTCCGCCTCGGCTATGCGCCCGACAGCCGCAACGCGCTGAAGGAGCATCTTGCCGCCAAGGGCGTCCCCAAGGCCGACATCGAGGCGTGCGGGCTGGTGCGCCATGGCGACGACGTCCCGGTTTCCTACGATTGGTTCCGCGACCGCATTATGTTCCCGATCCCGGATTCCAGGGGCAAGATCATCGCCTTCGGCGGGCGGGCGCTAGCGCCGGATGCGCTGGCCAAATATATGAACTCGCCCGATACGGAGCTCTTCCACAAGGGCAACGTGCTCTACAATTTCGCTCGTGCACGCCAAGTGCTGGGAAAGGGGGCGCTGGGAAAGGGGGCGCTGGCCAAGGGCGGCACGGTCATTGCCGTCGAAGGCTACATGGATGTGATCGCGCTGGCGCAGGCCGGCTTCGAAAACGTGGTGGCGCCGCTCGGCACCGCATTGACTGAAAACCAGCTCGAACTTCTATGGCGCATGGCCGGCGAGCCGGTGCTGTGCTTCGACGGCGACCACGCCGGGTTGAAGGCAGCATGGCGCGCCGCCGACATGGCGCTGCCGGCGGTCCAGGCGGGCCGCTCGGTTCGCTTCGCCCTGCTGCCGGAGGGCAAGGATCCCGACGATCTGGTCAAGGGTGACGGACCGGATGCGTTCCGCGCCGTGCTTTCCGAGGCGCGGCCGCTGGCCGACCTCTTGTGGATGCGCGAGACGGCCGGCGGCATCTTCGACACGCCGGAACGGCGAGCCGAGCTCGAAAAGACGCTGCGCGAACTGACCAGCCGTATCCGCGACGAGAGCCTTCGCTATCACTACCAACAGGAAATGCGCGAGCGGGTGCAGAGCTTCTTCGGTGCCCAGCGCGGACGCCAGGGGCGTCAGGACGGACGGCCCGGCGAACGTTTCCAGGGCAAGGGTTCAGCACCCGGCGGACAGTTTGCGCGCGGCGGCAATGCCGGTGGGCGCACCGCGATCACCGAAAGCCTCGGTCGCTCGGCGTTGGTCAAGCGCGGCGGCGAGGGCATGTCGGTACGCGAGGCGACGATCATTGCCGCCCTCGTCAACCATCCCGTGCTGATCGACGAGAATTTCGCCCATGTCGAGTTCCTCGATCTCGCCAACTCCGATCTGAAGCGGCTGCATGCGGCGATCCTCGACGCCATGGCGCATGATATGGCCAATGACCGCGACGCGGTGATCGCGACGATCGAGCGGGCCGGCTGCGGCGAGATCTGGCAGCGTGCGGTGGCGCTGATCAAACGTGCGCGGCAATGGCCGGCGCTGGAAACGGCGGCACTCGACGATGCCCGCGATGCGTTCAGCCAGGCCCTCCACTTGCAGCGCAGCGCGCGCACCTTACATAAGGAGCTGAAGCAGGCGGAAGCAGCGCTCGCCAGCGACCCCACGGACGAAAACTACCGGCACCTGGTCGAAATCCAGGCGCAATTTCGTGATGTGCAGGCAACGGAAGCGCTGATCGAAGGGTTTGGCGTATCGTCGGGCAGGGCTGGGCGCGTTTAGATCGAAGCCCCCAGAAGACTGAATGTAAGGACGTGCTTGCGCGTCGAATCAAGCGTGCGGCGCTCTAAGTCGGGTAATTGATTCGCTTTTTTCATGCGAATCATGCGAGAGGCGCTTGACCTTCCGGCAGAATGGCGGAATCAGGTCGATTCGAAACGTTAACCCGCCCCGGCATCGACGGGAATGCAGCGATGTAAGGTACTGATCACTGGACAGGCAGTCAGCTTGCCACAGATATCAGGGTTAATCTGGACTTAACGAGAGATGCAGTTACTGGCCCGGTAAAGCGCGTTCTGGAAAGAGCGCATCCAATTTGACCGGACCGGCAGCTTACGCGGTTTTGATACTCAGCCGCTTGGAGAAAATAAAGACTATGGCGACAAAAGAAAAGGAAGAAGTCGAGACCGAACGCGAGGCCGCGACCGATGGCCCTCTGCTCGACCTTTCCGACGATGCTGTCAAGAAGATGATCAAGGCCGCCAAGAAGCGCGGCTATGTCACCATGGACGAGCTGAATTCGGTGCTGCCCTCGGAGGAAGTGACCTCCGAGCAGATCGAGGACACGATGGCCATGCTTTCCGACATGGGCATCAACGTGGTCGAGGACGACGAGCAGGGCGAGGAGCCCGAAGCCGCCGATACCGCCGCTGACGCCGAGGAGGATGCCAACGAGCTGGCTGAGCAGACCGGCACCGCCGTCGCCGCCACCACGACCAAAAAAGAGCCGACCGACCGCACCGACGATCCGGTCCGCATGTATCTGCGCGAGATGGGCTCGGTGGAGCTTCTGTCGCGCGAGGGCGAAATCGCGATCGCCAAGCGCATCGAGGCCGGCCGCGAGACGATGATCGCGGGCCTCTGCGAAAGTCCGCTGACCTTCCAGGCCATCATCATCTGGCGCGACGAGCTCAACGAATCGAAGATCCTGCTGCGCGAGATCATCGACCTCGAGGCGACCTATGCCGGGCCGGAGGCCAAGCAGGCGCCGGTGGTCGAGCGTATCGAGGAAGCCAAGACCGAGGAAAAGCCGCGCCGTTCGCGCGAGGACGAGGACGACATCACCAATGTCGGCGGCGACACCCGTGGCCTGGTGGACGACGACGAGGAGGACGATGACGAGGCGAGCCTGTCGCTGGCGGCGATGGAAGCGGAACTGCGGCCGCAGGTGATGGAGACGCTCGACGTCATTGCCGACACCTATAAGAAGCTGCGCAAGCTGCAGGACCAGCAGGTCGAGAACCGGCTGGCCGCCGCCGGCACGCTGTCGCCAAGCCAGGACCGTCGGCTCAAGGAGCTGAAGGACCAGCTGATCAAGGCGGTGAAGTCGTTGTCCTTGAACACGGCGCGCATCGAGGCGCTAGTCGAGCAGCTCTACGACATCAACAAGCGCCTGGTGCAGAACGAGGGCAAGCTGTTGCGGCTGGCCGAAAGCTATGGCGTGCGCCGCGAGGAGTTCCTCAAGGAATATCAGGGCTCGGAGCTCGATCCGAACTGGACGCGTTCGATCGGCAATCTGACCTCGCGCGGCTGGAAGGAGTTCACCAAGAACGAGAAGGACGCCATCCGCGATCTGCGCGCCGAAATCCAGAACCTCGCCACCGAGACGGCGATTTCGATCCAGGAATTCCGCAAGATCGTCAACCAGGTGCAGAAGGGCGAGCGCGAAGCCGCGATCGCCAAGAAGGAAATGGTCGAGGCCAATCTGCGTCTCGTCATCTCCATCGCCAAGAAATACACCAATCGCGGCCTGCAGTTCCTCGACCTGATCCAGGAAGGCAATATCGGCCTGATGAAGGCGGTCGACAAATTCGAATACCGCCGCGGCTACAAGTTCTCGACCTACGCGACATGGTGGATCCGGCAGGCGATCACCCGTTCGATCGCCGACCAGGCGCGCACCATCCGCATTCCGGTGCACATGATCGAAACGATCAACAAGATCGTACGCACCTCGCGTCAGATGCTGCATGAGATCGGCCGTGAGCCGACGCCGGAAGAACTGGCGGAAAAGCTCGCAATGCCGCTGGAAAAAGTGCGCAAGGTGCTGAAGATCGCCAAGGAGCCGATCTCGCTCGAAACGCCGGTCGGCGACGAGGAGGATTCGCATCTCGGCGATTTCATCGAGGACAAGATGGCGATCCTGCCGATCGACGCGGCGATCCAGGCCAATTTGCGCGAGACGACGACGCGCGTGCTGGCCTCGCTGACGCCGCGCGAAGAGCGCGTGCTCAGAATGCGCTTCGGCATCGGCATGAACACCGACCACACGCTTGAGGAGGTCGGCCAGCAGTTCTCGGTCACCCGCGAGCGCATCCGCCAGATCGAAGCCAAGGCGCTGCGCAAGCTCAAGCATCCGAGCCGGTCGCGCAAGCTCAGAAGCTTCCTCGACAGCTGAGTCTGGGTGACGGATAAGCAGTTTAAAGGGCGCCGGTGGCGTCCTTTTCCGTTTGGGCACAGGCGATCACGATTGGACGCGCCGCTCTTGCGGGTCGTGCCCTACGAGAGGATAATTCCGCGACGGATGCATTTTCTGGGCGACAAACCCGGATGCCCGCCCCGGCTGTGACGCCGTGCTCCGTGGCCCCGGAGGGAGGTGTGCCATGACAACTTACATCGTGCTGATCAACTGGACGGAGCAAGGCGCCAAAAACGTGCGCGAGTCGCCGAAGCGGCTCGATGCCGCCAAGAAGCTGTTGGGAGACATGGGCGGGTCCTTCAAGGCATTTTATCTCACCATGGGGGATTGCGACATGGTGGCGGTGGTCGAAGCCCCCGACGATGCCGTACTAGCTCGTTTCTCGCTGATGCTGGCGGCGGGCGGAAACGTCAGGACGCGGACACTCAAGGCTTTCCCGGAGGATGCCTATCGCGAGATCATTACCTCGCTCGGCTGAGTGCCGTGCCTGAAGCGCGTCGCGCTTGAACGGCCTCTTGCGACGCGCTTTACGCTCTTCTTTTTAAACAGGTCGGTATGGCAAACCGCCGCGCACCCTCGGGCCAGGCCCGAGGACATGTTTTTGGGGCGACGTGCATTAGCCGAAGCCGGGACATTCCGCGGTGTCGCGTCACGTTGCGGCGCAACGGCAGTTGCTGGATAGTCGTCGCGCGTCCTCCGCTGGTGTTGCGAACCATGGCCAAGCCTCTGCTGACCGTCTGGTACAATACGCGCTGTCCGGTCTGCGATGCCGGCATCAGCCGGCAGAAGCGGCGGCTGATCGAGGCGGTCAAGGCGGGGCGGATCGAATTTCGCGACATCAATGCCGAACCGACGGCGCTGGCCCGCTACGGCATCGGGCTGGAGGATATCCGGCGCCGGCTGCATGCGACCGACGCCGGTGGCAAATTGCTGGTCGGCGCCGATGTTGCCGTTGCGGCTTGGCTGATAACGCCGGGCGAGGGCTGGTTGGCGACGCTGTTCGGCAATCCCGCCACGCTGCCGTTGACGCGCTATGCCTATGATCGCTTCGCCGATCTGCTCTATGCCTGGAACCGCCGCAAAGGCCGTTGGTGATAGTGTCCGTTCACTTCGCACTGAAAGACCCGTAAGTTGCTTCGGGCCCTTGGCGCAGCCTGCTATCGAGCCACGGGCTCGCAAAGCCAGCCAACGATGCGGCGCACCGCCGGCAGCAACAGCAGCAGCGTCGGAAAGGCCACCATCCAGGACAGGCCCCAAGCCGTCAGCCAGGTGGCCGGCAGATCGGGCTGGAAGCCAAGGCTTTTCAGTGTCGAGATGAACGACACGATGAACGTCATCAGCAACGACAGCACCAGCGGGCCGAGGACGGCGGCATAGCGCGCAGGCAGCTTCCTGCGCGGGGTTTTCATGGTCATTTGGATTTTTCCCTGAAGCATCCGGTCCGTCGCATTGGCATCCATTCGCCGGTCTTCCGGCGTAACTGCCCGGAAACGACCGGGGTGGATGCGTTGCTTCACGTCAGACGCTTACGGAGGGGTCTTCGACCCTCACGCGCTTCCTAGCTGCCCTTGCCGGCGAAATCAATCCTGCTGGCGCATTTTCAGATACATCGTAAGATATATCTTGACTCGATCGTGGCGAGCACCTAATTGAGATATATCGTAAGACATAACTCAAGGAGCAGACAATGCACAAAGACAATCATTTCGGGCATCATCGTTTTGGCGAACACGCCGAGCGCGTTTTCATGCATATGGCCGGCAAGTTCGGCGGACGCGGCGGGTTCGGCCCGTTCGGGCATGGCATGAGAGGCGGCGGCGGACGCGGCGGACCAGGCGACATGTTCCGCGCCGGGCGTATGCTGGCTGACGGCGATCTCAAGCTGATCACGCTGTCGCTGCTGGCCGAGGCGCCGCGGCACGGCTACGACATCATCAAGGCGCTGGAGGAGCGCACCAGCGGCGTCTACAGCCCGAGCCCCGGCGTCGTCTATCCGACGCTGACCTTCCTGGAAGAGGCCGGCTATGCCGTTTCTGCGGCGGAAGGCAACAAGAAGGTGTTTTCGATCACCGAGGCAGGGCAGGCGCATCTCAACGAAAATCGCGAGATGATCGACCACGTGCTCGACCATCTCGAGCGCTTCGGCCGCAAGATGGCGAAGGCGCGCGAGTGGTTCGGCTGGAACGATGACGGCGACGGTGGCCGGCGCGGCCGCGGCCGCTCGGAAAAGCGCGACGAATTCCGCGCCGTGCGCCACCGGCTGCGCGCCGCGCTCGGCGAAATCGTAGATGCGCCTGAAGCAAAGCAGGCCGAGGCAATCAGCATATTGGAAGCTGCCGCAGAGGCCCTGGAAGCGCTGTCGCGCGACTGACCCCTGAGTGCCAAGCCAGCTGCGGCCCTTGCCCGCTCGGCCAAGGACCGGTACTGAAAATCATCCTGCACCACGCTATGTGGTGCAGGATGATTGCCGTTGGAGGATACCCCATGTCTTTTCTGAAGCGTCTTTTCGGCGGCGGCAACGAAGCCGCTGAGCCAAAGACAGCGGCGCCGGTAAAGCAAATCGAGCACAAGGGATTTTTGATCAGCGCCACGCCCTACAAGGCGGAGGGCCAGTACCAGACCTGCGGCGTGGTTTCGAAGGAGATCGACGGCGTGATGAAGGAGCACAAATTCATCCGCGCCGATCGCTTTGCCGGGCTTGATGACGCTGTCGACATCTCGATCAAGAAGGGCATCCAGCTGGTCGATGAGCAAGGCGAGAAGATCTTCGGGTAGATCGTTATTACAGCCTTGGGTCGATTGGCTCGCTTTCCAGCGCCAGCACGGCGAAGACACACTCGTGAACGCGGCGTAGCGGCTGCTTGGCGACAAATCGCGTCAGCGCCTCGTGACCGAGCGCGAACTCCCTGAGTGCCAGGCTGCGCTTGCCGCTCAGGCCGCGTTCTCGCAGGCGGATGAGATTGTCCGGCGCGTCATATTCGGGACCATAGATGATGCGCAAATATTCCGGGCCGCGGACCTTCAGCGCCGGCTGGATGAGTCCCTTCTTGCCACGGCTGACGAAGTCGCGTGGTTTGACCACCATGCCTTCGCCGCCCGAGCCAGTCAGCGCCTCCCACCAGGCAATAGCCTCCGCACACGCGCTGCCGTCGGCCAGATCAACCGTACGCCATCGGGTCGGCGTGACCACGCCAACATGGGCAGCCAGACGGTCCGCGAGCGACATGTGCCAGACATGATCCTGGTCAAACCAAACACGTCCCTCGCTGGCGAGCAGGTGGAAAGGCGCGACCTTAAGGTCGTCGACGCCGGAGACCGGCCACACGTAAGGCGCCCAGGCCGTGGCGTATTTAGCCGCACGGGCGGCCCGGTCTTCAAGGCGTGCGTTCAGGCCGGCCGCATCGACGCCGCGCGCCATCGCACGGGCTAGCGCCTCGCGGCTGACCTTGAAACCGGCGGCTGAGGATGTCGCCACCGGCGCATACTGGCTTTCGATCAGGCTGCCGGCCTTTGCCGACCAAGGCATTATCTCGGTGTCCAGCAGCAGCCAGTCGCTGTTCAATTCCGTCCACAGATCCGCCGCGTCGACCTCGACCCGGAGACGAGCGAGCAGGCCTTCCGTCATGGTGCCGTCGTTGAAAAAGGAACGTCCGGTGCGGGTCCAGATTGCGCCGGTCTCGTCGCCCGGGATCCCGAAGCGGCTGCGCGCCGCCTGCGCGTTCCGGCACAGCGCGACCACCGCCCGCGAACCCATATGCTTTTCCTCGCACACGACCTGGGCGACGTCGCGTTCGCGGAAATAAGCGAAGGCATCTTCCGGACGTTCCAGCCAGCCGTGTTGGCTGCTGGTCTCGGACGGCGACATGGTCGGCGGCAGATAGATCAGCCATTGCGGCGACAGCGCGAAGCGGCTCATCACTTCCAGTGCCGCCGAGGCGTTCTCCTCGGCCACCACAATCCGGCCCCTCAGCCCGGTCTCGATCCAGCGGCGACCGGAGACATCCTGGTAATCGAGCACGCCGTCGGCGTCGGCCTGTGCCGATTTGCCCAGACAGGACCCGCCCAGCGGACGTATCGGCTCCGACCATGTCTGGATTGCCGGCACCTCTACCAGTTCGCGTTCCGGCCAGCGTAAGGCCGTCAGCTTGCCGCCGAACACGCATCCAGTGTCGATACACAGGGTGTTGTTGACCCACTCGGCCGACAGCGTTGGCGTATGTCCATAAATTACGGCTGTCTTGCCACGGTAGGCTGCGGCCCAGTCCGCGCGGACGGGCAGCCCGAACTCGTCAGTCTCGCCTGTAGTCTCGCCGTACAGAGCGAACTCGCGCACGGCGCCGGAGCCGCGTCCGATCATTTCCTCCTTGAGACCGGCGTGGGCGACGGCGAGGTGTCCGCCGTCCAGCCAGACGTGGCTGCGCAGGCCGTCGAGAAAGGCCGGCAGCGCCTCTCGCAGGCCGCGGTCCTGCGTGTTCAACTGGTCTATCGTCTGCTCGAGGCCGTGGGCGACCGTGACCTTGCGACCTTCCAGCCAGCTGCCGAGTTTGCGTTCATGGTTGCCCTGGACACAATAGGCGGTCCCGGCCGCGACCATGCTCATGGCGATGCGCAGTACGTCGGGCGAGTTGGGGCCGCGATCGACGAGGTCGCCGACAAAGACGATCTTGCGGCCCTGCGGCGGGATCACAGTGGCCGTTCGGTCGCCCTGATGTTCAGACCAGGCGACGCTGTAGCCCAGTCGAGCGAGCAGCATCTGAAGTTCATCCGAACAGCCGTGGATGTCGCCAATGATATCGAACGGGCCGTGGTCGTCGCGCTTGTCGGTCCATAGCGGCTGCCGCGACACCTCGGCCGCGTCGATGCTGGCCTCGCTGGTAAGCGTCCAGACCTGGCGGAAGCCCTCGCGTTGCAGGCCGCCAAGACCCTTGCGGATCTCGGTTGTCATGCGCTGGGCGACCCCGGCGCCGACCGGCCGGTCGGCTCGCACCGCATTGCGTGCGACGCACACCTCGACGCCTGGATCGAGGACCACGGCGACGGGCAAAGCGTGCCACTTGCGCGCCAGCTCAATCCAGGCCTTGCGGTCGGCGGCTCGCACGTTGGTGGCGTCGATGACGGCCAGCCTGCGGTGTTTAAGCCGCTTGCCGGCTATTTCGCGCACCAGATCGAAGGCATCTGCAGAGACGTCCTGGTCGGTCTCATCGTCGGAGACCAGCGCCCGGCACTGATCCGAGGAGATGATCTCGGTCGGCAGAAAATGCCTGGCCGCGAAAGTCGACTTGCCCGATCCGGTCGAGCCGATCAGCACGACGAGGGCAAAGTCAGGAATGGCGAGATCGGTCTTGTCCAGTTCTCTCATCGGGTGAACACCGCCATCTGCGTGGGCGCGCCGAGGGTAGAATCCTGGGCTCCGATACCGCTGAAGGTGGCTGCATAGCCATAGATCTCACCGATTTTGGCCGCCCAGGTTTCGAACTGAGCCCGGCTCCATTCGAAACGGTGATCGGGATGGCGAAATGCGCCAGGGGCCAATCTGGGAAACAGAGCGTTGTAGTCCGCGTTCGGAGTGGTCACGATGACGGATTTAGGCGCCGTCTCGCCGAAAACGATGCGTTCGACCAGGGGCAGCCTGTCCTCGTCGAGATGCTCGATGACCTCGACCAGCACGGCGACGTCGGCTGCCGCCCAGCGGCCGTCCCGGTATGTCAGAGATCCGTGCAGCAGCGTAACCCGGCCCTCCGGCGGCCCGCCAAACTCGTTCAGCTTGAGACGCTTTGCAGCCCATTCCAGTTCGCGTGCCGCTGGATCCAACCCGAACAGCTTATGGACCCATCGCTCGCGCACGAGCCGATAAAGTAGCTTGCCTTCGCCGCATCCCAGGTCCGCAACCGTGGTTGCACCCGTTGCCTGGATGGCTCGGACAACAGCTTCCATGCGCAGATCGTTGAGCCGGATCGGCGTCTCCAGCGCTTCCTCAGGTGTGACACGCAGTTCGGGCGGCAAAGTCTCCCTGGCCGTTTCAGGAACCAGTCGTTCCAGAGCGATGCGGGCCAAGGCACCGCGGTTGCGCAAGTATCGGCGAACTATCAGGTCCTTGGCGGGATGTTTTTCCAGCCAGCCCTCTCCCTTGGACAGCAGCTTGTCGACCTCTGCTTCGCCGACCCAATAATGCTTGGCATCGTCCATCACCGGGATCAGCACGTAGAGGTGGTTCAACAAGGCGCTGAGCCGGCCCGTGCCGGTCAGCTTCAGATGGCCGTACCGGGACTCGCCTGCACCAGACCCGATTCCCTCGATTGGCGTCAGATCGACTGTCCAGCCCAAGGGTTCGAACAGGCTTCGAACCAGAGCCTCACCGCCGCGCATCGGCAGTGGAGTCACGACTGCCTCCAGCGGCAGTTCGCCGCTAGCCAGTTCCTGGCGCTCCTTTGACATTCCGGTCATCGCCGTCCGCAGCATTTTGTTTAGCGCCACGGACAGGAAAGACGATGCCGCGTAAGGCCGGTCGTTCACATATTGGTCCAGCAAGCCTTCCGCCCGCCCCTTGCCGCGCACTAGCCCTATCGGGTCGACATCGAGCAGGAGTGCTGCCTCGCAACGCTCTTCGGTCGCTTCGGGATAGAATAGCCACCCTTTGCCAAAGGAGAGGTCGGTCTCGTGCAAACGATCGGGATGCTTGTGCAGCAGGAAACCGAGATCGGTGGCCGGACGGTGCGTTGTGGCAACGGACAGGAACATCCGCGACCGATAGCGCAGACAAGCGGAATAACCAATGGCAGTTGTTGGCCCACCACAATAGGTTGTCGCCAACGACAGCAAGGGCAGGCACCGAGCGCCTACCCTTGTTCAATTCAAACGATGCTGGCTTTACGCCGCGGCGGCGACGCGCTCGGCGCTTCCGGTCGCGGCCACAATGGCGTCGACCTTGGTCGAGGCTTTGGCCAGCGCTGCTGCTACCGCATCGGCGCCCATGCCGACTCCTTCGATGCGGATGACCTCGACATCGGTCATGCCGAGAAAGCCGAGCACGCTGCGCAGGTAGGGAATGGCGTGATCGAACTGCACGGCCGCACCTTCGGAATAGATACCGCCCGAAGCCAGCACGATATAGACCTTCTTGCCGGTGACGAGGCCTTTCGGGCCAGCATCGCTATAAGCAAAGGTTTTGCCGGAGCGGGCGACGTGGTCGACCCAGGATTTCAGCGTCGACGAGATGTTGAAGTTGATGAAGCCGGTGGCGAGAATGACGGTGTCGGCCGCAAACAGCTCGTCCAGTACAGTATCGGAAACGCCGACGACCTCAGCCTGGCGCTGGGTGCGCGCTTCGGCCGGCGTATAGATGCCGGTCGAATAGTCGGGGTCGATATGCGGCAGCGGGTTGGCGACGAGGTCGCGGGCGACAAGCTTGGCCGAAGGATCGGCGGCAAGCAGTTTGTCGGCGAGTTCGTTGGCGACACGGGTCGAGTGCGAGGCGGCGCCGCGTGGGCTGGATGTGACAAGAAGGATGGACATGGTGACTCTCCAAGGTTGGATTAAAATCTCCCGGCAAATATGTGTGCGCAGACCCATTTGAAAAACTGGTATATTTTGTATATGATCCATCTAAATTGTGGATTGAAAGATGCAGCCCAACCCGACGCTTGACCAACTGCAGATCCTGGTTGCGGTGGCCGACACCGGTTCCTTCTCGGCTGCCGGCCGTAAGCTCAACCGCGCGCAGTCGGTCATCAGCTACGCCATTGCCAACCTCGAAGCGCAGCTTGGGCTGAAGCTGTTTGAGCGTGAGGGCACGCGTGAGCCGCAACTGACCGATGTCGGCAAGGCGACGCTGGAAGATGCGCGGCGCATGGTCGGCGTGCTGCAACGCATCCGCTCGCGTATCGACGGATATCGGCAGGGATTGGAGGCGGAAGTTGCGCTGTCGGTCGACGTGACGCTACCGTCGCCGGTGCTGGTTCGGGTGCTAAAGGCATTCGAGGTGCAGTTTCCGGCCGTGACACTGCGTCTGCATATCGGCTCGCTTGGCCTTATCCTCGATCATGTTGTCGGCGGACAGGCCGATCTCGGCATCGGAGGGCTTCTGGGCGAGGCGGATGTGAATCTGCTGCGCATCGGTTTCTTCTCCCTGGTGCCGGCCGCAGCGCCTGATCACCCGCTGGCGCTGCTGCCCAGACCAGTGGCGCTGGAGGATGTCCGCGAACACATCCAACTGGTCGTCTCGGACCAGTCCGAGCGTACGCGCGGGCGCGACTATGGCGTCTTCGCCTACCGCACTTGGCGGCTGACGGATGTGCGCACCAAGCACGTGCTGATGCGCGAGGGGCTGGGCTGGGGCGGGCTGCCGCGATGGCTGATTGCCGATGATCTGGCGAACGGCCGGCTCGTCGAACTCGATCTCGAGCCTTACAGCGAAGTCCGCTCGCCGCTTTATGCCATGCACCGCGCCGATCGCAGCCCGAAACCGGCGGCCGCCTGGCTGATCGATCAGTTCAAGCGCCAGCTTGGTTGTTTCAACGAATTCGAGCCGGGTGAGGTGCCTAAGGAGGAGCCGGAGACAGACCGTCGATCAGCGCGATGAGAACGGCGCGATAGTCCTCGATCGATGCTCCAGCTTCAATGGCGAGCGCTGCGCGGTCGAAGGCAGCGGCGAGCAAAGCGGTCAGTGCTTCCACAGGCAATCTCGTCATAGAGTGCGAGCGCATCGCGGCAACAAGGCCCTCACGCAGCGAACGGTTGCCATGGCGATTGTCGATCGCATCCATGGCGGCGCGGCCGAGCACGGCGGGGCCATCAAGCAGCAAGAGCCGAGTTCGGCCGGGGGCGCGCATGGCAGCCAGATAGGCATCCGAGCCGGCAATC
Organism: Mesorhizobium sp. M1295; assembly: GCF_040318135.1. Classification (NCBI taxonomy): domain Bacteria; kingdom Pseudomonadati; phylum Pseudomonadota; class Alphaproteobacteria; order Hyphomicrobiales; family Phyllobacteriaceae; genus Mesorhizobium; species Mesorhizobium sp. M1295. Next base: position 204,864 of record NZ_JAMYLU010000010.1, read on the forward strand.
AGCGCATCGCGGGCAAATAGCGAAGGCGGCGACGCGCGTTCGATCTCTTCCGCCACGGCTTGCGCCTCCTGTTCGACCACAGCGGCAAACAGCGCCTGCTTGTCTGCAAAGTGATGATAAAGCGCGCCGCGCGTTACGCCGGCAGCGGCGACGATCTCGGGTGTGCTGGTCTCGGCATAGGATTTTTCGGTGAACAGTTTTCGCGCCGCAGCGATGAGCTCGGCGCGTGTCGCTTCGGTGCGATCACGGTTGGAGCGGCGAGCGGATCGCTGTTGCATACATTCAGCCTGTATGTTAGTTACATTTACATGCAGATTGTATGGTGTTCGCCGGGAGAAGGAAAGATGAGGACGACGAGCTATTATCCGGTGCTGATGACGGGCGATGTTGCCGGCACTGCAGCCTTTTATGTCGCGCATTTCGGCTTCAAGCCGCTGTTCGAGGCCGACTGGTACATCCATCTGCGCTCAGCCGAAGATCGCCGCGTCAACCTCGGCATCGTCCAGGGCGATCATGAGACGATCCCGGAGGAGGGGCGGGGCCGCGCGTCTGGCGTGCTGATCAATTTCGAGGTCAGGGACCCGGATGCCGTCTATGAGCGGATCACCGCCGCCGGCCTGCCGATCCTGCTAACGCTGCGCGACGAACCCTTCGGCCAGCGCCATTTCATCACCAAGGATCCCAACGGCGTGCTGATCGACGTGATCAGGCCGATCCCGCCGAGCCCGGAATTCCTGGCGCAATATGCGCAGGGTGCTGCAGCGAGCTAGCTTGCCCTCGCCAACGGCATCACCGTGACCTGGGCAATGCCGGAGCGGCGCACCACCGTGCACAGTGTCTCGCGGCCGATGCGCTCGGCGTCGAGCATGCGCACAAGATCGTCGACGCCGGTGACCGGGCGGCCGTCGATGGCGACAATAATGTCGCCTTCCCTGAGGCCGGCCTTGTCCGCCGGGCTGTTCTTCTCGACGCTGCGCAGGCGCACCGCCGTGCTGCTCGACACTTGCGACAAGAGTGCTGCGCGGCGCGGCAGGTTGGTGGTGTCGGCGGAAACGCCGATGAAGGCGCGGCGCACGCGGCCGAAGCGGATGATCTCCGAGATGACGAAATTGGCGGTGTTGGAGGCAACCGCGAACGCGATGCCTTGCGCTCCGTGGATCATCGCGGTGTTGACGCCGATCACCTCGCCGGCCGAGGACACCAGCGGTCCGCCGGAATTGCCGGGGTTGAGCGCGGCGTCAGTCTGGATGACGTCGTCGATCAGCCGGCCGGTGGAGGCACGCATCGAGCGGCCGAGCGCCGAGACGACGCCGGTGGTGACGGTCCATTCGAAGCCGAGCGGGTTGCCGATGGCAATTGCAATCTGGCCGCGCCTCAAACGCTTGGAATCGCCAAGCGGCGCAACGTCGGCAAAGTTGCCGTCGGCGCGCACCAGCGCAATGTCGGTGTCGGGGTCGCGGCCGAGCACGCGGCCTTCCCTGGAGGCGCCGTCCGGCATCGACACGCGCACACTGCGCGCATCGCCGACGACGTGGAAGTTGGTGACGACCAGCCCGTCCGGCGCGATGACGAAGCCTGAGCCATGGCCGCCCGGGCCACCGACACGCTCGATGCGGCAGACGGCGGGCCCGATGCGGTCGACGGCATCGGCGACCGTCGCCGAATAGGCATCGAGAAGGGCATCGTCATATTGCAATTGCTGGGCGGGCAGGGCCATCTGCGGGGCTCCGTAGCTTTTGGAACAAGATGAACAATGCCTATATGTGCGGAGCGGCCGGACCGGCCGCGACCTGACCAGATGGCCAGTCAAACGCCCAACTAGCCGTCAGGCGAGTATCCGCCAACGCCCTGCCGGGCGATATCTGGGTCACGAGGAACCCAGGAGACAAATCATGAGCGATTTCAATCTGAGCACATTTTCCGACGCCATTGCCGACATCGCCGCAGCCGCGGCTCCAGCGACGGCCAGCTTCGCGACGCACCACCACCGCACGTCTACCGCTTTCCACTGGCAGGACGACTATTTCGTCACTGCCGAGGAGGCGGTCGAGGCCGGCGAGGAGATCGAGCTGACGTTTCCTTCGGGCGAAACCGTCAAGGCCGAGCTGGTCGGCCGCGACCCGTCCACCGGCACGGCCGTTTTGAAACCCACCGGCGCACCAAGCGTGCCGTCCCTGGTGAAGGCGGATGCAGTGCGGCCGGGCAATCTGGCGATCGTCGCGGGCAATAGCGACGGCACCTCGCTCGCTACCTTCGGCACGGTCGGCGAGGTCGGCCCGGCCTGGCGTTCAATGCGCGGCGGCACGATCGACCGGCGCATCAACCTTGCCGTCAATGCCGGCGGCCGTTTCGAGGGCGGCCCTGTGCTCGACGCCAAGGGCGGACTGATCGGCATGCTGCTGTTCGGGCCACGCCGGCGGGCGCTGGTCATGCCTTACGAAACGATCGAGCGGGCAGTCACGACGCTGCGCGAGAAGGGTCATGTGGCGAGGGGCTATCTTGGTGCCGGCCTGCATCCGGTCCGCAATGGTGATACACAGGGCGCCATGGTGATGAGCCTTGACGATAGCGGCCCGGCGAAAGCCGCCGGTCTCAGTCTCGGCGACATCATCGTATCGTGGAACGCAGAGACGGTGCATGGCCCGCGCGAGCTGATCCGCAAGCTCGGGCCGGACAGCGCCGGTGCCTTGGTGACACTCGGCGTGGTGCGCGGCGGCGAGAACCGTGAGGTCTCACTGACCATCGGTGAAAAACCACTGAGCTGAGGGATAGATGGTAAGCGGTGAGGTCGCTGGCAGACGGCTGACGGTGCTGATCGTGCTCCGTGACGTCGAGCGCGCGCGAAGTCTGTCCGCGGCTCTCGCTGCGACCGATGACCTGCAGCCTTTTCTGGCGGGCGAAGTCGACGGGCGTTGGGCGGCGGATGTCGCCATCGTCGATGATCATGGGGTGCAAGGCGGGCTCGTCGACGCCGCTATGCCTCGAGTGCTGCTATCGTCGCGAGCGGCCGGGGAGCGGCCGGCCGATACAGTGTTTGCCGTGCTGCCGGTGGCAGCGGACGACGTGCTGATCGCCGCTGCGGCGCGGCTGGCGGCGGCTGGCTACCGGATTTCGCGTGACAGCCACGCTCTGTCAGACGGGCACGATTTTACCTTTCATGACAGCGACCGGTTCGACGAGGAACCGAGTAACGAGCAAATCGTCCGGCCGACGCTTTCGCCGCGCGAAAGCGAGGTGCTGGCACTGCTCGCCGAAGGCGCGCCCAACAAGGTCATCGCGCGGCGGCTGAACATCTCCGTGCATACGGCGAAATTCCACGTCGCAGCGATCCTGACGAAGCTCGGTGCCGCCAACCGCACCGATGCGATCGCCATCGCCATGCGGCAGGGCCTGGTGCTGGTCTAGCCGTGGATCAAACAGCCGGTTCGATGTCGGTCAGCCGGAAATCGTCACCCTTGAACAGCAACGGCATGGCTTCGATACGTGCCGCAGCATAGGCAATGCAGTCGCCGAAGTTGAGGGCGGCCGGATGCCGGCCCTTGCCATAGCGCAGGAACGCCTGACGAGCGACCGCGGCGTGGTCGGCCGTGAAGGGGATCGTCTCGATCGAGGCGGTGCGCAAAAAAGTTTCGAAGCGATCGATAATCTGGTCCTGCCAGCGGCCGACGAGCACCATTGTCGTTTCAAGCAGTGTCGGTGCCGGAAGCAAACGTCTTTCAGCCTGGGTGATCGCCAAAACGAAGCGGTCGTAGCCCGGCTCCGTGCGTAAAATGGCGACCAGCGCCGAGGAATCGATGATCATCGCGTCGGGATACCCAGTTCGTCATAACCGAGAATTTCATCGTCGCTCATCGCGTCTTTGCGCTCCGGTATTCGTGCAGCTCGTTCCGCAATCGCCATCAGACGTTGAAAAAGGTCACCGGTCTCGTCGCGCGGCACAAGCCGCTCGCGCGCAACCTCGCGCTCGAGGCTTTGACGGATGGCCTCCGTCACCGATACCTGGCGCCGGCGGGCGAGCTCACGTGCCAGTTGCTCGACCGCCATATTCTTGATCGATAAGGCCATTTATATATTCTCCCTTTTCGTATAGAATATATACCAACTTGCCCGACAGATTCAACGCGCGCTCCCGCGAAATCCACGACCCTCCGTAGCGTCACACCACCGCTGCGGGTTAAGGGCGCTTGTATCCGCCGGCGGTGCAGGCAAGGATCGCAAGGAGAAAAGATGGTAGAAAAGAGAGTAGCACAGGGAGGGGCGAGGATGTCGCTCAAGGGAAAGACGCTGTTCATCTCTGGCGGGTCACGCGGCATCGGGCTGGCGATTGCGCTGCGCGCCGCGCGCGACGGCGCCAATGTGACGATCGCGGCCAAGACCGCCGAGCCGCATCCGAAGCTGCCGGGGACGATCTACACAGCGGCGCAAGAGATCGAGCGGGCCGGCGGCAAGGCGCTGCCGGCGCTGTGCGACATCCGCGATGAAGCGCAGGTCGCCGAAGCCGTCGCCAAGACCGTGGAGACGTTCGGCGGCATCGATATCTGCATCAACAATGCCAGCGCCATCCAACTCACCGGCACGCTGGAGACCGACATGAAACGCTACGACCTGATGCACCAGATCAACACGCGCGGTACTTTTCTCGTCTCCAAAATGTGCATTCCACACTTGAGGTTGGCGGAAAATCCTCACATTTTGAATCTGGCGCCGCCGCTCGACATGAAGGCCAAGTGGTTCAAGAACCATGTCGCCTACACGATGGCGAAGTTCGGCATGTCGATGTGCACGCTGGGCATGAGCGCCGAGTTCGCCAGGGATGGCATTGCGGTCAATTCGCTCTGGCCGATCTCGACCATCGACACGGCGGCGGTGCGCAACCTCCTGGGCGGGGCGACGGTGGCGGCGATGAGCCGTTCGCCCGACATCATGGCCGATGCCGCACACGCCATCCTGGTCAGGCCGTCGCGCGGGGCAACCGGTAATTTCTACATCGACGAAGAAGTGCTGCGCGCCGAAGGCGTCAGCGATTTCTCAGCCTATGCGCCGGGCGCGACAGGCCCGCTCGCCGGCGACTTTTTTGTGCCGGACGAGGTGTTCGAGCGGACTGATACCAAAATCAAAGGTATTTACTGACGGAAAGCATCTAGCTGACAGGCGTATCTCTTAAAGACCGGCACAGACGCGTGCTCAGCCTTCGGCTTTCTTGGCTTTGCCAAGACCCATCAGCCGGTCGATATAGGCAAGCATCAGTGCCGACAGAACGAAGGCCAGATGAATGATGGTCAGCCACATCAGCTGGTCGGTCGTGTAGGAGACCGAGTTCAGGAAAACCTGCAAGAGGTGGATCGAGGAGATGGCGACGATTGTCGAGGCGACCTTGACCTTCAGCGAGCCGACATCGATCGTGCCCAGCCAATGCACCTTGCCGTCATTTTCATCGAAGCGGCTTACGAAGTTTTCGTAGCCCGAGATGATCACCATCACCACCAGTGAGGCGACCAGCGCGGCGTCGATGAGGCCGAGGATCTTCAGGATGGTATCGGTGTCGTCGAGCGTGAAGGCCACGGAGACGAACTCGAACAGCTTCTTGCCGAAGGACACGGCATAGATGGCAAGCGCCGCGCCCAGTCCGAGATAGAAGACGACCAGCAGCCAGCGCGAGGCGAGAATGATCGATTCGATGGCGAGTTCGAGGCGCTTCATGCGGCGATTCCGGGCTCCGTTGTCGGAGTGCCGTATTTCGGGCAGGCTGCGGCGGTTTGCAAGGTTCTAAAAAACGAAACCCCGCCGGGGAGGGGAACCGGCGGGGCTCGTGTGTCCCGCTGGAGTCGGGACGGGGCAGGGACGCCCTTTCCAAAATTTGGGATTGGTGACCTCGCGTTTCAAGATTGGTGACCGCGCGATTCAATGGTTGATCGGATCGCGCGGTTCACATTCCGCTTATTGGGCGCTGGCCACCGGCGCCACCAGCGAGGTGATGCGGCGGATGGCGACGCGGCGGTTCTCACGGTTGGGTCCCGACGTGTCTACCTTGAGATACTCCTCGCCATAGCCCTGTGTCGTCAGGTTCTCCGGCGGGATGCCGAAGGCATTGGTCAAGGCTTCGGCGACTGCCTCGGCGCGGCGGTCGGACAATGCAAGGTTCGCTTCCGGCTTGCCGACTGCATCCGTGTGGCCTTCGATCAGGAAGGTCTCGGCCGGGTTTTTCTTCAGCAGCTTGTCCATGGCGTTGGCAACACCCTCCAGCTTCTGGACCTCGGTGTCGGAAATCGAAGCCGAACCGAATTCGAAGTTGAGCGTATCGAGGTCGATGCGGCGGGCAATGTCGCGCACGCGGGCTGAGCGTTTGACCTCGTCGATCGAATAGAGGCGCTGGACCTTCTCCACCGGCGGTCGTTCGAGGAAGGTGTAGTAGTCGTCCGGATCCTCGACCTCTTCGGAATCCAGAATGTATTCCTCTTGCGGGATGGTAAGGCGCATCGGCGGCAGGTCGTCGCCCGGGTCGCGCCAGTCTGCATCATCGTCATAGTTCCGCTCGTCGACATAGCTCAGCACATATTCGCGTCCGTCAGGCGCGATGCGTGAACGCTGGATCACGTCGCCGTAGCGGTTGCGGATGGTGACGATCCGGAAACCGTTGTCACGCTCCACGATTTCCCGGGTGCGATCGCCCGACAGGTCCTCATAATAGACATTCCTGGCGCCGCGGTGCATACGCGGGGCGTCGCTGCTTTCGACGAACGTCTGGTTGTTGAACTGGAGGATGACGCGGTCGCCGAATTCCCTGAGGACATTGGTGCCTTGCGGGCGCCGACGACGACGAACATCCTCGAAATCGGCTGAGCGCTCGACGCGCTTGCCTTTTTCCTCGGTCACGGGAGCGATCTTTTCAGGTTTGATCTCCTGCTGCGCTGCCCGGTCGTCGGTCGGGGGCGGCCCCTGGTCGACCGGAGCCGGTTTCGAGACTTCCGCCTGGTTGCCGTTCTCCTCGACGGGCTGGTTGCCTTCCTGACCACCCGTTTTGCCGCCATTTTGGCGACCCGCGTTTTGGCCGCCTTGGTCCTTGCCGTGCCTGCGCCTGACATCCTTCTGACTGTCCAGTATGGGCGCCTCGTTCGGGTTGGCCGCGGCTTCGCCCGAAGCAGGGGGCCCACCCTCGGCGGGTGCTGCCTGTTCGCCGGTGGCGGGTTGCTCACCGGTTGCGGGCTGCTGTTCGCCTGTCACCGGCTCTTCCCCAACGGGCTTCTTGCCGCGTTTCTTCGCCTGGTCCTGGGGCTGTTCGGCTTGAGCAGGAGCGGCTTGCTTGTCGGTTGGAAGTGGCTCGGCCTGTGGGAGAGCCGGCGCCGCCTGCTGGTCCTGCTTATTCTTCCTCTTGCGCGGATTGCCCTGCTCGTTGTCGTTTGCAGGGGCAACCTGCTCGGCCGGCTGTTCAGCAGGTGCGGCTTCCTGCTGTTGCTGGTCGCGCTTCTTCCTGCGCTGCTTGAGCTGCTGCTGAACGTCGTTCGCGGGCGCAGCCTGCTCGGCCGGCTGTTCAGCAGGTGCGGCTTCCTGCTGTTGCTGGTCGCGCTTCTTCCTGCGCGGCTTGAGCTGCTGCTGATC